>NZ_CP030048.1:3601363-3901477 GCF_015291665.1 Bradyrhizobium sp. CCBAU 53338
CTAGCGCCGAGATCGAAAAGAAGGCTTGGGACGCGTTCATCCGCCGCGGACCGGAACGTCTTTCCTCCGATGAGGCCAAGTCTCTGCGCGTGTCTGACGACACGGCGGGCGGCTATTTGGCGCCGGATTCCTACCAGCAAGAGCTGGACCGCAATATCGTCCTGTTCTCTCCCGTGCGTTCCGTGGCGCGCGTTATGTCGACCGGCTCCGGTGCCGTCCGTTGGCCCAAGCGTACCGGTGGCCTGACCTCTGCATGGGTGGGCGAGACCGACGACCGCTCGGAAACGACCGTGACCTTCGGTGAGAACCGCTATGAGGTCCGCGAGATCGCCGCTTATGTCGACGTGTCGAACGCCATGCTCGAGGACTCGTCCTTCGACATTGGCGCGCTGCTGGCCTTCGAATTCGCCGAGGACATGGGCGCTAAGGAAGGAACGGCGTTCGTCAATGGCGCCTCGCAGTTGTCGCCGATTGGCTTCATGCAGGACAGCAACCTGTCCTATACGCCGGGTACCGACGCCAGCAACGTCAAGGCCGACGGCCTGATCGATCTGTACCACGCCCTGAAGGCTCCTTACCGCGCCAACGCGGTCTGGGGCATGAACAGCGCTACGCTGGGCGCCATCCGCAAGCTAAAGGACACAGCGGGCAACTACCTGACCGCGATGCAGGGCATCAACAATGCGCCGGTGACCACGATCCTCGGTCGCCCGGTGGTCGAGATGCCGGATATGCCCGACGTGGCCGGCAATGCCTATCCGATCATCTTCGGCGACTTCTCGCAGGGTTATCGGATCTTCGATCGCGTGGCGCTGTCCATCCTTCGCGATCCGTACAGCCAGGCCACCAAGGGCATGACCCGCTTCCATGGTCGTCGCCGTGTGGCCGGCGGCGTCGGCAAGGCCGAAGCCATCCGCAAGCTCAAAATCGCAACCTCCTAAGGATGACCGCAATGCGCGATCAGGCAAACAACATCCATCTGAAGACGGCGTTCGCGCCGGCCGCGGCCGTCACCGACAACACGGCCCAGGTCAGCGCCATCCTCGACGTGCTGGGTTACGGCTCGGCTACGTTGGCTTTCGTGACCGGTACCCTGTCGGACGCCGACGCGACCTTCACGGTGCTGCTCGAAGAGAGCAACGACAGCGGCATGAGCGGCGCCGCTGCCGTGGCCGACAAGGACATGATCGGTACCGAGGCTTTGGCGAGCTTCACGTTCGCAGACGACGGCGAGGTCCGTAAGCTCGGTTACATCGGTTCGAAGCGGTACATCCGCGCGACGATCACGCCGTCCGCAAACACGGGCAACCTGTTCTTGGCCGGCATGTGGATTCTCGGCAAGCCGTCCAGCGTGCCAACTGCAAATCCGCCGCAGTAAACCAAACGGCCCCTGCGTCCCTCTGCGATGGCGCATATTCGAGAGATGCGCAGGTGCCTGAGCGGGTGTGGCGAAGCTCAGTCTTCCCCGCCGGTTTGACGTCGAACAACGTCACACCCGCTTTTCCTTCGAGATCCAGGAAATGATCACCGTCACCGTTGCGGCCACTGACCTCAATCTGACCCGCCTCGACACCGTCAAGGCGGAGTTGGGCATCGTCGATCGTGCATCTGACGAGAAGCTCAAGAAACTGATCGGTCAGGCAAGCGGCGTCGTCGCATCGTATTGCAACAGGGCGTTTGCCCTGGAGACAGTGCAGGAAACCTTCCGGGTTCGCTGCGGTACCCATGGCCTCACCACTGGCCGATACCCGATCACGGAAATAGCCTCGATTGCCGAAAACGACACTCAGCTTTCGGATGAAGACTTCGAGGCGGATCTCGAAGCTGGGATCATCGAACGCCTGCGCTCCGGCTGCGTGGTGAGGTGGCCACAAGGCAAGGTCACGGTCGTTTATAGCGCCGGGTACGAGCTTCCGTCTGACGTTCCAGAACCCGTCGAACGGGCCACCATTGAGCTCGTGAAGCAATTCTACGCCTCTGGCGACCGCGACCCGCTCGTCCGCAGCGAAACGGTCGAGGGCGCCGGCAGCACCGACTACTTCGCACCGTTTACCGGGGGATTCACCCCAGAGGTCGAGGCGTTGCTCGAACCCTTCAGGAAGCTCTCCAATGCTTAATCCAGGCGACTATACGCTTGCCGCGCTCGGCATCACCACTGCGCTGACGGGCCAGGCTCAGACCTCGATCCAGGATCTTGAGGGAATGAACGCTGCCACGATCGAGGCGCAATTCGCCTACGGGTCGGGCGGAACGAGCTGCAAGGTTTGGATTCAGACCACACTTGACGCCGGCCAGACATGGCTTGACGTCGCCTGCTTTGCGTTCACCACGTCGAGCGGGACCAAGGTCATCAATCTGTCCGGCCTTACACCCGTGACCACTGCCGTCGTTCCGACTGATGGCTCGATGGCAGACAACACGGTCCAAGATGGCGTGCTCGGCTCGGCGCTGCGCGCCAAGATCACCACCGTGGGCACCTACGCCGGCAGCACCGCGCTCAGCGTGAGGGCCTGCGTCCGCTAATGAACCGGCTGCTGTCCCAACTGAACCGGAGGCTGGATAAGCGCGGCGAGCCTGTCTGGCTGCAGCGCGCCACCTCGGGGACCAACGTCCGGGCTGAGGTGCCTGCCATCGTGCGCGCGCTCACTGCGGAACAGTTGATCGGCAACATCACCCAACAGAGCTTATTCATCATTATTTCGCCAACGCATCTATTCGATCGCAAGCAGTGGCCTGGTGGCGTCACCCCTACGGTGCAGACGTTCGGCATCATCGATCCAACCGACCCACGCTTTCCTCGCACCAGTGACGCCATCTTCGTGCGTGGTCCTCAGCGGACGCTTACCAACGTCAAGCCGGTCTTTGACCGCGGCGAGTGCATCCGCATTGAGCTGAGCTGTACGGGGTAGCGCCATGCCAATGCGTGCACCACGTATCTGCGTCTGTGGTCTGCGTGTGGCTGGCGGTGCTCGGTGCGTCTGCCAACAGGAACGCAAGGCCCAGGCCGATAAGCGTAGACCATCGGCACGAGAGCGCGGCTACACCACCAAGTGGGAGCGCGAGAGCAAGTCGTTCTTGGCGCGTCCAGAGAACCAGCGCTGCGCCTGTGGCTGCGGCCGATTGGCCGACATGGTCGACCACATCATCCCCCACCGAGGCGATCAGCGGCTGTTCTGGAGCCGGTCCAATTGGCAGCCGCTGGCCTCGTCACCCTGCCATTCCAGCCGGAAGCAGTCGATCGAAGCGCGGTCCGCGCGAGGCACTATGGGGCCCCCGGGGGCATCGCAGACTTCGGCTTGGGGGCCTGGGACCGGTTCCGGGATCGGATTTTTGGCCATGCAGGATACGAAAACGGGAATTGAGCCATGAGCAGGCCAGGCCCCAAGGGAAAGCCCCCGGAGCTGAAGGTCATTTCGGGCACAGATCAGCCCGTTAGGCGCCGGGAAAGGGTGGTTTCCGTGCTCGACGGCCAGCCGGTTAAGCCCGCCTGGCTGAAAGGTCGAGCGGCCAAGCTGTGGGCGGAGAAGGTCGCGACATACGTCGAGCGCGGCCAGTCGGTGGTCGGGTGTGAGAGCGCTCTGGCTCAATATTGCTCGCTTGAGGCATCCCTGATCGAGCAATTCGTGAAGAAGCTCACCCCGCCAACCAGCCAGCTCTCCGCTTACCGCACCTATGCGGCGGAGTTTTTCGACACGCCGGCATCGCAGATCGGATCGCCGAAACAGCCCAAGGCGGGCAAGTTCGCCGGGAACGGCCAGCCTCCGCCACCGGAAGGCGGCCCTTGTGCGTGATTATCCGGGCATCGCCGAGCGGTATTGCCGGGACGTGATCGCCGGAACGGTGGTTGCGGGCAAGTGGACGCGCCTTGCATGTCGGCGGCATCTCCGCGACCTGGAGCGCGCCGCCGACCCGACGTTTGCCTACACCTTCAGCGCCTGGCACGCCTCCGACGTCTGCGACTTCATCGAGAAGCTGCCCCATGTCGAGGGCAAATGGGCGTCACCGACCATCACGCTCGAGCCGTGGCAGGTGTGGTTGCTGGTGTGTGTGTTCGGATGGCGTCGGAAGTCAGATGGCGGCCGTCGATTCGAGCAATCCTATATCGAGGTGGCCCGCAAGAATGCCAAATCGGCTCTGACGTCGGGTGTGTCCCTGTATTGCCTAACGTGCGACGGCGAAGTCGGGCCGCAGATCAAGACAGCCGCGACGACCGGCGGGCAGGCGAGGATTGTGTTCGACGTAGCCAGTAAGATGGCGCGCGCGACGCCGGATCTCAGGGAAGCATTCGGCCTCGAGGTTATGGCTAATTCGGTCGTCTGCCACCAGAACAACGGCAGCATTCAGCCGATCAACGCCAAATCCTCCACGCAGGACGGTCTGAACCCGCATTTGACCGTGGTCGACGAACTCCACGCGCACAAAGACCGCTCGCTGTTCGACGTGCTCAGGTCTGCCACTGGCGCGCGGAAAAATCCGCTCATGTGGGCCATCACGACGGCCGGCTATTCCACCGTTGGCGTCTGCTACGAACAGCGGGACTATATTTGCAAGGTGCTCGAGGGCGTGGTCGAGGACGATACCTATTTCGGCGTCATCTACACGCTGGACGAGGGCGACAATCCCTTCGATGAGCGGGTGTGGCCCAAGGCTAACCCGAATCTCAATGTATCCGTCGACATCGAAAAGATGCGCGCATATGCGCGGCAGGCCAAGAATTCACCGGCCAGCGAGGGCGAGTTTCGGACCAAACGGCTCAACCTCTGGCAAAATTCACACTCGACTTGGCTGTCAATCGAGCAATGGAAGGCGTGCGCCGACACGGCGCTGAAGATCGACGACTTCGCGGGCGAGCTGGCCTGGATCGGCATCGATCTGGCGGACACGAACGACGTTGCCGCGCTCCTCATCGTCTTCGAGCGTGAAGGTGTTCATCACGCGTTCGCTCGCTTCTACTTGCCGGAAGACCTGGTCGAGATTTGCGCTCACCGCACCACAACGCACTACAAGGTGTGGGCTGACCAAGGCTTCATCACTACGACCAAGGGCGACTTTATCGACCACAACGCGATCGAGCAGGACATCCGCGCACTCTGCGAAGCGCACCAAGTGATGAGTATCCGCCTCGAACACTACGGCTCAGCGCAGATCGCTGCAAACCTCATGGAAGACGGTCTCCCGGTTGAGATCGTTCATAAGAAACCAGAAACCTACAGCGAGCCAGCGAAGCTGTTGGAGGCGTGGGTTGAGATCAAGAAATTCCGGTTTGATGGCAACCCGGTGCTGACGTGGATGGCTTCGAACTGTGTCGTCGATCGCCGCGTCAACGGTTCGATCCTGCCGAAGAAAGAGCACAAAGACAGCCCGAAGAAGATCGACGGTATCGATGCGCTGATCATGGCGATCGGCGCGGCCACTGCTGGCGAAAGCCGCTCAGCATACGATTCGGACGATAGGGCAGAGGGCATCCTGCATGTTTGAACGAGCTAGATTATGAGCACAACACGCGACGCGCTGGTGGCCATACGTTCACGACTGGAAGCCGACGACAGCGGCATAACCATTCCGTTGCGGTGGCATGGCGAGCCGTCAGATCCGCTATCTGATGAACCGGAGCCCTTTGGCTACGTAATCTTCAACAACGAGGGTTCAGGCAATGGGCCGATTGAATTCGGTGGAGGCAGAGGACAAAACCGCTACAGGAGCAACGCGACCGTAGAGGCTTACGTCTTTGTGCCAGCGCAATCGGGCTTGCCGGCCGCGCTGGACCTCGCTGAGACCGTCGCATCGAGACTCCGCAGTTTCAGGGACGATACCGTCTCTTGCTTCTCTGCCGATGTCATCCCGATCGGCGGCGGCTCCAGCATCGCACCGCCCGGTCTGGACAGCGACGTGTCGAACTTCGTCGCCGCCTTGGCCGAGGCGAGGGTTACGTTCGATCAGATTGGGTAATGGAATGCACAGCCCCCCGCTAATTGATCACACCATCACCGGAGATTTTTCATGAGCATCCAACCATTCGTTGGTCGTCCGTTCTTGCTGGGCCCCGATCCCCGTGTTCAGGCGGGCTCCGGCATCGTCACGACGGGCCTGACCCTTAACGCCGCTAACATGTCTGTGGTTTGCATCGGCCGGGTGCGTACATCGGACGGCGCCTCGCACACGATCGACACAACCGGCTCGTCTAATCTCGCCTTCCGCTCGGGGGCGCCGAACACGTTCGCCAACGGCGGATCTACGGTCAAGATCGGCATCGCGACTGTCGGGTGTGGACTGCGACTTCGTCCTCTACAGCGACCCGCTGGGCACGCCCGGGGCGCAACGCACGGTGTCGATGGTGGCCAAGACCCAGTACCAGAGCAGCGGCCAATACGTGTTCGAGACCTTCTCGTCGCCGTATGACGTTCCCGCCAATACGCCCATCGGAGCTGTGCTGAAGCCCGGCGCGTCGAGCGCGACCGCGTTCTATAAGACGCTGAATCACGCCGATCACCGGATCGCGGAGGCCTATGGCACTAGCGGTTACGGAATTAGCCGCAACACAGGCGCCTTCTCAAACGACAATTCCAGTCTCAACAACTATTACATTGGATTGATGCTGAGCGGCTTCGACGGGGGCGGTGGCACGTCGATGTACGGCGTGATTGGGGGGTGACTTGGCGACCACCAGGTTGAGCAAAAACCCGGTGGCATTTAACTGTTCAACATCGGCCGAGATGGCCGAAATAAGGAGACGCAGATGACGCGCGTTGAAACCGTTGTAACTGACAAATGGATGATTGGTCTCATAGCCGACAACCCAGCTAGGCCAACGGTTTTGATTTTTGAATTCGAAGATCGCGAGAACATCTCCCTTGCGATCTTGCCTCAGAATGCAATCGAGATTGCGAAAGCGATCTTGGCGCAATACGAAAATCCGCCGCCGCCAGTTGAGCGATATGAGCCATCCTTAGACCCTAGCTTGCCGGTGCCGCACAGGTTTTCTCGATGAGATCAGTCATCGAGTGACCAGCTATCATCATTCCCTCTGGACCGATCGGCATGATACGCCGCCCCTCCGTGAGTTTCAGTCTGGGTAGCACCCAGGTTTCTTTCATGACGATGTAGCCTGGGCCGGTTCGTTGCACATTGGCGCAAATCTGCGGGTTCAAGCGAGGGGCCGGTTGGCGGTACTCAATCGTGGCGGCTAGCATTACTGCGAAAATGATCATGGGTGCTCGGGCACGAGGGAAGGGGCGATAACGTAATCCGCGGCCCTGAGGGGCTAGGAGGTGGGGAGTTACGTTCGATCTGATTGAGTAGGATACACCCGCGTCTTGCGTCCTTGTAGCCACTCGACGGCTAGCCATCCCTTGTTTGTGATCTTGAAGGTGCGGCCGTGCAACGACCGGTCACCTTCAATCGCCAGCCCTTTTGCGATGAGTGAGTCCATACTTTTCTGGCCTACTCCACTGGCCTTTGCCAAGGGCTCAAACCCTATGGCGACCCTCGAAAATATTCTGAGAGCCTTTTTGTCGGACGCCGTGAGGCTTCTCCAGTCCTCTTCATCGAAGGTTGCTAGATCATCCTTCATCGTGGCGCCCGTCGTTTGGCTTCGAGCGGTGGTGTCGCAGATGAGGCGATCATTATCTCTTGTCCATAAGGGGTGATCATAAAGCCGCTGTTGGGATTTTGCCGCAAGCAATTGAGTTTTACGAGGTGTTCGACGGAGAATGACGCGGCAGATTGTCTTAGATGATAGGCTGCAGCTAAATCACCTTCGTTGAAGTAGGGCTTGCTGGCGTCAAGCCTATTCATCGCAAGCGTCATCGTAAGAATATCTATGGGGTGCCACGCCCGGACGGTTTCCACGAAGTCTGGGCGAACGAGGTCGGCGTAATCTGGATCCATTGCGTTGGCGAGAAGCGCCGCGAAAATCTCCTGCAGTTCTTCACGCGGCTCGCCTTGCGCCGCCTCGAGTAAGGGGACGGCTAGGCTCTCCGGAATTGGTGTGGTTTTGTCAGCAAGATCACGCTCTTCAATGATGCGCTTTGTCTTCCTCTGGAACTGATCTAAGTTCCGCTCGCGAGCCTGCGCAATGCGATCGCCGATCATCCAGTTGTAAATGTTGCTGATCGCGGGACTTGCCTTGTCGACAAGATCGACGACTTTGCCAGTAGCCTTGGCGGTTTCCGTGATCGCCTTCTCATACGGCATCTCAGGGCGCTCGGTCATAAACCATCCCTCACTAGGCGGTCCGCCTTATTCGAGCTATTTTCTTGATTGCACCACCTCTTGAAGGTCAGCCACGGCCTGCGCGGTCTCCTGTAGCGTTCCTATAAGAGCGCGCAGCAAGTCGTTCGTAGTATCCTGAGTTTCCTTCTGCTGCATGATCGCGGCCCTGAGGTCGACCAGGGCGTCGTACACGTTGTCATCCATCATCCCGCTCCCTTGGCGATGCAGTTCGGATAATCGCTCAACCTCAGCGGGCGGGCAAGGGCGCGCGAAAGCCGCCCCAGAGGGGCTTGGCAATCGCTGCAAATCAGGAATACGGTGCTGGCGGAGCGTCGAAACTCCCGCCAAAGACCCTTGCCGGGGTCCGTTTGGCACCAGGGCGATGGCAGGGCGATCCTTGCCGGGATCAACTGTCGCCATCGATTTAGAAACGCGCTGGTCAACCGCCAGCGTGAACGGCAGCACTATGCCGGGCAGGCGGCGGTTATACAAGACCCGAAAGGGAAAGACCGTCGCGCGTCGTCTCTGGCGGCGTTTCGAACTGCTCCCGGCGCCAGTGCTGACCACTGGCACACTACGGCCGTCGAAAGCCGTCAATCCAGAGACCGCCAATGAAAAATCACGCCGCAGAGGCCCTTCCGGAGCCTCAAGAATCGTTCGCCGCGCTGTCGGCTGCCGTGCACCCGGCATGGCACCAAGCCATCATACGACTCGCCAATGCCTCCGAGAGGGTTGCCTTTCGCCTTGAGGCGTTCATGGGGACACCAATCGACGGAGGGATGGCGCGCCATGCCCGGGAACTGGTCAAGGATCTGATCGACTTCCTGGACCAACTCGAGGCAGATCCTGACCTCGAACCATCTGCTGGCGGCTCCTGCACCGACGAGTGCGAGGAGATCGGCGACACCGAGCCCAGTTTGGGCAGTCTCGACCGGGCGATAAACCAGGAGCAATGGAGCAAGGGCCATTCATGGGGGCCGGGTGACGCGGACCTGGAGCTAGACCGGAGCGACGACGAGCCCGCCCTCGGAGCGACCGAAAACCATCCCAGCGCACCGGCGCCCATCGTGATCGGGCACAAAGGGCCGGGCGCGTCTTCGCACCAATACCGCGACAATAGCGGGTCTCAGGTCTTCTGGTCGTTATCCGGGCGCGACGACCGGGAGGACGAGGTCGACACAGGGATTGGCGATCAGGACGGTTTGCTCGAGCAAGTCGGCGCCGCTTGGAAGGGCGGAGGGATGGCATGAACACCATCAGCGAAGACATCATGGTCGTCGTGGATCTCACCAACCTGCTTGTGGTGCTATTGGCACAGCCCGACGCTGAAACTGCGATTGATGGGATGCACAAGGTTGCTCAGGTAATCTCTGACCGCGCGCGGTCGATCCAGGATCAGGTTGAGAGGCAGGTCGGCCCGCGGCGGGTGGCGCGCGTCCGGTAAATTGTCCTCGATGCTCAAGACGCCCGGGACAATCCCGGGCGTCTCTTTTGGGACCACCGGCGCGAACTAGGGCCGAGCAACAGCCAAGCAATTGCTCTGATTTTGCTTCGGCGAAATTTTGTAAATCCTTACAACGACAGCGGGGCGGCGCCGGGAGTAGGGTCATCCGGTAAACCGTTGGGCAACTTTTGGGATACTGACTGTTGCACTAACGGCGATCTACGTTCCGAGCCGGCAGGTGTCTCATCCCAGCTATTACCGGGGATAACCCGTACAAACTATGCAGCCCATGCCGTTTGGCCTTATGGCTCAATCCAAGTCGACTAACTGGCATCAATGTAATGTAGTTTCCGTACATGCCAAATCATCAAACCATTTGACCATTTGGCATGTGCGGAACAATGGTTTTTTAGCGAGAAATGAAAGGCGGATCGGGCTTGGCGCGCGGTATATGGCCGGGGACTCGGACAACCGCTGTTTCATAGGGGCCATCCGAGACACCTTGCGAGCCACTCGGTCGCAGGTATGAAGGGCGAATGCCTGGAATGATTTTATGGGAAGCCCTCACATGATCGACACAGGTTCGATCCTCCAAGCGGCCCCGGTCCTGCCCCCGAAGGATGCAGCACGCTATCTCGGCGTGTCGGTCAAGACGCTTCTCGCCTTCGTCCGCGATGGCGAACTCAAATACATTCATCTGGGCCGAGGCCGGAAGAAGATCCGCCGCGGTTTTGATCTTCAAGACATCGAGGAATTCAAGCAGAGTCGCACTCGGAGGGATATGCCGTGTCAGTTTACAGGCACAACATCAGCGGCATCTACCATTTCGACTTCCAGATCAAAGGTCATCGGTTTCACGGCTCGACGGGAGTTAAGAATGAGCGAGAAGCGCAGGCCATCGAGCGTGTAGAGAAGGCCAAAGCTCGCAAGTACGTTGAGGCCGCAGGCAAGGCGAAAGCGTCTCTGCGGTTGGACGATGTCGCCGACCGCTACTGGGAAGAGATCGGGCAGCACCACGTCGGTAGCGACACCACCGAGCGCGATCTGGCTCGGCTCATCGAATACTTCGGGCCGGACAAGCTGCTTACTGACATCGACGACGACGAGGTCACGAAGCTTGTCGCTTGGCGGAGAGGGCAAAAGGTAGTCCGTCGCAAGAAGGTCGATGGTCGGATGAAACAAGACCCGGAGGCGCCATTGGTGTCGCCGGCAACCGTGAACCGGAGCACCACCGAGGTGCTGAAGAAGTTATTCACGCGCGCCAAGGCTTGGCGGGTTCAATTCGACCACGAGCCGGACTGGAAGAAGCACTGGCTCCCGGAGCCCGAGGAGATCACCAGGGAGCTAAAGCCAGACGAGCTCGAGCGGTTCGACGCGACGGCGCGCGAGGACTACCGGGACATCCTCGACTTCGCAGACGCATCCGGGGTGCGGCTCAACGAGTGCCTTTTGAGGTGGTCAGAGGTCAACTGGCAGGGCCAGCAGATCGTCAAGCAGGGGAAGGGCGGCCTGAAGATCACTGTCCGAATCACGCCCCTGATCCGATCGATCCTGTGGCCGCTCCAGGGCCACCACTCCGAATTCGTGTTCACCTACGTCGCGAAGCGCACCAGGAAGGACAAGTGCCTAGTCAAAGGGCAGCGCTATCCGGTGACGTACAACGGCCTAAAGACCGAGTGGAAGCGCCACAGGGCGCGGGCCGGTGTCGAGGGCTTCAGGTTCCACGACAAGCGCCACGACTTCGCTACGAAGCTCCTACGCGACAGCAAGAACCTGAAGCTAGTCCAGAAGGCGCTCAATCACCGGAACATCAAGACGACGCTGAAGTACGCGCACGTCCTCGACGAAGAGGTCGGCAGCGCGATCGAGGCGATGCAGGAGAAGCGGGAAAAGTCCCGAAATTTGTCCCGAAGCGCGTCGAAGAACTAGCCTAACCCACTGAAGGATAGACCTAATTATGTTTCTGGCAGACCATCCTGGGAGACTAGGGGTCGGAGGTTCAAATCCTCTCGCTCCGACCATTTTCTTCAAAGAGATGAGCCTAACCCTTGCGCGATCGCTGGTCGTCAAGCGATCTCCCGTATTCCGAGCATACTGTTTCATTGGCCCGTGGGCACCGGCTTCGGGGACGTGGCTGCTCCCGCAGGAGCGCTGCCGCGGGCCCAGGTCGGAAGGGCGAAGGCAAGTTGATACTGCCCCATCGGGTCCACGAATGAGGCTTGCGCGTTCTCCAGACGCCGGGTCAACCCGCTGGCGTTCAGGTCGAGGGCGTCGACGGCCAAAAGTGACATCGACACGCATGCGATCGTCGCTGCAATCGCGATGGCCCTCCATTCTGGTGACTCAATCATGTGACTTTCTAAGGTATTTTCACCTGCCGGGATAGATAGGGCTCCCGCACGGGATTCAACCCCCTCGCACGGCGCGCGCACGCATTTTTGAAGCCCGGCAATTCTGCAACGAGGCGGCCTTGAGGCTTGCTGATGGCGACGTCTAGGCGGATGGTTTCAAAAACCCCACCACCATCCTTGTCGTCTCATCCACCAGCGTCCGCACGGTCTTCTCCGCGAGCATCGCGGCCTGGTTCAGCACCGTGTTGTGCGCGATCGCCTCGATCGCGCTGACACAGACGAAGGCTGCGATATCGAGGTCGATCTTGCGCATCTCCTTGCGGCGGCTGTCGAGATAGGCGCGCACCAAGGTGTGGACCTCGCGGTTGAAGGCTTCGACGTCGAGCTTTCCGGCGCGCGGGATCTGCTCGGCGAGGACGCGGTGCAGTTCGGGATTGATGCGGTGTGCATCGATCGCGACGGTGACGAGGCGGCGCACGGCCTTCTCGATCGGCATGTCCATGACTTCGCAGAGTGTCGTGCGGACGATGCCCATGATCTCCTCGTGATGACGGTCGATCACGGCTGCGACGAGGGCCTCCTTGCTCGGGAAATATTGATAGAGCGAGCCGACGCTGACGCCGGCGATTTCGGCGATCCGGTTGGTGCTCGTCTTCTCAAAGCCTTCGCGCACCAGAATGCGAGCAGTTGCCTCGATCAGTGCGTCAACCGTGGCGCGGGACCGCTCCTGCGAGGCATTTTTCCGGGGATTTGTCGGGGGCTTGCGCGCCATGATCCTGCATTCCGAATGCGAGTAGGAAAAGCGAGTGAATGCTCGCATTATAAGTGAGGTCGGCGGCCGATGGATAGAAGCAAGATGGCAGCGACCGGGCGCAGCAGATGAGGGCAGGACGATGAGCGTTGCGAAGATGCTGTCGATCGGGCGGCTTTGCGAATGCAATTTCTCGCTGGCGAAATCTTCAGCCGATCGCGCGCCGAGCCTGCAGAGCCGCCTTTTCAACTTGCTGCTCGGGCTGCTTCCCTACAAGCAGCAGCTTGCCTCCGCCGAGGCCGTGCAGGCGCATGTGCAGAAGCTCGCGCTGCAGCCGGCCTCGCATGAGCCTGCGGGGCTTGGCCGCGGCGTCGATGCGACGCTGACGAAGATGGGCGGATGGCCGGTCTACTACACCGCGCCCGCGTCGGGCTTCGAGGGCCGTAATCACGTCATGTTCCTGCATGGCGGCGGCTATATCAACGAGATCGTGCCGGCGCATTGGCGCCTTGTCGGTCAAATGACCCGCAAGGCGAGCGTCGTCTGCGTCGTGCCGGTCTATCCGCTTGCACCGCGCGCGACCGCGAAAGACGTCGTGCCGGCGACAGCCGAGTTGTTGCGGATGCTGCTGGAGGACGCAGGGCCCGCAAAGGTCACGGTGGTCGGCAATTCGGCCGGCGCGGGCCTTGCCGTTGCCGCGTGCCAGTGGTTGCGCGACCGCGGCCATCGGCAACCGAATCGGCTGGTGCTGATCTCGCCTGCGGCCGACGCGTCCGTCAGCCGCCCCGAGCAAGCCGAGATCGCCGTACGCGATCCGATCCAGGACATTCCCGGCATCATCGAAGCGGCGCGGCTCTATGCCGGCGAGCTCGATGTCGGCCATCCCTTCGTCAGCCCGCTCAGCGGCGCGTTCCGCTCACTCGCGCCGATGACGATCTTCTCGGGCACGCGCGATCTGCTGTACCCTGACAGCGTCGATCTCGCCGCGCGGGCGCGGGCGGCTGGCGTGTCGGTCGAGCTGCATCTGTGGCGCGACCAGCCGCACAATTTCGCGCTGATGCCGACGCCGGAGGGGCGGCGCGCGCGTGCGATGATTTTGCAGGCGGTGGCTTAAAGAGGGAGCGTGACTGATGTCACGCTGCGCGCCGTCCCGTGCGAGACTTGTAGCTGGCGAGGCTTTGTAGCTCGTGAGCCTTGGCGCTGATCGTACCGCGCGGAGGAACGACAGCGGCCCCCGGGCGTCTCCTCGGTATCAGTAGTTTTGCGGGGCCTTAGGCGTGGCCCTTGATCTCGTAATGGCCCGGCACGCACTTGTAGCGCTCGAGGCGCCAGTTGTTGTGATAGATCGGATGCTCGTCCATCCATTTTGCCAGCGGGGCCTGTGCGCCGACGGCACACGCCATCATCGACATGTCGGGCGTCATATTGCTGTCGGTCACGATCTCCTCGACACAGCTGCCCGAGGCAGCAGCGCCAAGCCGGCAGAGTACGGCAACGACGGTAATGAACATTCCAGTCACCTCATTGGTAGTTTCGACCACGAGGAGGATGCAAGCCGAGTGCCACAGCCTGTGTCGTAAACGACACGTCGGCCAGGCCTGCGCGTCCAGCGTTCCCCATTGGACGATTCGGATTGTAAAAAAATTGCCCCTAAACCGAAGCCGGACAAATACGGGGAACCCCCAGGAATCAAGTCAGGGATGAGCGATTGTGGGGGCTGCGCCGCGCCGGCAGGGCTTCACAAGGCGCAAGCAGCCGGTACGCTTCGAGGCGTGCGGAATACTCGCCAGGAGAGCGGGACCGCAGCAGGACCAACGGAAACGCGAGGGCAGACCATGAAGGTACGACCGACCGGCGTGATTCCGCCGATGACGACGCCGTTCCGGAAAGACGGCGAGATCGACACCAAGCTGGTGGCGCCGCAGGTCGACTGGATGATCGGTGCCGGCGCGCATGGCGTTGCGGCCGGCGGCTCGACCGGCGAGGGCCACACGCTCGATCACGAGGAATATCGCGACCTGATGACGGCGACGGTGGAGGCGGTGAGGGGACGCATCCCCGTCATCGCCGGCATCATCGTCGACTCCACGCGCGATGCGATCCGCCGCGGCAAGCTGGTGCGCGACATGAATGTCGCTGCCCTCCAGGTCACGCCGGTGCACTACCTGTTCAAGCCGGACGACGAGGCGATGGTCGCGCATTTTCGTGCCATGGCCGATGAAACCGGCATGCCCATCATCATCTACAACGTCGTGCCCTGGTCTTATCTGTCGCCGGCGCTGCTGACGCGGATCATGACCGAGGTGCCGCTGGTCGTCGGCGTCAAGCAGAGCGCGGGCGACCTCAAGCTGTTCGCGGACCTCATGATGATGGCGCCGGACAAGCTGATCTACAGCGCGGTCGATGCGCTGATGTATCCGTCCTACACGCTGGGCGCCCATGGCTCGATCGCCGCGATCCTGACCGCGGCGCCGCACGCTTCCGTCGCGCTGTGGGACGCGGTGAAATCAGGCGATCATCCACGCGCACTCGCGCTCCACAAGAAGCTGCTGACGCTGTGGAACGCCATCATCGCCGACAATCTGCCCGCCTGCACGCGTTACGCGCAGACGCTCCAGGGCCTGCCGAAGACGTATCCGCGCGCGCCGATGCCGGAGGCCTCACCGTCGCAGCAGGCGGCGACCCGCAAGGCGCTGGAGGCGCTTGGCGCGCTGGACGGACGGCACACCGAGGCGGCCGAATAGTCCGCATGCCGAAATAACAGACGTCGAGATGCAGCGCCGATCCGCTTTTACCTGCGGATGCGGCGCTGCTACATTTTGTGCGCGTCGCATCCGCGGCGTGCCAACGATGAAGAAACGTAACGACAAGGGGAGGGGCCGAAAGTCCCATGAAGGAATTTGCTGGAAAGACGGCTGTTATCACCGGTGGCGGTACGGGCATGGGGCGCGAGCTCGCCCGGCAGCTCGTGGCCGAGGGCTGCAATGTTGCGATGTGCGACGTCTCGGAAGCCGCGATGGCCGAGACCAAGCGACTGTGCGAGGTCGAGAAGCTGCCGCAGGGCTTGCGCGTCACCACGCATGTCGCCGACGTCTCGATCGAGGATCATCTCAAGCGCTTCCGCGACGAGCTCGTCGAGCAGCAGAAGACCGACAAGATCCACCTGCTGTTCAACAACGCCGGTATCGGCGGTGGCGGCAGCCTGTTCACCAACACGCGCGAGCAGTGGGAGCGCACCTTCAACATTTGTTGGGGCGGCGTCTATCTCGGCGTCCGCACCTTCCTGCCCATGCTGGTCAAGGCGGATGAAGCCCACATCGTCAACACCGCCAGCGTCAACGGCTTCTGGGCCTCGATCGGCATGGGCCAGGCGCACACCGCCTACAGTTCCGCGAAGTTCGCGGTGAAGGGGTTCACCGAGGCGCTGATCAACGACCTCCGTTTGCACGCGCCGCATGTCAAATGCTCGGTGGTGATGCCCGGTCATATCGGCACCTCGATCGTCTCCAATTCACGCAAGGTGCAGAGCGGCGACGGGTCGGAACGTCTCAATCCCGACGAGGTGGTGCTGACCCGCAAGCGGATGGTCGCGGCGGGCGTGCCAGATGCTGACAAGATGTCGGACGACGACATCCAGGCGGTGTTCGCCGAGCGTGCCCGCAGCTTCCTCGAGGATGCGCCGACGACCGCTGCGCAGGCTGCCAGGATCATCCTCGACGGCGTGAAGGCGGAGCGGTGGCGCATTCTCGTGGGGGACGACGCAAAGCGCCTGGACGAGCGTGTGCGCGCTGCGCCGGAGCAGGCTTACGACAGGGCGTTCTACGAAAGTTTTGCTCAGGAGGTCGGCTGGCGGCTCGGCTGAGGCCGTCTACGATCGCGCGTGTAGATAGGGATGATGATTGTCATCGCAAGAGGTACGCCAACGGTTTTACGCAGGTAATTTTACTCAGGTCACTTTACCTGCCTTCCCGCGCGTGTCTGCTTATGGCGATACGGAATGTCACGCATGCGACATGTATCACGCGTTCAAGCGATGGTGATCTCGAACGGGTCTCATTCGGCGCACGGCAGCTTGGTTAGGGAACTAAAATAGTTTAGTGAATCAGGGTCACGCCATCATAAAGCGTAGCTCCGATGATACCCGCATGCCTCTCCGACGACTTCATCCTCTGCCCGGAGAGAGAGGATATCTCTGCTGAGTTCACGCGGCTGCTGACCGCGGCACAGGAGGGCGGCGCCACCATCGCCGAATGCCTGATGATCGCGCGGCAGCTGAAGCGCGGCGACGAACAATCCTGGCATCGCGAGTGGAAGAAGCTGGCTCGGGCCAACCGGCATCGCGCCGAGGCGGCGTTCGCGGAAGGCCACTTGGTAACCGCGCAGCGCAACTGGCTGCGCGCGATGAACTATTACGGTGCGGCCGCGATGCCGCTCGATCCCGCCGACGAGCGCCGTTGGGTCGCGGTGCTCGCGATGCAGGAATGCGCCCGCCGCTTCCTCACCGCGCGCGGGCCGGCCGGTGAAGTCGTGACGATCCCCTGGATCGAAGGACATGCGCTGCAGGGCTACTTCCTGCCCGCGCCTGCGGCGAACGGTCGCGCGCCGACGGTGATCTGCATCGGCGAGCCCGGACATCGCAAAGAGGAGTTCCTGGTCAAGCTTGCCCCGCATGCGCGTGAGCGGGGCTTTGCGATGCTGGCGCTGGACCTGCTCGGCGACCAGCGCGACGACTACGCCAACACGCTGCTGCAGCGTCGCGACCTCGAGGGCTCGATTGGCAGCGTGATGGACTATCTGGAACTGCGCGGCGACGTCGATTTCGATCGCGTCGCGATCGTGGCGGACGGGTGGGGCTCTTCGTTCGTGGCGCGCGCCGTGTTGCAGGAGCCGCGCCTGGCGGCGGCGGTTTGTGACGGCGGTCTGTGGGACCTGCACGAACGATCTTTCCTGGCCAGCCGTTTCGCGATGAGCGACCTCAGCATCGTTCCGGTGCCGCATGCGCCGCTGATGGCCTCCAGTGCCGAATGTCCGGTGCTGATCACGATCGGCGAGGACGGCTGGCTCAAGGCCGACCGGGCGCGTCAGATCGTGCAGACATCCCGGCTCGGCAGCTCGGACGTCGTGCTGAAAGTGTTCACCGCGGCGGAGACCGGCGCGGCCCAGGCCCACGCCGACAATCCGAGCCTTGCCAACGAATACATCTTCGACTGGCTCGAATCGCAGCTCGGCGCGGCCGGCAAGCGGATCTGAGCGCGGCCTCCGGGCCGAGACGCGGATTTGCGCCTCAGAAGTCGAGAGAGATCCTGATGCAGGCTTTCTCGAGCCGGGTCTTCAGCGTCGCGAGCTTGGCGGTGAATTCGGTCAGCTCGTCCTCGTCGAACTCCTGGAAAACGAATTCGCGAATCGTCTTGTACTGTTCGTTGAGACTGGCGATGTGCTTCTGCGTCTTCTCGACCAGCGACAGCCGCACCACGCGCGCATCGGTAGGCGAGGGGCGACGCCGCAGCAGGCCCTTCTTCTCGAGAAGCTTGGACTGGGTTGTGACGAAGGACGGGTCGACGTGAAGGAGTTTCGAGACCACGTTGACGGGGACGCCATCGTCCTTGTCGAGATCGGAAATCGCCATCAGAATAAGCCATTGCGGTCCGCTGATGCCGAGCGTTCTGGCCCAGAACTGACGCAGCTCCTCCAGATACATGTTGATCGACGATATCTCCCAGGTGAATCGCCTGATGATATCGAGATTGCCGGCGGAGCGGAGGCGCGCCCCTTCTTTCCTCGTCGCTGACACAGCGTCACTCCCGCAGGCGGATCTCTTTCCGACCGTTAATTCGCGGCGGGCATAGTCCACGCAACTCTGCTCTGACGCAAGTGCAGGGCAGGGTAATTATGTCACGGAAATTACAAATATGATCCGATCAGCCTTTTGGCTCAGGTCCGGTGTGGCGCCGCAGACACAGGGTTAGTGAAACCACAAAGCTGATCTAATAAACTATTTTGATTAACGGAAAGGCGCAGGCATATTGCTTCGTGACGGTGGGGGGTTCTCGATCGTCCCGTTGCAGGTGGTTCGCTCACGTCCCTCGCGTTCGAATGCGGGTACGTCCGAAAGCGCGAAGCGGCCGAGCGGATTTTGAAGAGACGGGGATCTGGGGGGCCTCACGGTCCGGTCTCCGTAAAATGAGCAACTTGGAGGTTTTAAATGAAAGTGGTGAAGAGCCTTTTGCTCGGCACTGCGGCGACCCTGATCGCCGCCGGTGGAGCTCAGGCGGCTGATCTTCCGGTCAAGGCCAAGGCGGTCGAATACGTGAAGGTCTGCTCGCTCTACGGCGCCGGTTTCTACTACATGCCCGGCACCGACACCTGCATCAAGCTGGGCGGTTACCTGCGCGCTGACGCGATTCTCGGCGGCGCCGGCGACTACGGTTTCAACAACAGCACCAGCAGCGCGAACGGCGGGTCGAACAACCGCGTCACCAACTACTATTACAGCCGCGCCCGTTTCGACTTCAACGTCGACACCCGCACGGCGACCGAGTACGGCGTCGTTCGCACCTACGCCGACATGGTCTTCAGCTACGACTCGACCAACGCCACCGGCAGCAATCCGTCGACGATCTCGTCCAGTGCGGCAACGCTCGGTCTCTACCATGCGTTCATCCAGTTCGCAGGCTTCACCTTCGGTCGCACGGTCTCGATCTTCGATGCCCCGTGGCAGAGCTATCCGGCTGGCGGTCCCGATACCATCCCGGGCGGCTCCAACCACGTCAACGGTGTGAACCAGGCGGCCTACACGGCTGACTTCGGCCAGGGCATCACCGCTTCGTTCGCGTTGCAGGACGAGACGTCGGCGAACAACGGCCAGTCGAATCTCTGGAACGTATCGTCGGGTACGGCTGCCCAGTTCGTGACGGGCGTCTATGGCGCCAACGATTGGGGTGGCACGCGTTCTCCCGACATCCTCGGCAACGTGCGCGTCGACCAGGCCTGGGGTCTGGCCCAGTTGTCGGTTGTCGGGCATGACCTCCATGCCGGCTACTACGGCACGACCGAACCCTCGGGTCATCCCGCCGACAAGTGGGGCTGGGCTGTTCAGGGCGCGTTGTCGATCAAGAATATCCCGACCGGTGCGGGCGACGTGATCAACCTGCAGGCCGTCTACACGGACGGTGCAACGCGTTACAACTTCCAGAGCCTGTTCCCGCAGAGCTTCTTCATGTTCAGCGGTAGCGGCACGGGCGCGTATCAGAGCACCGGCTTCGCCGGTCTTGCCGACGGCGTCTTTGGAACGGGCACCGGCATCGACACCGTCAAGACCTGGGGTCTCCGTGGTGGCTACACTCACAACTGGAACCCGAACTGGGCGAGCGCCGTCTATGGTGGCTATGCCCAGCTGAAGTACGGCGACTCTGGCAAGGCCCTCATCTGCACCAACTTCGCCGGGATCGCAGTGGCCGGCTCGACCTGTAATCCGGACTTCAACTTCGCGGTGGTCGGTGTCAACACCGTGTGGACTCCGGTCAAGAACCTGGCGTTCACGGCCGACCTGAGCTGGTCGCGTCTGGACCAGAAGTACTCTGGCGCCATCAACAGCCCGGGCGTCGCCTCCGCTGCGAAGCCGGCGGCCGTGTACGAGCTGAAGGACCAGAACTCGGTCACCATGATGCTGCGCGCTCAGCGCAACTTCTGATCATCGACCGCGCTTATCGAGCAGAGAACCCCGGCGGGAAACCGCCGGGGTTCTTTTCTTGATGACATGTTGATTTTCGGAAGCGCGGATCTCCTCCGCGAGCCCGGAAGACGAGCTATGCGATTCGATCGCGACCAAATTTATTTACTTACCTGAGTTGCTCAGCTATATAGCTGTCAGCCGGTTTCGAAAATTCACGGCTCTTAGCTTGATGCTAAGCCTCCAGAAACCTCCGGTAGTGCCCTGCCGGAGGTTTTTCGTTGCGGGAGCCGGCATGGCCCGCTTCAGCCTCGCATGACACGAGTGCGGGAATTCGGCCGATAGGCGAGGCGGCTGTGGCCGGCGCAATAGGGCTGGCCGTCATGCGCGGCATTGCCGCAGAAACAGAAATCTTCCGCACCCGGCGTCGAGATCGGCCAGCGGCAGCGATTTTCGCCGAGCTCCATCAGCGAGCAGCGATTGGCATCGTCGATCGGCCCGGTCGCGACCGGCGCGTCCGCTTCGCCATAGATCGTGGCGAGCATTTCAAATTGCAGCCGGGGGACCGCCTTCGGCGCTCGCGGCGCGCTCGTTCGGTCCTGAGGCCTGCGCTCGTCGAGCGAGCGGCCGCGCGTGAGATTCAGTCGCGACAGCTTGCCGATCACGGCATTGCGGCTGACGCCGATGTCGGCGGCGATCTCGCGGCAGGACAGGCCGGCCTCGAAGTGCTGCTTCAGAAGTTCAACGCGTTCGTTGGTCCAGGTTGGTGAGAGAACAGGCATTTGTAACGGTCCCAGGTTGCGACATCTGGCCATCAGTCGCCGAGATCCGTCCGCTTCCCGCTCAGTGCGCGTGCGCGTTCACGTCCTGCCGTTGTCGCGAATCGACAAAAGTCCGTCCTTGATGGCGAGACGGATGCCCTCCTCGATCAAGGTACGTGCGACGCCGGGGACGCTGGTGCCGTGGGTGCCCTGCCTCACCAACTTCTCCAGGTAGGTGATGGTCGAGAGCGCCAAGGTTACGGGAATGCGGTCAGTCTCGGCTTTTTCGGTGGCCATGGCCCGAACGCTAGCCTCTTACTCAGGTACATAAAAGTAACGATTAAGACTCTATTTAGATTTAGGGGCGGAAGTCAAATCCGGGTTGTCACGGTGGAGCAGCACGTTGGAATCGCTGGAAAAAAGACGCGATCAAGCACGCCGCGCGGAATCCCGGGCGGCGGCGTCGCGTCGAGAGGTCGGGAAGATGTGGCCCGGCTCAGCCGTGCACGATCGCTTTTTCGATCATGCAATGGATGCCCTTTGAGCCGTTGACGGTCTGGGTGACGCGCAAATCGGCCGCGAGGCTGCACAGCGTATAGGCGTCCTCGCGCGACAGGTTTCGGATCTCGCCGAGCAGCACGATCATGTCGCGCAGCGCACGCACCGCGCATTGGTCGAGGTCGGGGTCCATCGCCATGGTGATGTAATGGGTCGGCGACTCCGCGCGCGGGTAGTCGAACCGCAAGTCCTTGCGCAATGTCAGCCGGAAGCGACCCTGGAGCGCGGTCTCGATCGCGGTGACGCAGACTTCGCCGTCGCCTTGCACGCCATGGCCGTCGCCGCAGGAGAACATTGCGCCCGGGACGAACACCGGCAGATACAGCGTCGCACCGGCGCCGAGCTCCTTGTTGTCGAGATTGCCGCCCATGGCGCGCGGCACGAGCGAGGAGATGCGGCCCCAGGCCGGCGGCGGCGACACGCCCATCACGCCGAAAAACGGCTTGAGGGGCAGGTCGAGACCCCAGGGCATGCGGCCGACCATCCGCGTCCGGTCCAGCGGGATGTTGAGGATGCGCGTCTCGTGAAAATCGTCGGGCAAGGTGCCCGACAACGGCCTGATCAGATTCCAGCCCCAATCCTGCCGCAGCTGGACGTCGAGGATATCGATCTGAAGCACGTCGCCGGGCTCGGCGCCGTCGACCGCGATCGGGCCGGTCAAGATATGACCGGGGAGCATGCGCTCGCTTTTGGCATGTACCTCGAACGCCTCCGGCGGAATGTGAAACTTGCTCCGGTCGGGCAGGACGTCCGGGCCGCCGCTAATGGTATCGACGGTGACTTCGTCACCGCTCCTGACGGTGAGGACGGGCTTGAGAGCGGCCTCGAAGAAGCCCCAATGGCAGGTCTCGGGACTTGAATGCAGGTGATGATGGGTCATTTGCCGCGTCCGATTGGTTTCACAGGGCTCGTCATCAGATCGTGCGATGGCCGGGCTTGACCCGGCAATCGATCCTCTTCCAAGAAGATTTCTGAAGACAAGCGGGCGGGTCAAGCCTGCGTGTCACCGGCACGATCATTTCAGCGAGGTTTCTCCTGTTCTTCGTTCTTTCCAAGACGCTCGGCGCCGCGGTGCTGCCTATCAATCTTCTGGTCGAGCTCGGGATCATCTCGGTCGTGCTGATGGCAACGCGCTTTGCCGGGCTCGGCCGGAAACTGGCCGCGACGACGCTGGTCCTGTTCGCGCTCACCGCCTTTTCGCCGCTCGGCAATTGGTTGCTCTATCCGCTGGAGTCGCGCTTTCCCGCGTGGGACCCGACGCGCGGTGCACCCGACGGCATCATCGTGTTGGGCGGCTCCGTCGACACCGAGCTGTCGGCGGCGCATCACACGCCCGTGGTCCCGCACGCTGCCGATCGCCTGTTGGCGCCGGCCGAGCTTGCGCGCCGTTATCCCAATGCGCGTATCGTCTTCACCGGAGGCTCCGCGAATCTGATCGCAAATGACGCCAGAGAGGCCGACTATTCTGCGCCGATCCTGGAAAATGCGGGCGTCCCCAAGGAACGCCTGATCCTGGAGCGGGACTCGCGCAACACCTACGAGAACGCGATCTTCACCAAGCGCCTGGTGGCGCCGAAGCCGGGTGAGCGCTGGTTGCTGGTCACCTCAGCCTATCACATGCCGCGCGCGATGGGCATTTTCCGCAAGGCTGGATTTGACGTCGAAGCCTATCCGGTCGATTGGCGGATGGGCGGCCGCGACGATCTGTTCTCGTTCACGAACAATGCTCTGGAGGGCTTCGGCCATACCGACGTGGCCGCGCGCGAATGGATAGGCCTTCTGGCCTACCGTCTCATGGGAAGGACCGGCGAGTTGCTTCCCGGGCCTGCCGAGGACTAGAACGGTTCTCGGAAGCGCAACGATCCGCGTCGGGAGGATGCCATGCAGCAGCAAGCCGCTGATACGATCGACCTTGCCGGCCTCGTGGCCGATCTGAACAGCCTGTTGCGGCTGAAGACGACGGTGATCGGCATGAAGCTGTTCGCGCATGCCGCGGACATGGAGGCGATCCCGAAAATCCGGCGGCCGAATGCTGTTCACACCACCGACCAGATCGTCAGCATGGCTTCGCGGCTCGGTTGGACCGTCGGCATCACCGGCGAGGATCTCGTCGGCGCACAGTGCCGCGCGGTGATTGGCCTTAGCCCCCAGGACGAGAACTGGCTCGCCGGCGAAAACTATGTCGGCGTCTGGCACGGCACGGCGGAGGATGCGCGCAAGCGCCAGGAGGCGCTGGACGTGGTCCCGTTCGGGCAGTATCAGGCGCTCGCGGTCAGTCCGCTCGCAAGCGGTCGGCTCAATCCGCCCGACATCTGCCTCGTCTATGCGACCCCTGGGCAGATGATCATCCTGATCAACGGGCTGCAATATACCGGCTACAAGAAGTTCGAATGGGGCGTGGTCGGCGAGACCGCTTGCGCGGATTCATGGGGCCGGGCGCTCAAGACCGGCGAGCCCAGCCTGTCCTTGCCATGCTATGCCGAACGGCGCTATGGCGGCGTGCCGGACGAGGAGATGCTGATGGCCCTGAAGCCTGCGCATCTCGCCAAGGCGATCGAGGGCATGAAGGCGCTGGCCAGGAACGGCCTGCGTTATCCGATACCGCCTTATGGAATTCAAAGCGACGTCCGCGCCGGCATGGGCGTGAGTTACGCAAAGAAATAAAGGCCGACCATGAGCTCTGCGAAGTTCGACATCGTTGTCTATGGCGCGACCGGTTTCACCGGCCAGCTCGTCGCCGAATATCTGGCGGCGCATTACAAGGGCGATAAGTCACTGAAATGGGCGATGGCGGGGCGCAGCCTCGACAAGCTGAAATCCGTGCGCGACGCCATCGGCGCGCCCGCCAATACGCCGCTGATCGTGGCCGATGCGTCCGATGCCGCCTCGCTGAAGGCGATGGCGGAGCAGACGATGTCGGTGATCACGACGGTCGGTCCGTATCAACTCTACGGCGAGGAACTGCTGGCGGCCTGCGTCGCCACCGGCACCGATTATTTCGATCTCTGCGGTGAGCCGATCTGGATGCGGCAGATGATCGACAAATACGAAGCGGCGGCGAAGGACAGCGGCGCGCGCATCGTGTTCTCCTGCGGCTTCGATTCCGTGCCGTTCGAGCTCGGCACGTTCTTCGTGCAGGAAGAGGCCAGGCGGGTGTTCGGCGCACCGGCCGTGCGCGTGAAGGGTCGCGTGCGCGACATGCGCGGCACGCTCTCGGGCGGCACCGCGGCGAGCGCGAAGGCGACGTTCGACGCGGTCGCCAAAGACATCAGCCTCGTCGCGATCCTGAACGATCCATTCGCGCTGACGCCAGGCTTCACAGGCCCGAAGCAGCCGAGGGGTAACAAGCCGCTGCTCGAGGACGACCTGCAATCCTGGGCCGCGCCGTTCATGATGGCGCTGATCAATACCCGCAATGTCCATCGCTCCAACATGCTGATGGGCTTTCCCTACGGCCAGGACTTCGTCTACGACGAGATGGTCTTGACCGGTCCCGGCGAGAAGGGCGAGGCCAACGCCAGGCGCGTGATGGCCGCCAACGCCGAGAAGACCGGCCCGAGTGCGCCGAAACCGGGTGAGGGGCCCTCGAAGGAAGAGCGCGAGAACGGGCTGTTCAACCTGCTCTATGTCGCGGTTGCGCCCGACGGCCGCATGGTCCGCGCCGGCGTCACCGGCGATCGCGATCCCGGCTACGGCTCGACCTCGAAGATGATCTCGGAATGCGCGATCTGCCTGCTGCGCGATGCGACTGACGTCGCCGCCGGCTTCTGGACGCCGGGCGCAGCGATGCAGCACAAGCTGATCAAGCGGCTGCGGGACAATGCCGGCCTGACGTTCGAGGTGGAAGCGTAAGGTCCGTGCCCTCGAAGTTCGACATCGTCGTCTACGGCGCAACCGGATACACCGGCCAGCTCGTGGCCGAATATCTCGCTGCGAACCATGTCGGCGACGGGCCGCCGACATGGGCGCTTGCCGGGCGCAGCAGAGACAAGCTCGTCTCGGTGCGCGACGCGATCGGCGCGCCCGCGGAGACGCCGCTGATCGTCGCCGACGCAGCCGATCCCGCGTCGCTGCGGGCGATGGTTGCTCAAGCCAAGCTGGTCGTCACCACGGTCGGTCCCTACCAGCTCTATGGCTCCGATCTGCTTGCCGCCTGCGTCGCTGATGGCACCGACTACATGGACCTCTGCGGTGAGCCGATCTGGCTGAAGCAGATGATCGACATGCATGAGGCGGCAGCCAAGGCCAGCGGCGCGCGCATCATGTTCTCCTGCGGCTTCGATTCCATGCCGTTCGAGCTCGGTGCGTTCTTCGTGCAGGAGGAAGCAAGGCGCGTGTTCGGAGCGCCAGTGCCGCGCGTCAAAGGGCGCGTCCGCGATCTCAGCTGGAAATTCTCCGGCGGCACCTCGGCGAGCGCGAGGGTCACCTTTGAAGCGGTGGCGCAGGATCTCAGCCTCGTGTCGATCCTCAAAGACCCCTTCGCCCTCACGCCCGGCTTCGAAGGGCCAAAGCAGCCGCGTGGCAACAAGCCTGTGTTCGAGGAGGACCTGCAATCCTGGTCCGCCCCGTTCGCGATGGCGACGCTGAACACGCGCAACGTTCACCGCTCCAACATGCTGATGGGATTCCCCTATGGCAGGGACTTCGTCTACGACGAAATGGTGCTGACGGGGGCGGGGGACGAAGGGCAGGCCAATGCGAAGCTCGTCATGGCCGCCAACAGCGAAAAGACGGGCCCCGAAGCGCTCAAGCCTGGCGAGGGACCGTCGAAAGAAGAGCGAGACGCCGGCCATTACGACCTGCTCTATGTCGCCATTGCGCCTGACGGCCGTCAGGTGCGCGCGGCAGTGAAGGGCGATCTCGATCCCGGTTACGCATCAACGGCAAAGATGGTTTCCGAATGCGCGATCTGTCTGCTGCGCGACGCGCCCGATGTGCCGGCCGGCCTCTGGACGCCGGGTGCGGCGATGCAGCACAAGCTGATCAGGCGACTGGTCGATCACGCCGGTCTGAGGTTTGAGGTCGAGACATAGCGTTTCCTGCGCCTCCCCCCGCGTGCGGGGAGAGGAGAGGAGGAAGTCACGCCGCGCGCGCGTCATACGCATACATGAAATCCATGCTCTTCGACCCCAGCGGCAGCAGCCATTTGATCATCTGATTGCGGATGAAGGCGCCGGCGGCGCCGAGTTCGCGCTTGTTGTTGCCGTTGCGGCGGGCGATGGCGACGATCTTTTCCGCACGGGGGCGCCGCTCGGCCTCGAAGGCCTGGAAGGTGGCGCTGAGTTCCTGGCCTTCCTGCATCAGGCGGGCGAGCCGCATGGCATCTTCCAGCGCGAGCGAGGCGCCCTGGCCGGCATGAGGGCTGGTTGCATGCGCAGCATCGCCGATCAGCAGCGAGCGCTTGCGCGACCAGGTCGGCAGGGTCGCGACGTCGAGCGTGTCGGTGACTACGATGTTCTCGGCAGCCTCGATGATGGCCGGGATCGGATCGTGCCAGCCCTGATGGAAACCGCGCAAATGTTGCTTCAGCGTTTGCTCGTCGAGCGCTCGGAACATCGCGGCGTCCATGCCGTGCGCGGGCTGGGTGCTCCACCACATCACGCCGTCCTTCGGATCGGAGCTGCAATAGCCGTAGCCGAAGAAGCCGCTTTGTCCAAACGTGGTCTCGACATGCCGGCCGATCGCCCTTCCGTCGAGCACGGCATGCGGTACGAAGCCGCCGAAGCCGATCAGGCCGGTGTTGAAGGGTTTGGGACCATCAGGCACCACCTGGCGCCGCGTGATCGAATGCACGCCGTCGGCGCCGATCAGGAAGTCGCCCTCGGCGGTGGTGCCGTCGGCGAAATAGGCGATAACAGGCTGGTCGCCCCGGTCCTCGATCTTGATCAGGCGCTTGTCGAAATAAAGCGAGACGCAGGCGCACCAGGCCTTGTCGATCAGGATCTCGTTCAGCGTGGCGCGGCAGACATTGACCGCGGGCTGGCCGAAGCGCCGCGCCATGTCGCGGTTGATAGAGCCGAGCCGTCGACCTTCTTGCGAATAGAAGTCGAAGGACTCCGCGATCGAGCCGCGGCTGATCAACTCTTCCGCGAGCCCGATCTCGTCCATCACATGCATGCCGTTCGGCGCGATCTGGAGGCCGCCGCCGATGCCTTTGGAGTAGGGCCATGCTTCGTAGATCGCCGATTCGATGCCGGCGCGGCGCAGCAGGATCGCGGTCACGGGCCCGGCGATGCCGGCGCCGATGATCAGGGCCTTGCGGGGACGATGAGGCATTGGCTTGCTCCGGACGTTTCCGTGGTGCTAGGAGAAATTACGGTCGCTAAATCTCTTAGCAACTAAGATATACATCGAGTAAGATATGAGGTGAGCCTTGTCAAGGACAAAGGCGCGCGCGGCGTTGCTGGGGGAATTGGAGGAGGCGATGCGTCGGTCGTCCGCGCAGGGCGTCCTCTATGGCCAGACCGTTGCGAACGTTGCCGGAATTGCCAATTCCGACCTCGAATGCATGGACATTCTCTATCTCGAGGGCCGCGTGACGGCGGGCCGGCTTGCCGAGGTGACGGGGCTGACGACGGGCGCCATCACTGGCGTGGTGGATCGGCTTGAGAAGGCGGGGTTGGTGCGCCGCGAGCGGGACGAGGCCGATCGCCGCAAGGTCTACATTGCCGTCGTACCGGAGACCGCGATGAAGATCGGCCAGCTCTACGTGCCGATGCAGCAGGCGATGGAGAAGGTGTTCAGCACCTATACCGACGAAGAGCTGCGCCTGCTGCTGCGTTTCGCCAATGAGGGCTACAAGAGCATCCTGGCTGCGACCGCGACGTTGAAGGGCCTGCTCGACACGCCGCCGGAGAAGCGGCCCGATCTCAAGCTGAAGCAGCATCGTTAGTCTTGTAGGCCTGTGCGGCTGCGATCATGCCCCACATCGCGCCCAGCATCATCCAGAAGTGCCGCCAGTGGTCGGTGTCGATCACGAAGCTTTCGCCGACAGTGCCGACGAAGGCCGAGAATACCGCCAGGTAAGCGCGCTGCCAGGGCACGCGGACGAAGATGTGGCGGAAGCCCATGACGACGGTGGTGAAGACCAGCGCGGGATAGCATACGCCGGAAAGCCAGCCGCCGGACATGAACGCGTTCAGATAGGAATTGTGGGTGTCTTCGGGGAAGAAGCGGTGGAATTGCAAGGGGCCGATGCCGAACGGCAGGTCGAGCGCCATCTCCGCACCAAGGATGTGCCGGCCGAACCGGCCGAAGCGGCCCTCGTCGTAGCTCTGGTCGAAGCTCGCGCGCTGCTTGAACATCTCGGCGACGGAGTCGAACGACAGCAGCACCGCGATCAACGCGAGGCCCAGCACCACGGCGACGATGGCCATGATGATGATGCGCGAGCGCTGCGCATTGGTGCGGCTGGTCAGCACCATCAGCGCCAGCATGAAGGCTGACGTCAGGATCAGTCCACCCCAGGCGGCGCGGGAGAAGGCGAGCAGGATCGCCAGTGACATGATGCCGAAGGCGATGACGTTCCGGAAAGCCTTGGCGAGCTTGTCCGAGACCACGCTCTGGAGCGCAAACAGCGCCGGCAGGATCAGGAAGGCACCCAGCACGTTCGGGTCTTTGAAGGTGCCGCGGGCGCGCTCATAGAGCGTCAGGAGGTCGTGGCCGCCGGGAACCAGATTGAAGTAGCCCGCGATCGCCGAGAGCGAGGCGATCATCGCACCGACCACGAGGCCGCGGCGCAGCATGTCGAGCCGCGCCGCCGTGTCCTCGGAGGTGACCATGGCGAAGAACACCACTGTTACCGCCATGTACCAGGACGTCGCGATCCAGCTTGCGACCTCGGACTGGTCGAGCAGCGGGATCGCGCTGATGGTGTAGCCGACATTGAGCAGGACCAGGGCCAACACCAGCGGCATCAGCACGAGCTTGAGCCGCAGGCCGGTGGCGAAGAAGGCGACGGTGGCGAGCAGCGTCACGATCTCGTAGGGGCTCGGCTCGATGAAGACGATCGCGCCTGATGCGCCGACCAGCCACACCAGCGCGCGCTGGAGGGCCAGCACGCCGGGTGCAGCCGGTGCGGCTGTTGTCATTCCACCGGCTGTCGCCGCATACGCCATCAGATGCTCACGCTACTGGCACGCTACAAATACCGCTGTCATCGCCCGGCCTGACCGGGCATGACGGAGAAACTCAATACGCGTTCTCGTTCTTGGTCAGCAGCGAGAGCGGCGTCTTCAGGAGAATGACGAGGTCGAACAGCACCGACCAGTTCTCGATGTAGTAGAGGTCGAACTCGACGCGCTTCTGGATCTTCTCTTCGTTGTCGATCTCGCCGCGCCAGCCGTTGATTTGGGCCCAGCCGGTGATGCCGGGCTTGACGCGGTGGCGGGCGAAATAGCCGTCGACGGCCTCGTCGAACAGGCGGCTCTGCAGCTTGCCCTGCACCGCGTGCGGACGCGGGCCGACCAGAGACAGATTGCCTGAAAACACCACGTTGAACAGCTGCGGCAGCTCGTCGAGACTGGTCTTGCGGATGAAGCGGCCGACGCGGGTGACGCGTGGATCGTTCTTGGTGACGACCTTCGAGGCGGTCGGGTCGGCCTGATGGTGATACATCGAGCGGAATTTGTAGACATCGATGCGCTCGTTGTTGAAGCCGAACCGCTTCTGGCGGAACAGCACGGGGCCGGGGCTGTCGAGCTTCACGGCCAGCGCGACCAGCGCCATCACTGGGAGGGCCGCGAGCAGTGCGAGGCCACCGACGACGCGGTCGAACAGCCATTTCATCACGAGGTCCCAATCGGTGATCGGGGCCTCGAACACGTCGAGCGTCGGCACCTCGCCGAGATAGGAATAGGAGCGCGGGCGGAAGCGCAGCCTGTTGGTATGCGCGGACAGACGGATGTCGACCGGCAGCACCCATAGCTTCTTCAGCATCTCCAGGATGCGCGTCTCCGCCGAGATCGGCAATGCGAATAGCACGAGATCGACACGGGTGCGGCGGGCGAACTCGACGATGTCGTCGACCTTGCCGAGTTTGCTTGCGCCAGCGCAGGTGTCGAGTGCGCGGCTGTCATTGCGATCGTCGAACACGCCGAGCACGTGGATGTCGGAATCCTCCTGCGCCTTCAGTGCCTCGACCAGCTCCTCGCCGTTGCTGTCGGAGCCGACGATGATGGTGCGGCGATCGAGCCGGCCCTGACGCGCCCAGCTGCGCACCAGCGAGCGCAGGACGAGGCGCTCGGCGATCAGCGCGGTGAGGCCGAGGAAGTAGAAGGCGGCGAGCCACAGCCGCGACATGTCGCTGCCGAACTTGGCGAAGAAGGAGATGCCGATGAACAGGAGGAAGACGAACGACCAGGACGAGATCATTCGCGTCATCTGCTTGAGCTGGCCGCGGAACAGCTGCACCTGGTAGATGTCAGCGGCCTGGAAGCAGACCACGGCGGCGACCGCGACGGCGACGATCTCTGCGGGATAGACCCAGCTGAATCCGATCACCGGCATGACGTAGCCGACATAGACGGCGATGCCGATCATGCTCAGCAGAACGAAATCGACGGCGCGCGCGATCCCGGCGATCACGATCGGCGAATAGGCGCGCGCGACCTTCTGATTGACGACATCGAGCGCAGCCGGCGTCAGGCGGCGGCGGCGCTCGACAAAAGGCTGTTCAGCAGGTTTGACCGCGGCGCTGGTCGCGGCATCGAGCATCGAGCGTGCGTTGAGCGGTTCCACGGGCGAACGTCCATTCCAAAGACCCGCGGGCGCGGCGTTGCGTCCCCGGGCATGCATCCCCTGGCGCTTCGATTATCGGACAAATCGGAAGATTCTCTAAAGCCGGCTTAAGAATGGTTAATGATTGGCAAATGCATCGCGGTATCCCGCGAGCACGCCGTCGACCATCGCATGCTGGGAGAAATGCGCCGAAATGCGCTCGCGCAAGGCGGATGCGCGCTGCGCGGTCGCTCCCGTATCCGCGAGTGCGGCCTCGATCGCCTGGGCCATGGCTTCGGCGTTGCTCGCCGCGAACAGGGCCTGGCTCTCGCTGCCAAATATCTCGGGAATACCGCCGACGCGCGCTGCGATCATGGGAATGCCGGCCGCGCCCGCCTCGATCACGACATAGGGCATGGAATCGCCGCGTGAGGGCACGACCAGCAGCCGGCCCTTGGAGAAGCCGTATCGCGCCTTGACGTGGCCGATGAAGCGGATCGTGTCCGTCAGGCCTAGTCTCTCGACCTGCGCCTTCAGCGCGGCGGTCTCTTCGCCATCACCGCCGAGTGTCAGCGTGACCTTGTTGCCGCGCTCATGCAGCAGCGCCACCGCGTCGACCAAGAGATCGGCGCCCTTGATGTGCCTGAACTCGCCGACATAGGCGAGGTCGGTGGCGTCGTCGGCGACGACGACCGGCTCGAACTCTTCCGGCGTCACGCCGTTGAAGACGCAACGCACCACGCCCTTGGGCGTGCCGACGATACGCTGATATGTGTCGCGGGCGAAGGCGCTCTCGAACAGGAACAGATCCGTCGAGTCCATCAGCGTGCGCTCGAGGCGCGCGTAGAATTCGCCCTTCAAGGTGTTGAGGGGATAGTGCAGCGAGCCGCCGTGCGGGGTGTAGATGCGGATGGTCTCGTCGGACCGCCGCCGCATGCGGACAAAGGCGCCGGCCTTGGCGCCGTGGCCGTGCATGACGTCCGGCTTGAGCTGGCCGATCAGGCGCCGCATCCGGAGCCAAACCAGAAAATCGTCCGGCGAAGGTTCGCGGCGGATCGCGAGCCGATGCACGCCGAGCTTCAGGCGCGGCGCGAGCTCGGTCAGCGCCTTCTCGGCGCGCTCGCCGCCGGTGAGGCTGTCCGCGAGAATCCCGACATGATGGCCGCGATCGATCTGGCCGTTGGCCAGGTCGAGAATGTGGCGGAAGATGCCGCCGACGGGCGCGCGCACGGCGTGCAGGATTCGAAGCGGCTGGTCAGGAGAGGGGGGCATTCATCAAAACCAGCGCTCGACTGCGACTGCCGACCAATGTTCTCGAAATATCGAGATGGATTAAGGGCCCTCGTGGTTAACAAACGGTGACGAGCGCGCGTACGCTGCCCGCGAGATGCCCCCGATTAACCCAGCGGCAACCTTAATGGAGTGTAATCGGCCCATCGAGGTACACGAGTGGCGTTGCCCTGCGGGAGTGTTCGATGCGTTTAGCGTTCTGGCGTGCCGGCAAGGACAAGGCCGTCATCGAGCGGGCCGTTTCGAAAGCCAAGCACGAAACCAAGCCTGAGGCCAAGCATCAGGTTGAAGCCAAGCCCGCGCCGATGGCCGTAAAGCAGGTGCCTGCCGAATCCGGCGACATCGATCTGCATGCGCTCGGTGGCGCGCTCGCGCGCAAGCGCGGCTGGATCGTCGTGCCGACGGTGCTGGCGCTCGTCGCGTCGGTCGCCGTCGTCAATCTCGTCACGCCGCGCTACAAGTCGGAAGCCCGCATCCTGATCGACGGCCGCGAGAACGTCTTCCTGCGCCCGAGCAGCGACCGCAGCACCGAGGAGCGGCAGGCGCTCGACCCCGAGGCCGTCACCAGCCAGGTGCAACTCGTGCTGTCGCGCGACCTCGCCCGCGAGATCATCAAGAAGAACAAGCTGGCCGAGCGGCCGGAATTCGATCCCGTGCTGCAAGGCGTCTCGCCGCTGAAATCGCTCGCCGCGCTGATCGGCATCGGTCGCGATCCGTTCTCGATGACGCCGGAAGAGCGCGTGCTTGACGCGTATTACGACCGGCTTCAGGCTTACGCCGTCGACAAGTCGCGCGTGATCGTGGTCGAATTCCAGTCGCAGGATCCCGAGCTTGCGGTCCGCGTCGCCAATTCGATCGCCGACGGCTATCTCGTGCTCCAGCAGGCCGCGCGCCAGGATCAGGCGCGCAACGCCAGCCAGTGGCTTGCAGGCGAGATAGAGAATCTGCGCAAGAAGGTCTCCGACGCCGAAGCCAAGGTCGAGGACTTCCGCTCGAAGTCGTCGCTGTTCGTCGGCACCAACAACACCACGCTGTCGAACCAGCAGATGGGCGAGGTCAACACCCAGCTCAACAATGCGCGCGCGCTGAAGGCGGACGCCGAGTCCAAGGCCCGGTTGATTCGCGAGATGCTTCAGAGCGGCAAGCCTATCGAGGCCTCCGAGGTCGTGAACTCCGAGCTGATGCGGCGCTTGTCGGAGCAGCGGGTGACGCTGCGTGCGCAGCTCGCGGAGCAATCGTCCACGCTGCTCGGCAATCATCCGCGCATCAAGGAACTGAAGGCGCAGCTCAGCGACCTCGACGGTCAGATCCGCGACGAGGCGGCCAAGATCTCGCGCTCGCTGGAAAACGACGCGCGGATCGCCAGTGGCCGGGTCGACGGCCTGACCACCAGCCTCGAGCAGCTCAAGAAGCAGGCCACCTCGACCAACGGCCAGGACGTCCAGCTCCGTGCGCTCGAGCGCGAAGCCAAGGCGCAGCGCGACTTGCTTGAAACCTATCTCGCCAAATACCGCGAAGCCAATACCCGCGAGACCATCGATACCGCCCCGACGGAGGGCCGCATCATCTCGCGCGCCATCGTCTCCAATACGCCGGCCTATCCGAAGAAACTGCCGATCGTGCTGATCGCGACACTGGCGACGCTGCTGCTCTCGTCCGGTCTCGTCGTCACCGGCGAGCTTCTGCGCCAGACCGCACCGCGTGCCATCGGCACGCTCGCGCCGGCGGTGGTTCGCCAAGAGCCGGTTGTCCAGGAGCCGGTCGTGCAAGAGCCGATCGCCGATGCGGTCGAGATCGAGTCTGCACCGCTCCAGCCGGAGATGACAGCCAGCGTCAATGTCAGCGAAGTCGCCGAGATCGGGCAGCTGGCCGAAAACCTCAAGGCCGCAGGTCCGGCCGCGAAGAAGGTGACCGTCCTCGGCACCGCGTCCGGCGACGCCATCACGTTGTCCGCGCTGACGCTCGCCCGGCATCTGGCGCGCGACGCGCGTGTTGTCGTGGTCGATCTCGCCGCGTCCTCGCCCACGATCGCCGCAGTGTCCGTCGATCCGACGGCGCCCGGTCTCGCCGAGCTCATGCAGGGGCAGGCTTCGTTTGCGCAGGTCATCACGCGCGACAAGCTCTCGCGGCTGCATCTGGTCATGGCCGGTCGTCCCGGCTTCGATCGCAGCGTGCTCCAGTCGCCGCGGGTGACGCTCGCCATCGACGCGTTGCTGCGTGCTTACGATCATGTGCTGGTCGATGCCGGGAGCGCCGAGGATCTGCCGGCCGAACTGCTGACGGCACATGCCCGCGCCGTCGTGGTACCCGATGTTTCGATGGAGGCCGACGCGCGCGCGCTGATGTGTGAGCAACTCAAGGCGGTCGGTTTCAGCGATGTGACCATGCTGAGCCGGCCGGTGCAGCCGTCGGATGCTGGCGAGGCGCCGCGCGTGGTGGCGGCGTAATCTCCCGCAAGCGAATCGAGTTTTCGAAAGCTTGGTCCGCTAACCGAACGCCTGGCGCAGCCGCCGTGCCAGGTCGAACAGCATCTGGTTCTGCTTCACCAGGCGCTTGCCATGGTTCAGCGAGGACATCGCCATTGCCGCGAGCTTGCCGCGCGAGGTCAAGGGCACGAAGCTGTCGAAGATGTCCTCGTCGCTCTTGCAGAACATGCGCTTGTAGTCGTCCGAGCCGATGCCGAGGTCGAGTGATCGGTAGCCGCGCTCGGCGTAACGGTCGATGATGTAACGCATCAGGATCAGGCCCGGGCTGTAACGGGCATGCTCGGACATCGTGTAAGTGTTGAACATCGAGGAGAAGCGCTGGCCGTCGGCGACGCCGGCGAAGATTGCGATCACTTCCTCCTGGCATTCGAGCACATGGATGTCGATGATCCGGCCTTCGCCGCGCGGCGTGAGGCAGGCGTTGCGGATGAACTGTTCGACCCCAGGCTCGGCAAAGACATCAGGCAGTTTCTGCTCCGCCATCCGCGCCGGCTTGACGCGGAAGAACCAGTCGAGCAGGCGGGCGATGTCGGCGTCCGTTGTCGCAAGGTGATAGCGGTAGCCGGCGAGCGCCTGAAGCTTCTTCTCCTTGCTCTTCAGCCGGCGGCGGAAGGAGTTGCTGATCCGCGAGGCTGGGGGACCGCCCGGCTCGATCGTCAGCAGCGGGCAGCCGTTGATGGCACTCTGCTGCGGCAACAACGCAAACGGGTTTTGCTGGTCGTGCCAGCGCTTGGGCTGCTGCGTCAGCGCGAGCACGTCGACCTGATCACGCAAGGGGGCGAACAGTGCGTCGATATCCGTGGCAACGGCCTGTGCCGCGAACTCGGCGTTCCACAGCCCCATGTTGAAGGTCGTATGCTTGCCGCCCATGAAGCAGGCCGTACGGACGCCGTGGCTTTGGCGGAGTGCGAGCGGCAGCAGCGCGAGCGGCCGCGCCTCGGCGTCGCGCGCAATGACGATGAAGGGGCGGGCGCCCTCGCGTTCTCCGACCGAGCGCTGCCACGAGGCGAGGAAATCGAACCGCTGATAGGGCGTGGAGAGGTGACCGGGCTCTTCGAGCGCACGCCAGGCCGCCTCGGCCTCCGCAAGATCTCGGACGACGTCGACATGCCCGATACGGCTCGCTTTCGACCGTGCTGGCGATTCTGCCGTCCGGCTTTGCACCGCCGCAGCCATGGTCATTCGCGAAACCTGTCGAGAAAACGAAAAATACGTATTTCGGCCTGTGGCCGACCTTTGCAAATAAATGTCAACAAAGGGTAATGACAATGGCTGCGGGAACCGGCCGCCGGCGAACGCGAAGGTGGGGTTTTGGCATCCGACGACAGATGGCTGGAGCGATTGCGATTGGAACTGGCCTGGCTCACCGGCCAGCCCTTGCTGCGCAGCCGTGGTGTCGGCGCGATCCTGCGGTTCGAGCGCGTGCGGCCGCATCAGCGCGGCGCATTTCAGCCGCTGCGCCAAAGCGAGATCACGCCGCGATTTCTCGATCGCGCCATCCGCGCGCTGAAGCGCTGGGACTACGACTTTCTCGGCATGGACGAAGTCTGCCGGCGCGCGGTGACGCTGCCCGAGAAGCGGCGCTTCGTGGCGCTGACCTTCGATGGCGCGTCCAAAGACCTCATCAGTCATGCCTATCCGGTGCTCGCGCGCCACGCGGTGCCGTTCGCGCTCTACGTTCCCACGGCGTTCCCTGACGGCGTCGGCGAGGCATGGTGGCTCGGGCTGGAGCAGGTGATCGCGCGCGAGAGCCGCATCAGCCTGATGATGGGTGACAAGGAGCAGCGCTTCAACGTCACTGGCAATGCCGAGAAGCAGGCGCTGTTTTCGCATCTCGAGAATTGGATGCGCTCGCTGGCACCGTCGGATCTGTCGGCCGCGATCGCCGATCTCTGCACACGCTACCGCATCGATCTCGCCGCACTCTCGCGCGAGGCCTCGATGGATTGGGAGGATCTGGCGAGGTTGGCTGCCGATCCGCAGGTCACGATCGGAAGCGCGACTGTGAACTATCCCAACCTCGCCAACATGAAGGACACGGCTGCGTTGCGCGAGATGACGATGGGCAAGGCGGTGACGGAGGCGTCGTTCCGCCGCGAGATCCGGCATCTGGCCTTTCCGTTCGGCGATCGCTCCTCGTTCCGGCGCGCCCACGTCGTGATGGCGGAGGAGGCGGGTTTCGCCAGTGCGGTGTCGACCATCTCGGGGATTGTCGATGCCGAAGGGCGCACCAATCTGCGCGCGCTGCCACGGATTTCCTGGGACGGACGACTGCGTTCACTGCGGATGATGCGCGTGCTGGTGTCGGGGGTGGTCTTTGCGCCGGTAAAACCGACGGCGAGCATTACGAGCTAGATTTGGCGCGGTCGGGCCGCTGCATCCAGCTCACGATCGGCATCGCCGGCAGCACCCAGCCCATGCCGACCACCACGTAATAGATCGCCTGCCGCCAGCCGGACTCGGCGATCCACGGCATCTGCGCCGCCGCCATGCCGAGCAGGGCCCAGACAGTGGCCAGCACCAGGAGCAGGATGGCGCCGAGGAACTTGCGGGTGCGGATCGTCATGGCAGGGACTTGCGGCCTTCACGTAACTTGCGCTGCGGGAGCGGGGGACTATAAGGGGCACGCAGCCCGGTTCAAGCCTTGGTTTCAACCCCTCAAATGACAGCGAATTCCGCCTCGACCAACCCGCATCGCGCCGTGCGCTGGTGGCTGATTTCGGTGGCCGCCCTGATCGCGCTGATGGTGCTGGTCGGGGGGGCGACGCGGCTGACGGAATCGGGCCTGTCGATCGTCGAGTGGAAGCCGGTCACCGGCAGTGTTCCGCCGTTGTCGGAGGCGCAGTGGACCGACGCGTTCGAGGCCTACAAGAGGATTCCGCAATATCGCGAGCTCAACGCGGGCATGAGCCTGTCCGAGTTCAAACAGATCTTCTGGTGGGAATGGAGCCACCGGCTGCTCGGTCGCTTCATCGGCGTCGCCTTTCTGCTGCCGTTCCTGTTCTTCCTGTGGCGCGGCGGCCTGTCCGGTGAGTTGAAGCGGCGGCTGTGGCTGCTGTTCGCGCTTGGCGGCCTCCAGGGCGCAGTGGGCTGGTGGATGGTGGCCTCTGGCCTCTCCGAGCGGGTCGAGGTGTCGCAATATCGTCTCGCAACGCATCTGGTGCTGGCGCTGCTGATCTTCGCCGGCATCGTCTGGACGGTGCGCCGGCTCGCCGACCGGCCGCAGCTCGCGGTTCCAGCGCGATTGCGGCTCACCAGCGCAGTGCTGGTGATCCTGACCTTCATCCAGATCTATTTCGGTGCGCTGGTCGCGGGCCTGCGCGCCGGACGCGCCTACAACACCTGGCCGCAGATCGACGGCGCGTTCATTCCGTCGGCGGAGCGGCTGTGGTTCGAGACGCCGTGGTGGCGCAACATGTTCAACAATGTGCTGACGGTGCAGTTCGAACACCGCATGACGGCTTACCTGCTGGCGGCGCTGGCCGTGCTGCACGCGTTCGACGCGGTGCGTTCGCGTGCAGGCTCGGCGGCGAGCGGCGCGCTTTGGCTGCTGGCGGCGGTGAGCCTGCAGGCGCTGCTCGGCATCCTCACGCTGCTCAATCAGGTGCCGATCGATCTGGCGCTTTCGCACCAGGCGGTCGCGATCGTGGTGCTCACGCTTGCGATGATCCAGGCGGAGCGGCTGGCGTCGCGACGATCAGCCGAGCCGCAGCCGCGGGCCGCTCCGCTGGGGCAGCCCGGCTGATCAGCAATAGCCGTAGATGCCGCACGAGTAGGGCAGGCGCCAGAAATAGTCGACCTGCTTCCCGCCATAGTACGAGCCTTGATAGTCGTAGTCCCAGGGGCGGCCGTAATAGCCCGGCAGCGTATGCGAGCCCGGCAGCAACGGCGTTCCCGGCAGGTTGCTGATGTAGCTGCCGATGCCATAGGCCGGCGAGATCAGCGCATCCGGATCGGTCTCGACGTAGACCTTGGGCGCGTCCTGCGGCGTTGCGGCCGCCCGCCGCTTCGGATGGGCCGACAGGTCGGCGGCATATGCGGCTGAGGCGGTCAGCATCACTGCCAGGGCAGGTACCATCCAGCGCAGCATCGTCGGCTCCGAATCAAAGGGCGATCCAACGACGATGTATGCGGTAGGTATGGTTAACGAGTGTTAACTGCGGCCCTTGCCGGGGCGTGTTTTCACGCGCTCCGCGGGTCAGGCGGGAACCGGCTCGCTTGGCTTCGGTATGGCGCGCCGCCAGATTCCAATGGGGATGGACGGTGGTGGAGTCTTACGCGCCAAGCGCCTGCTCCAAATCGGCGATCAGGTCTTCCTTGTCCTCGATGCCGATCGAGAGCCGGACCACGTCGGGGCCGGCGCCGGACTTCACCTTGGCGGCGTCGTCGAGCTGGCTGTGCGTGGTCGAGGCCGGGTGGATGACCAGCGAGCGGGTGTCGCCGACATTGGCGAGATGCGAGAACAGCTGCAACTTCGACACCAGGCTGACGCCGGCGTCGTAGCCGCCCTTGAGGCTGAAGGTGAACACGGCGCCTGCGCCCTTCGGCGCGTATTTGCGCGCGAGCTGGTTGTACTTGTCACTCGCAAGGCCCGCATAGCTGACCGAGGCCACCGCCGGATGGCCGGCGAGGAATTCCGCGACCGCCTTGGCGTTGTCGCAGTGCTTCTGCATGCGCAGCGGCAGTGTCTCGATGCCGGTGAGGATCATGAAGGCGTTGAACGGCGACAGCGCCGGTCCGAGGTCGCGCAGGCCGAGCACGCGGCAGGCGATCGCGAAGGCGAAATTGCCGAACGTCTCCTGCAGTCGGATACCGTGATATTCGGGCCGCGGCTCCGACAGCATCGGGTATTTGCCGCCGGTCGACCAGTCGAACGTGCCGGCATCGACGATGATGCCGCCGAGCGAATTGCCGTGACCGCCCAAAAACTTCGTCAGCGAGTGCACGACGATGTCGGCGCCGTGGTCGATCGGGCGGATCAGATAGGGCGAGGCCAGCGTGTTGTCGACGATCAACGGCACGCCGGCCTTGCGCGCCACCGTCGATATCGCCTCGATGTCGGTGATGCTGCCGGCAGGATTGGCGATGGATTCGATGAAAATCGCTTTCGTACGCGGCGTCACAGCGCGCTCGAAGCTCGCGATATCATCGGGATCAGCCCACACCACGTTCCAGCCAAAGCTCTTGAACGCATGCGTGAACTGGTTGATCGAGCCGCCATAGAGCTTTCGCGCGGCGATGAACTCGTCGCTGGGCTGGAGCAGTTGCTGGAGTACCACGACCTGCGCGGCGTGGCCCGAGGCGACCGCAAGCGCAGCAGTGCCGCCTTCGAGCGCGGCGACGCGCTCTTCCAGCACCGCGTTGGTCGGGTTACCGATGCGGGTATAGATGTTGCCGAACGCCTGCAAGCCGAACAGCGAGGCGGCGTGGTCGGCATCATTGAACACAAATGAGGTCGTTTGATAAATCGGAGTCGCGCGCGCACCGGTAGTCGGATCGGGCTGTGCACCGGCATGCACGGCGAGAGTGGAAAATCCCGGAAGGCGATCGCTCATTGAGGGCGTCCTGTTCTTGTGGTCTGAAATCGCGCGGCATGCTGATGGGAGCCGTGCCCGGCGTCAAGCCGCGGCTTCACGTCGCAACGATCGTGCTGCGCATCGACGCGCTCGCGAAACGAATCCTTCGCAATTGCGTCAGCTTTGCTCGCTCTTGTTCTTGGCCGCGCGATCGGAAGCCGCAGTGTCGCCGCCGCCGACACTCATCCGATTGAGGGACAGGCGCATGCCCTGTGTCGGCGCCGGCGGTCGCTTGGAACTGAGCGTGCGCGAATTGACGCCCATCCAGGAGATCTCCGACGACAGCCGGCCATATTCGATCTTGGGGCAGCGGTTCATCACGACCTTGATACCGGCGGCCTCGGCCTTTTCCGCCGCCGCGTCGTCGCGCGCGCCGAGCTGCATCCAGATGACCTTCGGCAGCGGATCGAGCGCCAGGGCCTCCTCGACGACTGGCATGATGTGGCTGGAGTTGCGGAAAATGTCGATCATGTCGATGGGGCGGCCGATGTCGCGCAGCGAGGCGACGAAGGGCTTTCCGAGCAGCTCCTTGCCGACATGGCCGGGATTGATTGGGATCATGTCGTAGCCGCGCTGCGCCAGATATTTGAACGCGAAATAGCTCGGCCGCACGTTGACCGGAGAGGCGCCGACCATCGCGATCGACTTCACGCTGTTGAGGATGCCGCGGATGTAGTTGTCGGGATAGGCGTCGTGGTTCATTGCTGGTCTTTTCTTGTTGTCACTCGTCCCGCCAGGTCGGCGTGCGCTTTTCGATGAAGGCGCCGATGCCTTCTTCGGCATCGCGCGCCATCATGTTCTCGGTCATCACCTCTGCGGCATAGCGATAGGCATCGGCAAGGCTCATCTCGGCCTGGCGGTAGAACGCCTCCTTGCCGAGCTTGACGGTGTAGGCGGATTTCAGTGCGACCTGTTCAGCGAGCGCAATCGCGGCGTCGCGCTCGGTGCCGGCGGCGACCACGCGATTGACGAGGCCGATCTCGCGGGCGCGCGCGGCCGGGACGGGCTCGCCCGTCAGCAGCATCTCCATCGCCTGCTTGCGCGGCACGTTGCGCGACAGCGCCACCATCGGCGTCGAGCAGAACAGGCCGATGTCGACGCCGGGCGTGGCGAAGCTCGCCGCTTCCGATGCGATCGCAAGGTCGCAACTCGCCACGAGCTGACAGCCGGCCGCAGTCGCAATGCCCTGGACGGCGGCGACCACCGGCTTTGGCAGATGCACGATCGCCTGCATCATCGCGCTGCAGGCGTTCATCGTTTCGGCGAAGAAGGCGCGGCCGCGATCTGGGTCGGTGCGGCGTGCGGTCAGCTCCTTCATGTCGTGACCGGCCGAGAAGGCGGGACCGTTGGCCGCCAGCACGACCCCGCGGACGGTCTTGTCGCTGCGGAGATCGTCGAGCGCGGCATGGAGGCCGGCGATCATCGCCGTCGACAGGCTGTTGCGCGCAGACGGCCGGTTGAGGGTCAGCACCGCGATGGGGCCGACCATTTCGCGCAGCAGAACTGGCTGATGCGGGGAGGGGGCACGGGCGGCCTGGGTGGACATGGCGGCGTTTCCGATTGGATTATTACAGTTGGATGATGCAGATAACCTAATGCAGCAGGCAACGTGAAGCGAGGGTGGGGAACAGCATGGCGGCAGCGAAAATGAGCGTGGCGGAGCTCGAGCAGTTTCTCCGCGACGAGTTTCCCCAGGCCTTCAGCGGCGACGACATTACGATCGAGAGTGCGGACGGCCAGACCTGCCTCCTGCGCCAGCGCTACAGCGAACGGATGCTGCGGCCGGGCGGAACCGTATCGGGTCCGACGCTCATGGCGCTCGCCGATTTCGCCATGTACGTGGTGCTGCTGTCGGCGATCGGGCCGATCGGGCTCGCGGTAACGACCAATCTCAACATCAATTTCCTGCGCAAGGGCCAGCCCGGGCAGGACGTGCTGGCGGAGGCCCGGCTACTCAAGCTGGGCAAGCGCCTCGCGGTCGGGGAGGTGAACCTGTTGTCGGGGACCTCGCCCGATCCGATTGCCCATGTCACATCGACCTATTCCATTCCAAATGTTTGATCTTTTTGCAGGTAACATAGAACCATATTTTCAAGATATTGATTTTGCTTCGATAATTTACCTCCTTGGACATTGACCGTTGCGCGTGTCTTCTCTAGAAACCAGCGCAGTCCGGCGCGGTGTTCGCGCCGATGCTCCCCGTCCACGGAAACTCTGACATGAAAACCTTTTCGGCAAAGCCGGCTGAGGTGACGAAGAAGTGGGTGCTGATCGACGCCAAGGGTCTGGTCGTCGGCCGTCTCGCCACCATCGTTGCCATGCGCCTGCGCGGCAAGCACCTCCCGACCTACACCCCGCACGTTGATTGCGGCGACAACGTCATCATCATCAACGCCCAGCATGCGGTCCTCACCGGCCGCAAGCGCGAGCAGAAGACCTATTACAAGCACACCGGCTATGTCGGTCACGTCAAGGAGCGCACCGCGCGCCAGATCCTCGAGGGCAAGCATCCCGAGCGCGTGCTCGAGAAGGCCGTCGAGCGCATGATCCCGCGTGGTCCGCTCGGTCGCGTCCAGATGGGCAACCTTCGCGTTTACGGCGGTGCCGATCATCCGCACGAGGCCCAGACGCCCGAGAAGCTCGACATCGCCAAGTTGAACCGCAAGAACACGAGGGCCGCATAATCATGGCCGAATCCATTCAGTCGCTCGACCAGCTCTCGCAGCTCAAGACCGCAGCTGTGGCGCCCGATGCGCCCAAGCACGAGAAGAAGGTCGACAAGTTCAACCGCGCCTACGCCACCGGCAAGCGCAAGGACGCGGTCGCCCGCGTCTGGATCAAGCCGGGCGCCGGCAAGGTCACCGTCAATTCGCGCGAGGTCGAGGTCTATTTCGCTCGTCCCGTGCTGCGCATGATGATCGAGCAGCCGTTCTCCGTGGCCCAGCGTTCGGGCCAGTACGACGTGATCTGCACGGTTGCCGGCGGCGGTCTGTCCGGTCAGGCCGGCGCGGTGCGTCACGGCATCTCCAAGGCTCTCACCTATTTCGAGCCCGAACTGCGCTCGGTCCTCAAGAAGGGCGGCTTCCTCACCCGTGACTCGCGCGTGGTCGAGCGTAAGAAGTACGGCAAGGCCAAGGCCCGCCGGTCCTTCCAGTTCTCGAAGCGTTAATCGCTTCGGTCACATTCGCCGCGAAAGCGGCTTCAATGAGATGTAAAAAGGCGCTGATTTCAGCGCCTTTTTTGTTACTCGTTTGTACGCAAATTGAGCGCGTGTTTCCCGAAAACTTGGGCTCGCGTGAAAACCTGAATGGAACCCGCGGGACATAGCGTCGCATTTGGAAGGGCGCGCAAGTCGGCTGGGCCGATCGCGTAACTGCTATGTTTAGAAGGGGGCCGACATGATGTCGCTCGATAGCATCACGCTCTATTTGGTCGCCACGATGGTCGCCGCATTGCTCGGCGCCATGATGGTGTTTTTCGGCAAGCAGGAGAACAGCGCCGCGCTGAAATGGTGGGGCACCGCCTATCTGCTCGGCGCGGCGTCCGTCGCGTTGTGGACGGCGACCGGCGACAAGCTCGGCCCGCACCTCTATCTCGCATTGAACGCCGTCGGCTTCGTCGCCTGCGGCATGGTGTGGAATGCGGCGCGCGTCTTCCACGGCCGCAAGCCGAACTGGCCCGGTCTCGTGCTCGGTGCGATCGCCTGGGTCGCGGCGGTGATGCTGCTCGATCCCGCAGCGTCCATGCTGCGCATGATCATCGGTGCCGGCATCGTTTCGGTCTATGCGGCGCTGACCGCGAGCGAGCTCTGGGTCGAACGGCGCAAGAGCCTGAAACGGCGCTGGCCGGCCTTTGTCGTGCCCGTCATGCACGGCTGCGTGCTGATGCTGCCGATCCTGCTCGGCAGCTTCCTGCGCCCGCACGACGCCGGCTTCTCCACCAGCGTCTGGGTCACCGTGTTCGCGGTCGAACTCGTGCTCTATGCGGTCGGCACCGTGTTCGTGATCTTCATGCTGGTGTCCGAGCGCACCGTCACCGCACACCGCACCGCGGCGTCGACCGATCCGCTCACCGGCATGCTCAACCGCCGCGGCTTCTCGGAAGCCTGCGCGCGGATGATCGAGCGCGAGGCCAAGGGCGGCCGCCCGGTCACCGTGATGATCTTCGACATCGACCATTTCAAGTCGATCAACGACCGCTTCGGCCATCCCGCCGGCGACGAGATGCTGAAACTGTTCTCGACCGTCGTCGTCAACAATCTGCGCATCTCGGACCTGTCGGGCCGCATCGGCGGCGAGGAGTTCGCTGCGCTGCTGCCTTGCGCACTGGAGGAAGGCGTGCTGGTCGCCGAGCGCGTGCGCGAGGCGTTCGAGACCTCGGGCGTCGTGGTCGATGACGGCGCGGTCGACACCACCGTCAGCATCGGCGTGGCGGGCGGTCCTGCCGGCACCGAGCTCGAGGTGTTGCTGGCCTCGGCAGATACCGCGCTCTACCAGGCCAAGCGCGGCGGCCGTAATCGTGTCGAAGCGGCGGAGGAGCTGCCGTTGTCGCTGGAGAACTGGCGCCGCCAGAGCGCCGCGCGGATCGGTGCGTCCAAGACTCAGCCGGCAACGGCCTGAGACCGGGAGAGATTGCGGTAATCCTCTGTTTACCATTCGATTCCTACCATCGCGGTCATGGAATCGATCGGTCGACAGAACCCGCAAGCCGCCCTGATCTCGCTTGAAGCCGCTGCGGCCTCGGCACGCGGCGGCTTCGCCTGTCTGTTCTCGACTGCGGACGAATACGAGACCGCGCTCATCGCCGAGCGCCGCGCCCAGGGACGTTATTCGCAGGCCCCGAACTATTGGCCGGTCGCATTATTCATCGGCTGCACGCTCATCGTACTCGGCACCGCGCTGCTGTTCGCCTGAGAGCGCCGCATTTTCGGCCGGGCAGGGCGCCGTTTCGGCGCCTTTTTCTTTGCCCCCGGCTGCGGTAGACACGGGCACCAACAAAAGGGTGGAAACCGATGATCACCGAGATCGCGCAAATCGACGTCAAGCCGGGCAGCGAGAAGGACTTTGAGGCTGCCGTCGCCAAGGCCAAGGCCGCCTTCGGCCGCTCCAAGGGCTTCCACGGCTTTGAACTGCACAAGTCGATCGAGAGGCCGCAGCGCTACCGGCTGATGGTGAAATGGGCGACGCTGGAGAACCACACCGTCGATTTCCGCGGCTCCGAGAATTTCACCGAATGGCGCGGCCTCGTCGGCCAGTATTTCGCCTCGCCCCCGGAGGTCGAGCACACCGAGACCGTGCTGACGACCTGAGGATCAGGCCGTCTCGGCGAGAGGCGGCGCCTCATATGTCTTGAAATGATCGATCATGACCTTGGCGATGGCGACGAGTGGCAGCGCCAGCGCCAGGCCCCAGATGCCGAACACGACGCCGAGCAGGATCTGGAACGCGAACAGCGTGGCCGGCGGGATGTCCAGCGCCTGGCGCTGGAGGATCGGCGTCAGCACATAGCTCTCCATCGCATGCACGCCGAGAAACAACACCAGCGCCGATAGCGCCGGAATCCAGCCCGAAGCGAGGCTCGCCAGCACCACGACGACGCCGGCGATGATGGCGCCGACGGTCGGGATGAAGGCAAGCAGGCCGGCCTGGATCCCCAGGATGAACGAGCCGGGGATGCCGATGATGGCAAGCCCGATCCAGGTCACGACGCCCACCGCAATCATCACGATGATCTGCGCGATCAGCCAGCGCTCCAGCGTCTCGCCGATGCGGTCGATGATCAGCGTCGCGCGCATGCGATGTTTCGCCGGTGTGAGAAACAACAGCCCGTCGTGATAGACGCCGGGTTGCGCGGCGAAGGCGAGCCCGAGGAACAGCACGATGAAGACATTGCCGACCGCGCTGATCGCGCCGAACAGCAGCTTGAAGGTCTGGCTCACGATCGCCCCGCCGCTGGAGGCGAGCGCGCCTGCCCCCGGCAACGGGCCGTGCGAGTTCTGGTTCGAGGCAGGCGTCGCCGGCGTGAGGTCACCCGAGGACGAGGCTGCCGAGTTGGCATTGCCGAGATCGAAGACGCTGGTGTCGATGCCGTGGCTTTCCAGGAAGGACCTCAGATGCGAGATCTGCGACTTGATGGTGTTGCTGAGTACTGAAGCCTGGTCGGCGATCGTCGCACCGCCGAGATAGGCGACGCCGGAGAGCAGCACCGCAAGCACGATGCAGACGGTCGCAAGCCGCACGGCATGTGGCAGGTGAACGTGGCGGCCCAGCGCATTGGTCAGGGCGTTGAGGCCGACCCCCAGCAGCATACCGGTGAATATCAGGAGCAGAGTGGCCGCAAAATACCAGGTGAAAACCAGAGCTGCAGTGAACAGCACGACCCCGATGCCGCCGACTGCGACAGCCCAAACGAGATCGTCGCGAGTCTGGGCCCGTTCATCTCTGGAGATCGTCACATCAAGTCCTTTTCGGCGGCTGCGGGGCAAGGCACTCTTTCGGCAAACGCGCTTGCGATCAAGACCGCGTCAACGCGCTGGTTTGACGCTGCCGCGCGAACGGTGCAGACCGGTGAGAAAAGAACAGGTGGGGGGCGCTTGAGTTTCATCAGCAAATGGGCCGGTCTGCTAGGGCTCCTGGCCGTGATCGTGATTGGCGACCAGATCCGTATCAATCGGCCTGGCCACAAATATCGCCTCACGGTCGAAGTGACGACGCCTGACGGAATCAGGACCGCCTCCGGTATCCTGGCCGTCGTGCCCGACCGCAACTACAACCGCGGCGGCCGCACCACGATCCACGGGGAGGCTGTGTTCGTCGATCTCGGACAGGGCAGGAATTTGGTGGCGCTGCTGGCGCATCAGCAGGGGACCAAGCTCGACCTCGACGACATCAACTACGTCGCCGTCCGCGCCTATGGCGCTACGCGCGGCAATCGCGTCTCATTCACCGACATCAACAGGCAAGTGGGCATCGTTCCGGTGCAGGGGGAGGTGATCCCTGTGCTCGTGAGCTTTGGCGATGTGAGGGACCCCACCACCGCACGCCTTGTCGCCGCTGATCACGCGGATGTGGTTCTGGGCGACGGTTACGCCATCCGCGGCCTCACCGCCGAGGTGGTGCCCAACGGATTTTGGCCGATCGATTTCGGCGGCGTGCTCGGGGAGCCTGTGACGCGCGGAATCGAGGCGAAATTGCCCTGGCTGGCCGCGCCGGGCGACCAGGCGGCAACCGCGCTGAAGGCGGCCGGCCTGCCTGCCACAGGTGCGGTCGAGGCCCGAGAGGCATTTGCGCGAAAATAGCATTGCCGTCCCGCGATCCCCTCTGTTGAATTTGTTCCATCCGAGGGGCATGTTTCAAGAATCTTCTTCGGCGGGGAGGTCGGAACGAGAGATGAGAAAGCCGGTCGTCGGCGTGATCGGGAACGCCCATCGTGTCGAAAATCGATTTCAGGTCCAGATGGTCGGCGAGCGCAATTTGCGCGCGGTCGCAGAGGTCTCCGGCGGCTTGCCGGTGATGTTCGCGGGCTCGCCCGACATCACCGATATTGCCGCACTCCTCGACACCGTCGACGGGATCGTGCTGACCGGCGCTCGCGCCAACGTGCATCCGACCCGCTTCAACGTCGACCCCTGCGAGAAGCACGAGCCCTACGACATCCACCGTGACGAGGTCGCGCTGGCGCTCTCGGTCGCCTGCGTTTCGCGTGGCATCCCGCTGTTCGGCATCTGCCGGGGCCTCCAGGAGATGAACGTCGCCTTCGGCGGCTCGCTGCATCCCGAGATCCGCGAAATCCCCGGCCGCATGAACCATCGCATGCCAAGGCTCGAGAACGGCGAGATTCATCCAGATCCGACCGTCGTGTTCGCCGACCGTCACGACGTCGACCTCACCCCGGGCGGCGCGTTCGCCAAGCTTCTCGGCTGCGAGAAGATCCGGGTCAATTCGTTGCACGGACAGGGCATCCTCGATCCCGGCAAGCGCGTGCTGATCGAAGGCGTCGCCGAGGACGGCACCATCGAAGCGATCCGCATCGCGGAAGCCCCGACCTTCGCACTCGGTGTGCAATGGCACGCCGAATACGACCCGCAGCGCAATCCCATCAATCGAAAGCTGTTCGAAGCTTTCGGCGAAGCGATGGTGGCGAAGCAGAAGGCCGCAGCGTAGCGGGCGCGGGCGCGGGCGAGAGGCCGTACGGCATGCTCTCGCCCGGCCGTCATTGCAAGCTCTGCAAAGCAATCCAAGTCTTTCCGTGTCGGGATTCTGGATTGCTTCGCTCGAATAAACCAATCGGCAAGAATTGGTTCGCATCAATTTTTGCGATTCCGATTCGTTCTCTGGGAACGAAATGGAGTCAGATGCAGAACGAAAGTTGATGGCTTGCACTCCACCATGCCGCGCGCGCAAGCGCGAGCGCGGAAGCCATCTCAAAACAGAGCATGCGGCCTGATGGATGCCGGGCCTGCGTGCTAGTGCGCGCATACAGGAATGACTGGGGACCTGGTCCGCGACAGGGGCGCCGCAATTCGACCGGACCGTTGCATCGCACAATAGCAATTGCGGGCGACGTGCTCCGCATTGAGGTTTGCGTGACGGCCACCATATCTTCGGCAAGGGAGCCCTTGCCGTGAAGATCATGAAGGCGACCCTCGTTGCGGCGATCGGCATCGTCGCTTGTCTTGCCTGTCTCCGTCCCGGCTCAGCGGAGGATCCTCGCCGTGTTGCGCTCACCGTCACGATCGATGGCGCCATTGGCCCGGCGTCGGCGAGCTATGTGAAGGAGGCCCTGGTCAAGGCCAGCGAACGACGCGCAGAGATCGTGATCCTTCGCATGAATACGCCCGGCGGCCTGAACTCCAGCATGCGCGAGATCATCGCAGACATGCTCGGCTCGTCCGTTCCCGTCGCCGGCTACGTCGCGCCGGCCGGCGCCCATGCGGCAAGCGCCGGGACCTATATCCTCTATGCGACCCACATCGCCGCGATGGCGCCGGGCACCAATATCGGGGCCGCGACGCCAGTGCAGATTGGCGGACCGCTTCAGGGCCTGCCCAGCGGCACGCCGGACAAAGACAGCAAGGACAGGAAGGACGAGCCGAAGGACGCGATGACGGCGAAGGTGACGAACGACGCCGTTGCCTTCATCCGGAGCCTTGCCGAACTGCGCGGCCGCAATGCCGATTGGGCGGAGAGGGCGGTGCGCGAAGCCGCCACGCTGTCCGCCAATGGCGCCTTGCAGGCGCACGCCATCGACCTCGTCGCACGCGATGAGACCGACCTGCTCAGGCAGATCGATGGTCGCGTGGTCGAGCTTGGCGGCGGCACGACGCAGCACCTGGCCACGCGGGATGCCGTCATCGAAGCCGTCGATCCCGGCTGGATCTCCCGATTCCTGGCGGTCATCACCGATCCCAACGTCGCGTTCATCCTCCTGATGGTCGGCATCTACGGCCTCATCTTCGAGTTCATGTCCCCCGGCGCCGTTGCTCCAGGCGTGGTCGGGACGATCTGCCTGCTGCTCAGCCTCTACGCACTCAATATGCTGCCGATCAATTATGCCGGGCTCGCCCTGATGCTGGTCGGCATCGCGCTCCTCGCCATCGAGGCCTTCAATCCGACCGTCGTGATTGGCCTTGGAGGCGTCGTCGCCTTTGTGCTGGGCGCCATCATGCTGGTCCGGGTCGAATCGCCGAGCTACCGGCTGTCGTGGTCGGTCATCGCCATCGTCGCGGCGATCTTCGCGGGGTTTGTTCTGGTCGTGCTCGGCGCGCTCCGGCGCGCCCGCCGCAGTTCGCCACGGGTCGGCGCGCAAGCCATGCGAGGCCTTATCGCCGAGGTGCTCGACTGGAACGAGAACGAGGGGCACGTCTTCACCCATGGCGAACGCTGGCAAGCGCGCGGCGCCGACACCTTCAAGCCCGGTGAGAGGGTCGAGGTCGCCAATATCGTCGACTTGACCCTGGTGGTCCGGCGGCCAAGCGGCGAGGGAGGTCAAGTCTGATGTTCGAATATTCGCTTTATGCAGCGCTTGCGCTGATCGTCATCCTGTTTCTCACCCAGGCCATTCGCATCCTCCGGGAATACGAGCGCGGCGTGATCTTCACGCTCGGCCGTTTCACCGGGGTGAAGGGGCCGGGCCTCGTCATCCTCATTCCGGTCGTGCAGCAGCTGGTTAAGGTCGACCTCAGGGTTATGGTGCAGGTGGTGCCGCCCCAAGATGTGATTTCGCGCGACAACGTCTCGGTCAAGGTCAACGCGGTTCTCTACTTCCGCATCGTCGATCCCGAGCGCGCCATCATCAAGGTCGGCGACTACATGGCCGCGACCAGTCAGCTCGCCCAGACCACACTGCGCTCGGTGCTTGGCAAGCACGAACTCGACGAGATGCTCGCCGAACGCGACAGGTTGAACGCCGACATCCAGGAAATCCTCGACAAGCAGACCGACGTCTGGGGCATCAAGGTGACCGGCATCGAGATCAAGGACGTCGATCTCAACGAGACCATGGTGCGCGCGATCGCCAAGCAGGCCGAAGCGGAACGGCTGCGGCGCGCCAAAGTGATCAATGCGACGGGCGAACAGCAGGCCGCCGAAAAGCTGGTCGAGGCCGGCCGGATTCTCGCGCAGGAGCCGCAGGCAATGCAGCTGCGCTACTTCGCGGCCCTCCACGACATCGCGGGCGAGCGATCGTCGACCATCGTGTTTCCGCTGCCGACGGGGCTGCTCGACCATTTGATGTCGCCGCGTGAGACGACGTGAGCGTGGATCGACGGAGAATGGGTCGAGCGCAGCGAAACCCATCGTTGTCGCGAGCCTTGAGGCGATGGGTTTCGCAAGGGCTCAACCCATCCTCGTAAGTAAAAGGCGCCCCTCGCGGAGCGCCTTTTGCCTGTCTTGATCGCTCGAGCCGCTCAGCCCGAATAGTACATGTCGAACTCGACCGGGTGCGGGGTCATCTCGAAGCGGGCGACCTCCGTCATCTTCAGCTCGATGTAAGCGTCGATGAAGTCGTCGTCGAACACGCCGCCGGCCTTGAGGAAGCCGCGGTCCTTGTCGAGGTTTTCCAGCGCCTCGCGGAGCGAACCGCAGACGGTCGGGATCTGCTTCAGTTCTTCCTTCGGCAGATCGTAGAGGTCCTTGTCCATCGCCGGACCCGGATCGATCTTGTTCTTGATGCCGTCGAGGCCGGCCATCAGCATCGCGGCGAAGCCGAGATAGGGATTGGCCATCGGATCGGGGAAGCGCACCTCGACACGCTTGGCCTTCGGCGAGGCGGTGTAGGGGATGCGGCAGGAAGCCGAACGGTTGCGCGCGGAGTAGGCGAGCAGCACGGGGGCTTCGTAGCCCGGGACCAGACGCTTGTAGGAGTTGGTCGACGGGTTGGTGAAGGCGTTGATCGCCTTGGCGTGCTTGATGATGCCGCCGATGTAGTGGAGGCAGGTCTCCGACAGGTCGGCATATTTGTTGCCGGCGAACACCGGCTTGCCGTCCTTCCAGATCGACTGGTGCACGTGCATGCCCGAGCCGTTGTCGCCGTAGATCGGCTTCGGCATGAAGGTGGCGGTCTTGCCGTAGATGTGCGCGACCTGGTGGATGCAGTACTTGTAGATCTGCATGTGGTCGGCCATCAGCGTCAGCGTGTCGAACTTCATGCCGAGCTCGTGCTGGGCGGAAGCGACCTCGTGGTGATGCTTCTCGACCTTGACGCCCATCTTGGCCATGGCGCCGAGCATTTCCGAGCGCATGTCCTGCACCGAGTCCTGCGGCGGGACCGGGAAGTAGCCGCCCTTGGTGCGGATGCGGTGGCCGAGATTGCCGCCTTCATATTCGGTGTCGGAGTTGGTCGGCAGCTCCGAGGAGTCGAGACGGAAGCCGGTCTTGTAGGGGTCCGCCGAATAGCGCACGTCGTCGAACACGAAGAACTCGGCCTCGGGACCGACGAACACGCTGTCACCCACGCCCATCGACTTCACCATCGCCTCGGCCTTCTTGGCGATGCCGCGGGGGTCGCGATTGTAGGGCTCGCCGGTGGTCGGCTCGAGCACGTCGCAGGTGATGACCATGGTGGTTTCGGCGAAGAACGGATCGATCGTCGCGGTCACCGGATCGGGCATCAGGCACATGTCGGACTCGTTGATCGCCTTCCAGCCGGCGATCGAGGATCCGTCGAACATCGTTCCTTCGGCGAAAATGTCCTCGTCGATCATGCCGACGTCGAACGTCACGTGCTGCCACTTGCCGCGCGGATCGGTGAAGCGCAGGTCGACGTACTTAACGTCGTTGTCCTTGATCGATTTCAGGACGTCTTTGGCGGTCTTCATGCATACCCCTTTTGGCTCTGCGGGTCGGTTTCCAGGTGAGCAGATTCGTTCTCGCTTTCGGCGAGTTTGGCGCAACCGCACAAACGAAATCAGGCCGCCGAAGCAGCCTTTTTTCTTTCAGAGTGTCGCAAAATTCGGGATAGCACCCGGCTCAGATAGCGTCCAGCCCGGATTCGCCGGTTCGGATGCGGATCGCCTCTTCGATGTTGGAGACGAAAATCTTGCCGTCGCCGATGCGCCCTGTTTGCGCAGCGCGGCGGATCGCGTCGATCGCGCGCTCGACCAGGTCGTCGCCGATCACGATCTCGATCTTCACCTTCGGCAGGAAATCGACGATGTATTCTGCGCCGCGGTAAAGCTCGGCGTGACCTTTCTGACGACCAAAACCCTTGGCCTCGGTCACCGTGATACCTTGAAGGCCGACTTCCTGAAGCGCTTCCTTCACCTCGTCGAGCTTGAACGGCTTGATGATGGCTTCGATTTTCTTCACTGCGCGCCTCCCGGCCTTTCGATCAATTAGCAACGTCTTCGTCAGGATGCGCTTGTCTCACGCACGATTTTGTCCTCGTCATGCCGGGACCTGACCAACCCGGCAACAGCGGCCGGCCACACCCAGATAATGCCAGTGAGCACGACGAACCGAAGCGGCTTCCTCGAAAGCAGGGTCTATGCCAAGTTGCAAATGCCCTGGATATTGGAGCGTTATCAGCCTTTTAACGAGCATCTCTGATAGGTTGAGCCGGTCGGCTCAAAATACCGAAGACTACGAAATAGGCAAACGGTTCAATATCTGTGCAAACAGTAGTTCCGGAGGCTAAATCGGCGCGGAATCTGCCTGTTGAAAAGGCGTTTGGACCAGGGAAGTGGCATGGAAGTACTGACCACCGCCGAGATGCAGCGGGCTGATCAACTCAGCATCACGGCTGGCACGCCCGGCTTCAAGCTGATGCTGAGCGCCGGCCAGGCGGTCGCGGAAGCCGCGGGCGCGCTGGTGGAGGAGGGGCCGATCCTGATTGTCGCCGGCCCCGGCAACAATGGCGGCGACGGTTTTGTCGCAGCCGCCGAGTTGGCCGCGCAAGGGCGCGAGGTCTCGGTCATCCTGATGTGCGAACGCGACCAGCTCCAGGGCGATGCGGCCTCGGCTGCGCGCGGCTGGAAGCATCCGGTGCTGCCGTTCAATCCGCAGGCGATTGGAAAGCCGGCGCTGATCATCGATGCGCTGTTCGGCGCGGGCCTCAGCCGCTCCGTCGAAGGTGAGGCGCGCGCGATGATCGAGGCAATCAACGCCAATGGCGCGCCGGTGCTCGCCGTAGATCTGCCGAGCGGCGTCAACGGTACCAGCGCTGCCGTGCTGGCCGTCGCGGTGAATGCCACCGAGACCGTCACCTTCTTCCGCAAGAAGCCCGCGCATCTCCTGCTGCCCGGCCGCATGCATTGCGGCCGCGTGCGCGTCGTCGATATCGGCATCGACGCGCAGGTGCTGGACGAGATCGCGCCGCAGACTTTCGAGAACGATCCGGATTTCTGGGGCGCCGCCTTTCCGGTGCCGCGCATCGACGGCCATAAATACGCTCGCGGTCACGTGCTGGCCGTCTCCGGCGATGCGGCCGCGACCGGCGCTGCGCGGCTCGCTGCCCGTGCGAGCTTGCGTGCCGGTGCAGGCCTTGTAACGCTTGCGACCCCGCGCGACGCGCTCGCGATCAATGCCAGTGCGCTGACGGCCGTGATGGTTCGCCCCGTCGACACTGCGGTCGAGTTCGGCGAGTTGCTCGGCGACGTCAGATACAACACCTGCATGATCGGCCCCGGTGCCGGCGTCGGTGAGCGCACCGGAGATATGGTTCACACCACGATCTCGGCACGACGCCACGTCGTGCTCGACGCGGATGCGCTGACGAGCTTCGCCGCCAATCCCGAGCGGCTGTTTGAATCGATCAAGTCGTCGCCCGAGGCTCAGGTCGTGCTGACACCGCACGAGGGTGAGTTTCCGCGGCTCTTCTCCGACCTCAGCAACAAGAATCCGGGCCGCTCGAAGCTCGAGCGCGTGCGCGCCGCCGCCGAACGCTCCGGCGCCGTCGTGCTGCTGAAGGGCCCTGACACCACCGTCGCCGCGCCCGACGGCCGCGCCACCATCGCCGCTAACGCGCCGCCCTGGCTTGCGACCGCCGGCGCCGGCGACGTGCTCGCCGGTATTGTTGCAGGCCTTCTGGCGCAGGGCGTGCCGGCCTTCGAAGCCGCCAGCATCGGCGTCTGGATGCACGGTGAAGCGGCCAGCGAAGCGGGGCCGGGCCTGATCGCCGAGGATCTCACCGAGACGCTGCCGGCCGTGCACCGCCGGATCTATGGCGCGCTTGGGATCGAGTACTGAGTTGTTGCTCGGATCGCTAGGATGGGTCTCGCTTCGCTCTGCCCATCCGACGCATCCTCACTCCACAGCATACCAACGCACCAGCCGCGGCGCCGCCCAGTCCGTCACGACGGACTCGATCAGCCATCGGCCCGGTGAGGTCGCGGCGAAGGCGATGCGCTCGGTCTGGCCGGGCTCGATCGCGAGCGTGTCGAGCCAGTAAGGCTTCCAGCCGTCGTCGAGCCGGTCGAGCAGGCGGAAATGGTGGCCGTGGAGGTGGAAAACGGTGGCGATTGGGGCAGGGTTCTTCAGCGTCAGCACGACGGTCCGGCCGGTCCTGGCACGGAAGGCGGGGTCCGAGGCGGTGGAGAAATTGGCCGTCCGGGTCCAGCCGGCCTCGATCGTACCGAGCGCGACATCGAACCGCAGGGCGCCTTTCAGGTCGAGCTTTTCAGGAAGGTCGTTCGACGGGAGAGGCTCCGGCGACGGGCGCGCCGTGCGCCCCTCCGGCTTGCCGGAAACAACGAGCCGTCCGATCGAGCGAGCCTCCTTGCCGTCGTGCAGCATGAGCGCGGCCGATGCGGCAGCGTCCACGAAGACGTCGGCCCGGGCGCCGGGGGCGAGCACCAGAGCTCCGTTGCGGGCCGGGAACGGCTCGGCCGGCTGTCCGTCCAGGGCCATCACCTGGACATCATGACCTCCTAATTTGATTGCCAGAACAGTCCGTTGCGAGCCGTTGATGAAGCGCAGCCGCAGCCGCTCGCCGGCGGACGCTGAGAGCTCGAATGAAGTTCGTCCGTTCAGCGTGTAGAGCGGGGTCGCGTCCGTGGGGTCCCGGCCAGGCGGAAGCGCGGTGCCATCCGGCCGGACGCGCCACTCCTCGATGAGCAGGACCTCGTCATGATCGACGGCGATGCGGCTGGTCTCGTCCGCGATCACGGGGAGTGGACGCGCGGGCTCCTTCAGGCGGTCTTCAAAGAGGCGAAAGTCGGCCACCAGGGTTCCGGCGTTGGGTATTGAAATAATTGAGATTTCGGTCGCGTCGGGGGCGGCGGGCGCGCGTCCCCGCAGAGGGTCGGATACACCGGCACCGTTGAGGCCGTACCAGACTGGCGCAAGTGGCACAGGCAAGGCATTCCGGAAGGCCACCTCGCAGCGGACGCCGCGCCTGAGATGGACGTTGCCGAGGTGGCTTGCGGCTGCCAGCTCCCAGATCGGTGAATGGGTTTGATCCGGTCTCAGAGCGAGGGTCGCCGGGCGGGCCTGGAGGGCGAGCTGAGTGGTCGCCACGGGCGTTGCACCCCCGCCCAGCAGCCCGGTGGCTGCGCCCCCGAGACCGGCCAAAACCTCGCGCCTATTCAGGTCAAAAATCCGCGGTTTCATGGCTCGATCCGGACCACGCGGCGCTGGATAAGTCCAGCCGTCATGCCTACTTGAAGCCTGCCTCCATCAGGCCATTTTTTTGCTGCGAACGGTCGGGCACATGCTATAAGCCCGGCCGCCCGCGGCATCGCGGCCGGTCTTGATGCAATTCACGCGGGCGTGGCGGAACTGGTAGACGCGCTGGATTTAGGTTCCAGTGACGAAAGTTGTGGGGGTTCGAGTCCCTCCGCCCGCACCAAGCGCTACTCGCGTTTGCACGGATTACTGAGGGGCCTTGCTTCGCGCGGATGTTTTTCCGTCTGGGGCCGGGCTCGATGAACCCACCGGCGTCGAGGTGTTTTGCCTCGCGCCGGATCGATTAATGACAGCGTCCCGACGCGGGTAGCGTGCCGGGACCGAACGAGAAGAAGATTGGACGCCATGCAGGTCACAGAAACCCTCTCGGAAGGTTTGAAGCACGAGTTCAAGATCAACGTTCCCGCGTCTGATCTCGACGCCAAGGCTGGCGCAAAGCTCGTCGACCTCAAGGACAAGGTGCGCCTCAACGGCTTCCGTCCAGGCAAGGTGCCGGTCGGTCACCTCAAGAAGGTCTACGGCCGCTCGGTGATGGCCGAGACGATCGACCAGACCATCCGCGACACCAACACCCAGCTTTTCACCGAGCGCGGCTTCAAGCTCGCAACCGAGCCGAAGATCACGATGCCGACCGAGAAGGCCGAGGTCGAAGAGCTGCTCTCGGGCAAGTCCGACCTGACCTACACGGTTGCGATCGAAGTGGTGCCCGCGATCGCGCTCGCCGACTTCAAGACCTTCCAGGTCGAGAAGCCCGTCGCCGACGTCTCCGATTCGGACGTTGACGAGGCGATCAAGCGCATCGCCGACACCAACCGCGGCTATGCCGCCAAGGGTGAGGGCGCCAAGGCTGCTTCCGGCGACCGCGTCACCGTCAACTTCAAGGGCACCATCAACGGCGAAGCCTTCGAGGGCGGCACGGGTGAGGGCATCCAGGTCGTGATCGGCTCCAACACGTTCATCCCGGGCTTCGAGGAGCAGCTCATCGACATCGGCGCGAACGAGACGCGCACACTGAAGGTGTCGTTCCCCAAGAACTACATGAGCGAAAAGCTCGCCGGCCAGCCGGCCGAATTCGAGACGACAGCGACGCTGATCGAGGCACCGCAGGATCTCACCATCGACGACGAGTTCGCCAAGACGCTTGGCCTCGAATCGCTCGACAAGCTCAAGGAAGCCGCGCGTGAGCGGCTCACGGCCGAGTACGCCGGTGCAACGCGCCAGCGCGTCAAGCGCTCGCTGCTCGATCGTCTCGACGAGGCGCATCGCTTCGAGGCGCCGCCCTCGCTGGTCGACGAGGAGTTCAATCTGATGTGGAACTCGGTCAAGGCCGAGATGGACTCCGCCGGCAAGACCTTTGCCGATGAGGACACCACCGAGGACAAGGCCAAGGAAGAATACCGCAAGATCGCCGACCGCCGCGTGCGTCTCGGCCTCGTGCTCTCCGAGATCGGCGAGAAGAACAAGATCACCGTGACCGACGACGAGGTCGGCCGCGCCGTGATCGAGCGCGCGCGCCAGATGCCCGGCCGCGAGAAGGAAGTCTGGGACTTCTATCGCAACAACGCCCAGGCCTTGGCCCAGCTTCGTGCACCGATCTATGAGGACAAGGTCGTGGACTTCATCCTCGAACTCGCCAACGTGACCGAGAAGAAGGTCTCGCGCGAGGAGTTGTACAAGGACGAGGAAGAAAAGACTGCCGCCTGAAGGCTTTGAGCAGCTCTCTTGAGAAAGCCTTCCATTAAGGATGATCAGCGAACGGGCCCAGCTAGCCAGATGGCCGGCTGGGCCTTTTTTCGAGAATCAGCTTCAAGTGCCACTCGGTTCGAGTGGATTAAGCCTTAATTCGCTCCGCACTTGTCTGGCGCGAATTGGGCTATATCTGTCGGTACCTACGCGTTCTACCTCTACCAACTTCCTGCATCACGGGACGTCCATCGGCCTTCCGGCAGATCCAGCCCAGCTGGCAGCCAAGACTGGCGATGTCCGCCTCTAAAAAACCTAGGTGACTCATGCGCGATCCGGTTGAAACCTACATGAACCTCGTGCCCATGGTGGTCGAGCAGACCAATCGTGGCGAGCGCGCCTACGACATTTTCTCGCGTCTGCTGAAAGAGCGCATCATCTTCGTGACCGGACCGGTCGAGGACGGCATGTCGACGCTGATCGTCGCGCAATTGTTGTTCCTTGAGGCGGAAAATCCGAAGAAGGAAATCTCGATGTACATCAACTCGCCGGGCGGCGTGGTGACGTCGGGCCTTGCGATCTACGACACCATGCAGTTCATTCGTCCGCCGGTCTCGACGCTGTGCACGGGCCAGGCGGCTTCAATGGGTTCGCTGCTGCTCTGCGCCGGCGAGAAGGACATGCGCTTCTCGCTGCCGAACGCGCGCATCATGGTGCATCAACCCTCCGGCGGCTTCCAGGGCCAGGCCACCGATATCATGCTGCACGCGCAGGAAATCCTGAACTTGAAGAAGCGGCTCAACGAGATCTACGTGAAGCACACCGGCCAGACCTACAAGACGATCGAGGACGCTCTGGAACGCGACAAGTTCCTGACCGCCAACGACGCCAAGGAGTTCGGCCTGGTCGACAAGGTCATCGACAAGCGTGCCGAGGAGGCTGCGCCCGCGAAGGCCCCGTAGCATTACCGGAACTGCAACTTTGATCCCTGGGATTGGCGGGGATCGTCAGCTCAGCGTTCATGTTAAGGACGCTTTCGCGAGGGCGCAAAAGCCGTTTTTGCGCCCTGCGACAGGCAGAAAGTTCCGCTTTCGTGCTTGTTTTTCGTGGTAATCCAGCAACGCCGGGGTGATTTCGGTCACTTCGTCCGTGCCAAGATCGGAAATCACGGTATTGTCACGGGTAGCCAGCGACCCCCCGATTAGCGAATTCTTGATAGTCGGGTGACAGCATGGTTGGCTACGAATGATCGGCTATGATCGCTGGAGAATCGAGTGACCGTGATTCGCACGGGATGTAGCGCGTAGGGTCTTTTTTGGTACGGAATTTGCTCTATTTGAATCCCTTACCCGCCAACGTTTCGGGATGGGACGATCGAGCGGACGGGATCGAACCGCGGACGGAGACATGAATGAGTAAGGTCGGCACGAGCGACTCCAAGAACACGCTATATTGCTCGTTCTGCGGCAAGAGCCAGCACGAAGTCCGCAAACTGATCGCGGGTCCCACGGTCTTCATTTGCGACGAGTGCGTCGAGCTCTGCATGGACATCATCCGCGAGGAGAACAAGTCCTCGCTGGTCAAGTCGCGCGACGGCATTCCGACGCCGAAGGAAATCTGCAAGGTCCTGGACGACTATGTCATCGGCCAGAGCCATGCGAAGAAGGTCCTGTCGGTCGCGGTGCACAACCACTACAAGCGCCTCAACCACCAGACCAAGCACAACGACGTCGAGCTTGCGAAGTCGAACATCCTGCTGATCGGTCCGACCGGTTCGGGCAAGACGTTGCTCGCGCAGACGCTCGCCCGCATTCTGGACGTGCCGTTCACGATGGCGGACGCGACCACGCTGACCGAGGCCGGCTATGTCGGTGAGGACGTCGAGAACATCATCCTGAAGCTGCTCCAGGCCGCCGACTACAACGTCGAGCGCGCCCAGCGCGGCATCGTCTACATCGACGAAATCGACAAGATCAGCCGCAAGTCCGACAACCCCTCGATCACGCGCGACGTGTCGGGTGAGGGCGTGCAGCAGGCGCTGTTGAAGATCATGGAAGGCACGGTGGCTTCGGTCCCGCCGCAGGGTGGCCGCAAGCACCCGCAGCAAGAATTCCTGCAAGTGGATACCACCAACATCCTGTTCATCTGCGGCGGTGCGTTCGCCGGCCTCGAGAAGATCATCTCGGCGCGCGGCCGGTCGACCTCGATCGGTTTCGCGGCCCAGGTGATGGCGCCGGAAGATCGCCGGACCGGCGAGATCTTCCGTCACGTCGAGCCTGAGGACTTGCTGAAGTATGGCCTCATCCCCGAATTCGTCGGCCGTCTGCCCGTCGTGGCGACGCTCGAGGACCTGGACGAGACCTCGCTGAAGAAGATCCTCACCGAGCCGAAGAACGCGCTGGTGAAACAGTACCAGCGGCTGTTCGAGATGGAGAACATCGAGCTGACCTTCGCCGACGAGGCGCTTGGCGCGGTTGCCCGCAAGGCGATCGAGCGCAAGACCGGCGCACGTGGTCTGCGTTCGATCCTCGAAGCGATCCTGCTCGAGACCATGTTCGACCTGCCGGGCCTGGAAGGTGTGGAAGAAGTCGTGATTTCCCGCGAAGTTGTGGAAGGCACGGCGCGTCCGCTCTACATCTACGCCGATCGGACCGATCGCGCCGTCGAGAACGCCAGCGCCTGATTTCTCGGCGCTGGAACGCTTCCTGTCGTCATTCATCGTAGCGGCTGCGGACATGTCCTCCGCAGCCGATGTTGCGTCGCTTGCCCAAGTGCGTAAGCGCCTGATGGCGCGTGTTTTTCAATGACTTGACACCCCCCGGGTCGATAGCCACCTAATGTCGGCGGCGAGCGAGAATTCCGTTCAAGATTCGCCTCAGTTCCGATCCGGCAAGCCCGGTCCAACCTTCAAAGGGTAGACCGGTTTTGTGGATCACCTCGGCACCTTGTGGCGGTTGCGCACCAGATGCGGGCTGCGTGCGAGGGGGCAAAGCAAAAGGAAAAGGCCATGACTAATCCAAAACCCCGGCCAACCATCGTCCATGGCGAGACGCACGCTTATCCCGTGTTGCCGCTGCGCGATATCGTCGTCTTCCCGCACATGATCGTTCCGCTCTTCGTCGGTCGCGAGAAGTCGATCCGCGCGCTCGAAGAGGTGATGAAGAACGATGCGCTGATCATGCTCGCGACGCAGAAGAATGCGTCCGACGATGATCCGGCGCCCGATGCCATTTACGAAACCGGTACGCTCGCCAGCGTGCTGCAGCTCTTGAAGCTCCCCGATGGCACCGTGAAGGTGCTGGTCGAAGGGCTCGAGCGCGCGCGCGTGCAGAAATACACCGATCGCGCCGATTACTACGAAGCCACCGCAATTGCGCTCGCCGATACCGATGCGAAGTCGGTCGAGGCCGAGGCGCTGGCGCGCTCGGTCGTGTCCGACTTCGAGAGCTATGTGAAGCTCAACAAGAAGATCTCGGCCGAGGTCGTCGGTGTCGTGCAGGCGATCACCGATTTCGCCAAGCTCGCCGACACCGTTGCCTCGCATCTCGCCGTCAAGATCGCCGATCGCCAGGGCATCCTGGAGACGCTGTCCGTCACCACGCGCCTGGAGAAGGTGCTGGGCCTGATGGAGAGCGAGATCTCGGTGCTGCAGGTCGAGAAGCGCATCCGCTCGCGCGTCAAGCGCCAGATGGAGAAGACCCAGCGCGAATATTATCTCAACGAGCAGATGAAGGCGATCCAGAAGGAACTCGGCGACGACGATGGTCGCGACGAGCTCGCCGATCTCGAAGAGAAGATCTCCAAGACCAAGCTCTCCAAGGAAGCGCGCGAGAAGGCGCAGCATGAATTGAAGAAGCTGCGCCAGATGTCGCCGATGTCCGCGGAAGCGACCGTCGTGCGCAACTATCTGGATTGGCTGCTGTCGATTCCTTGGAACAAGAAGTCCAAGGTGAAGAAGGATCTGGAATCGGCGCAGGCCATTCTGGACTCCGATCACTACGGTCTCGAGAAGGTCAAGGAACGTATCGTCGAGTATCTCGCGGTGCAGTCGCGCGCCAACAAACTGACGGGTCCGATCTTGTGCCTCGTGGGTCCTCCCGGCGTCGGCAAGACCTCGCTCGGCAAGTCGATCGCGAAGGCTACGGGGCGCGAGTTCGTGCGCGTGTCGCTCGGCGGCGTGCGCGACGAGGCCGAGATCCGCGGTCATCGCCGCACCTATATCGGCTCGATGCCCGGCAAGATCATTCAGTCGATGCGGAAGGCGAAGTCGTCCAATCCGCTGTTCCTGCTGGACGAGATCGACAAGATGGGCGCCGATTTCCGCGGCGATCCGTCCTCGGCCCTGCTCGAGGTGCTCGACCCCGAGCAGAACGGGACGTTTGCCGACCACTATCTGGAGGTCGACTACGACCTGTCGAACGTCATGTTCATCACGACCGCGAATACGCTCAATATTCCCGGGCCCCTGATGGACCGCATGGAGATCATCCGGATCGCCGGTTACACTGAGAACGAGAAGGTCGAGATCGCGCGTAAGCACCTGATCCCGAACGCGGTGTCCAAGCATGGCCTGGACTCCAGGGAGTTCTCGATCGACGACGAAGCGCTGCTGCTTCTGATCCGCCGCTACACCCGCGAAGCGGGCGTGCGTAACCTGGAGCGTGAGCTCTCCACACTCGCCCGTAAGGCGGTGAAGGAGCTGATGATCTCCAAGAAGAAGTCGGTCAAGGTCACCGAGAAGACTCTGGAAGAGCTGCTCGGCGTGCCGAAGTACCGCTTCGGCGAAATCGAGAGCGAGCCGCAGGTCGGCATCGTCACCGGCCTTGCCTGGACCGATGTCGGCGGCGAGTTGCTGACCATCGAAGGCGTCATGATGCCCGGCAAGGGCAAGATGACGGTCACCGGCAATCTGCGTGACGTCATGAAGGAATCGATCTCGGCGGCGGCGTCCTACGTTCGCTCCCGTGCGATCACCTACGGCATCGAGCCGCCGCTGTTCGACCGCCGCGACATCCACGTGCACGTGCCTGAGGGCGCGACGCCGAAGGACGGTCCGTCGGCGGGCGTGGCGATGGCCACCGCGATCATCTCGGTCATGACCGGCATCCCGGTCCGCCACGATGTCGCGATGACCGGCGAGATCACGCTGCGCGGCCGCGTGCTGCCGATCGGCGGTCTCAAGGAGAAGCTCCTGGCTGCCGCGCGCGGCGGCATCAAGACGGTGCTGATCCCCGAGGACAACGCCAAGGATCTCACGGAGATTTCCGATGCGATCAAGGGCGGCATGGAGATCATTCCGGTCTCCCGTCTGGACGACGTCATCGCCAAGGCGCTGGTGAAGAAGCCCGTGCCGATCGTCTGGGAAGAAGACACCAAGGTGACCGTGAAGCCCGACGGGGACGAAGCCGCCGGCGGTCTGACCGCTCACTGAGATCACGATCCGAAAAGATGATAAAACGGCGCCTTCGGGCGCCGTTTTTGTTTTTCGGGAAGGGGACGCGGGCGATGCAGGTCGATGGGCAGTGCCATTGCGGCAAGATCACCTTCGAGGCCGAGATCGACCCCGAGGCCGTCTCGGTCTGTCATTGCCGGGACTGCCAGACCCTGACGGGCTCGCCGTTCAGGGTGACCGCGATCTGCGCGGCTGATGACGTCAAGCTCACCGGCGGCACGCCCAAGGTCTACGGTAAGCGCGGCGACAACGGTCGGATGCGTTTCCAGCATTTTTGCGCCGATTGCGGTTCCCCTCTGTTCACCAGCGGGGAGGGGGACCAGGCCGACGATTGGGGCATCCGCTGGGGCTCGATCCGCCAGCGCGACAAATTGCGCCCGGTCAGGCAGATCTGGTGCCAGTCGGCTGCGGTGTGGATCGACGCCGTGCCGCTGCTGCCGGGCAGGCCGGGGGATTGAGGGCTTGCCGAGCAGGAGCCTGCGAAGCAGGCGAAGGCTGGTGGGCGGTCACGGATTCGAACCGCGGACCCTCTCGGTGTAAACGAGATGCTCTAACCAGCTGAGCTAACCGCCCCACGGCGCCTCTTTAGCGTCCCAACAGGGGCAGGAGCAAGGGGGTGGCAGCAGCCGAAGCCCGTCCCTCTCGGCCGGGCGGTCTCCAGCGAAACGCTGTTCTTCCGCGATCAGGCCTGGATTTTCGTGGTCAGGCTGGACGCCACCGGGAACTCGGGTGACACTCCGGCTTTATTCGGGTTTGTTCCTGGGTTTGTCATCCGTTCGATGCTGCGTATCGATGGTGATATTGCGCGGACTTATTGCCCACCGGCGCCACGTGCGCCGGAGGAGCCGCTGCGATTGTTTCGTCTGCTCGCCACGCTGAAGCGCAATCCCCTGGAATGCTGGAGCGCGGCGTTCTTTCGCGAGCCGATCGCCAAGGTGAGGCTTCCCTTTGCCGACGCCTTTCTGGTGCACGATCCAAACGCCATCAGACACGTTCTGGTCGACAACGCCGACAACTATCGCAAGGACCCGATCCAGCGTCGCATCCTGGCAAACGGCCTCTCCGACGGGCTTTTGAGCGTCGAGGACGCGCGCTGGGAGGCGCAGCGGCGCGTGCTCGCGCCGCTGTTTGCGCGACGCACGGTGATGTCGTTCACGCAAGCGATGCTCACCGCAGTCGACGGCGTGACAAAACGATGGGGGAGCCTGGGACGGGGAGCCATGATCGACGTCGCCGCCGAGATGGCACTGCTGACGCTCAACGTGCTCGCGCTCACCATTTTCTCCGACGGCATTGCCGGCGACTACGACGAATTCCGCGATGCGATGAATGCCTATTTCGCGGTGATAGGACGGATCGGCGTGCTCGATCTTCTCGGTGTTCCTCAATCCGTGCCGCGTCCCGGAGGCGGCCGCCTGCGGCGGACCATGCACTATTTCGAAGGCATCATCGACCGCATCATCGACACCCGCCGCGGCCGGCTTGCGGCCTTGCCGGCCGATGAAGCGCCGGCCGATCTCCTGACGCTGCTGCTGCGCGCGCTCGATCCTTCGACCGGGCAATCGATGTCGCTTGCCGAGGTGCGCTCCAACATTCTCACCTTTCTGTCGGCCGGCCACGAGACGACGGCGAATGCGCTGAGCTGGTCGATCTTCCTGCTGTCGCAGTCGCCCGACTGGCGCGCGCGCGTGCGGGAGGAGGCCGCGCGTGAGCTCGCGGGGCCCTTGGAAGGCCTTGCCGACCGGCTGGTGGTGACACGGGCGGCGGTCGAGGAGGCGCTGCGGCTCTATCCGCCGATCGCGGCGTTGAGCCGGATGGCAAAGGACGCCGACACGCTCGGCGGTGTCGCGGTCAAGCCGCGCGGGTTGATCGTCATCGCGCCCTACGTGCTGCACCGCCACCGCCTGCTGTGGGAGCAGCCCGACGCGTTCGATCCGTCGCGCTTCATGCCGGGACGCCGCGGCACGATCGGGCGCTTTGCCTACCTGCCCTTCGGCATCGGGCCGCGCATCTGCATCGGTGCCTCCTTTGCGTTGCAGGAGGCGACGATCGCGCTTGCCGCGCTCACGCAGCGCTTCGACCTCGAACTCGCGCCGGATGCCAAAGTTTGGCCCCTGCAAAAAATTACGCTACGACCAGAGCACGGCTTGCCGATGCGCGTGACGCCACGCGATTGCGGCGAGGGGCCGCCCCAGCGATTTGAAGAATAGGATGCCCGATGCAACAGCCAAGCGGACATGAGCGGAACGCCGACCAGATCGCCTACTGGAACGGCCCGAGCGGGCAGCGCTGGGCCGATCGCCACAGCGCGCAGGAGAGCCTGCTCGGACCTATCGCCGACGTGCTGATCGATCGCGCCCGGCTGAGGCCGGGCGAGCGCGTTCTCGACGTCGGTTGCGGCTCGGGGGCGACGACCTTTGCGTTCGCGAAGGCTGTGGCGCCCGACGGTTTTGCACTCGGCCTCGATGTGTCCGAGCCGATGCTGTCGCAGGCGCGCGCATTCGCGCCGAAAGGGCTGCCGCTCGATTTCGCGCTGGCGGATGCGACGGTGTATCCGTTCGCGCCGGCGAGCTTTGATCTGCTCGCATCGCGCTTCGGTGTGATGTTCTTTGCCGACCCGATCGCCTCCTTCACCAATCTTCGCCGTGCGCTGAAGCCGACGGGACGGCTCGCTTTCGTCTGCTGGCGCGAGCCGAAGGAAAATCCGTGGATGATGGCGCCGCTGATGGCGGTGTACAAACACGTACCCAAAATGCCGCCGGTCGGACCGGAAGAACCCGGTCCGTTCGCGTTTGCGTCCGAGGAACGCGTGACACGAATCCTCAAGGGCGCCGGCTTCGTGGATGTCGCGATGGAGCCGCATAACCTTCCGATGGACATCGCCATCGGCGGTGGTCTCGATGCGGCCGTCGACGGCTCGCTCCAGATCGGCCCGGCCAGCCGCGCGCTGCAGGGCCATCCGCCGGAGACGGTCGCGGCCGCAAAAGCCTCGATCCGCGAGACGCTGGCGCCGTTCCTGAAGGGACAGAGCGTGGCGCTGCAAGGCGCGATCTGGATCGTGACGGCGAAGGCTGGATAGGGCGCTCGCGGCTCTCTCGATCGTCATTGCGAGCGCAGCGAAGCCATCCAGTCTGTCACCACGGAAACAGTCTGGATTGATTCGTCGCGAGTGCTCCTTGCAATGACGTGGATGATCCAGCGCCGGCCCTCTACACCACATCATCCGGTGCCAGCGCGCAGCCGTTGTCCGGATGCGTCTCGACCTGGAGCGTGGTGTGGCCGATGCGGAAAGTGCTCTTCAGCAGCTGCGCGGTCTCCATCAGGAACGCATCGACGGTGCCTGATGGCATCACCAGATGACACGTCAGTGCGGTCTCGGTGGTCGAGATCGGCCAGACGTGGAGGTCGTGGATCGCCGAGACGCCCGGCCGCGCCAGCAGGAACCCCTTGATCGCGGCGAGGTCGGTGCCTTTGGGCGCGGCCGCCATCGACATGTCGATGGAGCCGCGCAGCAGGCTGGTGGTGCTCCAGAGGATGGTGACGCAAATCACGAGGCTGGTGACGGGATCGAGCCAGAGCCAGCCGGTCCAGATGATCAGCGCTGCCGAGACGACGACGCCGAGCGAGACTGCGGCATCCGCTGCCATATGCAGATAGGCGCCTTCGATGTTGATGTCGTCCTTGCGGCCGCTCGCGAACAGCATCGCGGTAAAGCCGTTGATGAGGATGCCGATGCCCGCGACCACCATCACGGTCACGCCCGCGATCGGCTCCGGCTCGCGCAGGCGCAAAATCGCCTCCCAGCCGATCGCACCGGTGGCGACCAGAAGGAACACCGCATTCGCGAGCGCCGCCAGAATGGTGGAGGCGCGAAAACCGTAGGTGAAACGGCCGGTCGGCGCGCGCCGCGCCGCGATCGAGGCGCCCCAGGCCACGACCAGCCCGAGCACGTCGGACAGATTATGGCCGGCGTCGGCGAGCAACGCTGTGGAATTGCCGAGATAGCCATAGATCGCCTCGGCCAAGACCAACGCGGTATTCAGCGCGATGCCGATCGCGAACGCCTTGCCGAAATTGGCGGGCGCATGGACATGCGCGTGACCGTGACCATGCGAATGGCCGTGGCCATGATCATGCCCGTGGTCATGGTGGTGATGACCGTGATGGTCGTGATTGCCCAAACCTAGCGCTCCCCGGCTTCAGCCAAATCAGGCGCCATCTTAGGCGTTTCGCCCGCGCCGTCACGCCGGAACAGCACGTAGAGCGCCGGCAGCACCAGCAATGTCAGCACGGTCGAGGAGATGATGCCACCGATCACGACGGTCGCGAGCGGCCGCTGCACCTCGGCGCCGGCGCCGGTCGCAAGCGCCATCGGCACGAATCCGAGCGAAGCGACCAGCGCCGTCATCAGCACCGGGCGCAGGCGCGTCAGCGCACCCTCGCGCACGGCCTCCGCGACGAGGCAGCCTTCGTTGCGGAGACGTTCGATGAAAGCGATGATGACGAGGCCGTTGAGCACGGCGACACCCGAAAGTGCGATGAAGCCGACCCCGGCACTTATCGACAGCGGAATGCCGCGCATCAAGAGCGCCGCGACGCCGCCGGTCAGCGCCAGCGGCACGCCGGAGAACACCAGCGCTGCGTCTGCCGCAGATCCCATGCTCATGAACAGCAGTAGGAACACGAGCGCGAGCGCCACCGGGACGACGATGGTCAGCCGCTTGCTGGCGGAGACCAATTGCTCGAACTGGCCGCCCCAGCCGATCCAGTAGCCCGGCGGCAATTTGACCTTCTCGGCCACTGCATCCTGCGCCTCTGTCACGAAGGAGCGCAAATCGCGCCCGCGAACGTTGGCCATGACAACCACGCGGCGCTTGCCGTTCTCGCGGCTGATCTGGTTCGGGCCGGGCGCGATCTCGATTGCGGCGACGGAGGACAGGGGCACATAACGCAACGCCGTGCCCGATGCACCGGGCCAGGCGGTCTTGGTGACGGTCGCCGCATCCTCGCCCGGCGGCAACGGGATCGGCAGCGACTTGATCGCGTCAGGGTCCGCCCGGAGGCTCTCCGGTAGCCGCACCACGATATCGAAGCGGCGGTCGCCTTCGAACAGCTTTCCAGCCGGCTTGCCGCCGATCGCGATCTCGACGAGGTTTTGCACCTCGTTGAGACTGATGCCGTAGCGCGACAGCGCCTGGCGGTCGAGCTTGACGGTCAGGATCGGCAGGCCCGCGACCTGCTCGGTCTTGACGTCGGCCGCGCCCTCAACGCCGCGGACGACGCCGTTGACCTGCTGGGCGATATTGGCGAGCACGTCGAGATCGTCGCCGAAGATCTTGATGCCGACGTCGCTACGGATGCCCGCGATGAGCTCGTTGAAGCGCATCTGGATCGGCTGGGTCATGCCATAGGCGGTGCCGGGCAGGGTGTTGGCGGCGCCTTCGATCTCCTCGATCACCTCATTCTTCGGCTTGGCGGGATCGGGCCATTCGTCGCGCGGCTTCAGCGTGACATAGGTGTCGGCGACGTTGGGCGGCATCGGATCGTTGGCGATCTCGGCGGTGCCGATCTTGGAGAAGATGGTCGCGACTTCCGGGACCTGTTTGACCGCCTTCTCCAGTCGAAGCTGCATGTCGACGCTCTGGGTCAGGCTGGTGCCGGGAATCCGGATCGTCTCGATGGTGATGTCGCCTTCGTCGAGGCTCGGGATGAACTCGCCGCCCATGCGGGTCGCGGCAAACAGGCTGGCGGCGACGATCAGGACGGCGCCGAGCGCGACGCTGCGGCGATAGCTGATAGCGAGGTCTAGCAGCGGCACATAGACCCGCTTGGCGCCGCGCATGAAGATGTTTTCCGTCTCCGAGACCTTGCCCGTGACGAAGATCGCGACCGCGGCCGGGACAAAGGTGACCGACAGCAGCGCCGCGCCAGTGAGCGCCATCAGCACGGTCAGCGCCATCGGCGTGAACATCTTGCCCTCGGTCCCGGTCAGGGTGAGCACCGGCAGGTAGACCACGGCGATGATCAGCGTGCCGAACAGGCTCGGCTTGATGACTTCGCTGCTGCCGTCGCGAATGGTCTGAAGCCGCTCGTCCAGCGTCAGCAGCCGGCCGCGCCGGTGCTGCTCGGCGGCCAGCAGCCGCAAACAGTTCTCGACGATGATGACCGCGCCGTCGACGATGATGCCGAAATCGATGGCACCTAAGCTCATCAGGTTGGCGCTCACCTTGCTCTCGACCATGCCCGTGATCGTGAACAGCATGGAGAGCGGGATGACGCAGGCTGTGATCAGCGCGGCGCGGATGTTGCCGAGGATCAGGAACAACACCGCGATCACCAGCGCCGCGCCCTCGACGAGATTCTTCTCGACGGTCCTGATGGTCGCTTCCACCAGATGGGTGCGATCGTAGACCGCGCGCGCGATGATCCCGTCGGGCAGCGATTTTGCGATCTCGCCCAGCCTCGCGGCGACGCGCTGGGCAACCGTGCGGCTGTTCTCGCCGATCAGCAGCATCGCGGTGCCGAGCACCGTCTCGCTGCCGTTTGCCGTCGCTGCGCCGGTGCGCAGGTCCTGGCCCTCGCTGACGTCCGCGACGTCGCGAATGCGAACCGGTACGCCGCCGCGCGAGCCGATCACGATGTCGCGAATGTCGGCAATGTTGGCGACCTGGCCGGGGGCGCGGACGAGATATTGCTCGCCGTTGCGCTCGATATAGCCGGCGCCGACATTGGCGTTGTTGGCGGCGAGCGCGGTCATGATGTCGCGGAAGCCGAGCTTGTAGGCCATCAGCCGGCCGGGGATCGGCAGCACGTGGAATTGCCGCTCATAGCCACCGATCGAGTTGACTTCGATGACGCCGGGAATGGTGCGCAGCTGCGGCTTGATGATCCAGTCCTGGATGGTACGGAACTCCGTCGGCGTGAACTCGGCGCCCGACGGCGACTTCGCGCCCGCCTTGGCTTCGACGGAATAGACATAGATTTCGCCGAGCCCGGTCGAGATCGGCCCCATCGCGACCTCGGTGCCAACAGGCAATTGGTCCTTGGCCTGCTGGATGCGCTCGTTGACGAGCTGGCGCGCGAAATAGATGTCGGTACCGTCCTGGAATACGACGGTGACCTGGCTGAGGCCATAGCGCGAGATCGAGCGGGTGTAATCGAGTCGGGGGAGGCCGCCCATCGCGGTCTCGATCGGGAAGGTGATGCGCTGTTCGGCCTCGAGCGGCGACAGGCCGGGTGCGCGCGTGTTGATCTGGACCTGCACGTTGGTGACGTCAGGCACGGCGTCGATCGGCAGGCGGGTGAAACTCCAGACACCGAAGGCGCCGGCTGCGAGCGCAAGCAGCACCACCAGCCAGCGCTGGCGGACCGAGAAGGAGAGGAGCGCGTCAATCATGATCGGCGTCTCCCTTGCCCATCTCCGCCTTCACCACAAAACTGTTTTCGGCGACGTACTGCTCGCCGGCGGTGAGGCCGGCCTTGATCTCGGCGAACTTCGGATCGGAGTCTCCGATCTCGACCGGACGCGCCTCGATCTTGTCCTTGTCCTCGCGCACGAACACGATGGTTCTGTTCTCCAGCGTCTGGATCGCGCTGCGGCGCACGGCGACCGCGACGTTGCGGGCGGCGAGAATCAGTCGCGCCGTGACGAACAGGCCCGGACGCAAGCGCCCGTCGGGATTCGGCAGCACCACGCGGGCCAGTGCGGTCTGGGTCTCGCTCGAGCCGATCGGAGCGATGTAGGAGATGGTGCCCTTGATCTCGCCGCGGCCATCGTCGGGATCGATCAGCACCTCGTCGTTGAGGCGGACGCGTTTGAGATCCTGCCGATAGATCGACAGGTCGACCCAGATTGTCGAGAGGTCGGCGACGACGAAGGCCGGCTTCTGCTCGGAGGCGTATTCGCCGAGCGAGATCTGCCGCTCGATGATGGTGCCGGCGAAGGGGGCCTTCAGCTCGTAGACGGTGAGGCTCTGGTTGCTCTCGATGCTGGCGAGCAGATCGTCCTTGCCGACCTTGTCGCCGATGCGCTTCTGGATCGATTTCGCCACACCCGGAAAGCGCGGGGTGACTTGAACGACCGCTTCCTGATTGGCGCGCAAGATGCCGTTGAAGGACAGTGTATCGGTCAGCGTGGCGCTCGCGGCCTCCGCCAGCACCACGCCGGCTGCCGCCAGCTTGACGTTGGAGATGCGGATGCGGTCGGCGCCATGCTCGTCCTGCTCGACATGGTCGTTTGGTTTCTCAGGCTTCTTTTCATCCGTGTGTTCGGTCGATGCAACCTTGGCCGGCGTCAGGATCGAATAGCCATAGGCGCCGAGCGCGGAGGCGACGATGGCTATGATGATAGTGGAGGATGTTTTCATCGCGCGCTCTCCCGGGCCAGCGCAAAGGGATTGCCGACGAGGCCCTCGATGGTGGCGACGCCGGCATGGAAGTTTTGCAGAGCCTCCTGCTCGCGTAACCGCGCCTGCGTCACACTTGCCTGGGCGTCGAGCACTTCGAGCAGGGTGAAGCGGCCCTGGCCGTAGCCCTGCGAGATCGCATCCGCAGCTTCCGTGGCCTTGGGAATCGCGCTCTCGCGCAACACCGCGAGCTCGCGCAGCGAGCCCTGGAGCGAGTCATAGGCGCGGCCGGCGATCACGATCAGCGTGTTCCGGTTGGCCTCGCGCTCGGCGCGGGTCTTGGCGAGGCTCTCCTGCGCCGAGAGGATGTTGCCCTGATTCTGGTCGAACACCGGGATCGGCACCGAGACGGAGAGGCGCACGGCGTCGTCATTGGTCTCGTTGAAATGGCGCCAGCCCGCCGCGATCCTGATGTCAGGATACGGTTTGAGCCGCGCCATCAGCAGCTCGGCGTTGCGCTGGGCATAGACGGCGGTCCAGCGCACCAGTTGCGGATTGGCGTCGATCGCGGCGACCACCGACTGGAACGTCGGCGGCCGTCCCGTGGTATCGAGCCGGCCGGAGACCTCACCGAATTTTGCCGCGGGACCGCCCATCAGCACCGCAAGCTCGCGCCGGGCGCTCGCCAGCGTCGCCTTGAATCGCTCGCGGTCTGCTTTCACCAAGGCGGAGGCGACCTCGGCGCGGCCTGTTTCGGCTGGCGAAGAGGCACCGGCCTCGACGCGGCGGCGCAAGAGTGGCGTCAGCTTGTCGATCGCCCCAATTTGCTCGTCGAGGATCTGGATGCGCCGCTGCGCGCCGAGCACGCTGAGGAAGGCGATCGCAGTCTCCGAAAGCACCTCCAGCCTGATGGCTTTGCGCTGGATCGCCGCAACCTCGATGCCGGCTGCACCGGCCGCGATGCGCGCCTCGCGCTTGCCGAACAGTTCGAAGGCCTGGCTGATCTGGAGCGTGGTCTCGGCCGATTTCGTGCCGCGATAGATTCCGGAGCCGAACGAATTGTCCTGCTCATAAGACAGCTCCGGATTGAGGAGGGCGCCGGCCTGGATGCGCTGGCCCGTCGCGATGCCGACATCGCGTTCCGCTGCCGTCAGGCGCGGGCTCGCGGCCAGCGCGCGAGAGAGCGCGGCGCGCATCGTCAGCGTCTGGGCATGAGCATGCTGCGTCAGCCATGGGCTGACGATAACAGCCATCGCGCACGCCACGCGCGCGGTCGTCCGTCTGCAAGACATGAAGGTGACCTGTGAACGAGAGCATCGTGGGCGCACGCAGCGCCCGGCTGATCGGTTCAGGTCAGGGGTTTTGGGGGCCGAGAGTCGGTGTCGGGCGGGACGCCTACAAGCGCAGGCACGCGCTGCATGACCGGCGCTGGAACGATATCAGCCGCCACCTCGGATTGCACGGACTGCGCAACGGCGATCGAGAAGCAGCCGTGGCAGTGATGGCCGCCCAGCGCTTTGTGATCGCCGTGGCCGTCAAAACCGGTGTCGAGGAGCGAGGCGATCTCCGAACCGCCCGAGGGGCTGGTGACATCGATATCGTGCGCGCCATGGAGCAGGCCCGAGAACAGGTACATGGTTGCGACCAGCACTGCCACGAGCCCGCGCCAGTTGCGCAGGGACCAAAAGCTTTGGGGGCGGCGGATCGCGGTCACGAGGTCACTCAGTTCCTGATCCGCTTCCGGTAGCACGGCGGCTGGAACAGTGTCGACCCGCAACATTGTTACGTGTGGGGAACTCGATGTCGCACGACAAAAACCAAAAGGCCCCAGCCGGGGCTGACCGGCTGAGGCCTCTTGTGCTCACAATCTTCATCCGTTGGGACTTGCAGAGACAATTCACGCTCCGCCGGTTCGTTCCCAGGCCCTGCCAAAATTAGGAACATTCGCCAGCCCCTCTCATTAGCGCTCCGGAGCCTTTGAGGAGGATGGGACTATGGACGGACTGATTTATCTGATCGGCCTGATCGTCGTGATCATGGCGATCTTGTCGTTCTTCGGCCTGCGTTAGCGAGACGACCGATGGCGATCGAAACGCTCGTACAGGATAACTTGATGGAAGGCGGCTTCACGGCCGCCGAGGAACGGGGGAGCATCCAGTGGAGCTCCGTCATTGCCGGCGCTTTTGCCTCAGGCGCAATGTCGTTCATTCTGGTCAGCTTTGGCGTGGCCATCGGCCTCGGTGTCAGCTCGGCCTCGCCGACCTGGCGCGATGCATCGACGGCGCTCGCGCTGCTGTCGGGGTTGTATCTGATCATTCAGGCGATCGTCAGTTTCGGCTTCGGCGGCTATATCGCCGGCCGGACGGCACGACCGGCGCCTGCGCTGGCAACGATCGAGGATGACGGCGAGCGGCGCGACGGGCTGCACGGGCTGACGTCATGGGCGCTGGCCGTGCTGATCGGTGCTGCGCTGCTGGCGATCATCGGTGCCGCGGCGATCGAACGCTCGCCGACGCGCAGCGCGAGCGGCAACACGAGCACCGCCGAACCGCTCTTGAGCTACGAGCTCGACAAGCTGTACCGCGCGCCGCGCCGTCCTCCCAACACCGACATGCGGGAAGCTCGCGCGGAGGCTGGACGCATCCTGATGACGTCATCGAGCCATAGCGGCGTCAGCATCGACGATCGCAACTATCTCGTGCAGCAGGTCGGCGCGTTGACGGGACTGTCAGCGCCCGACGCCGAGCGTCGCGTCGATGCTTCGATCGCCGACTCTCACACGGCGATCAGCCGTATCAGACGCAATTCGGTGATCGTCGCCTTCTCGATTGCGGCGGCGGCCCTGATCGGTGCCGCCGTGGCCTGGGCCGCGGCCGTCGCCGGCGGACGTCACCGCGATGGCGAGCCGCTGCCGAACTGGATGGCGAGCTCCAACCGCTTCCATCGCGGCCGGCGCGCGATGCCGGTGCCGTAAGGGGAGAAGGCTCGCTTACGCCTTCTCTTCCCAGATCATCGCAAGATGCACGATGGTCTGCACTGCCTTCTCCATGTCCTGCCGGCTGACCCATTCGAGCCGCGAATGAAACGCGTGCTCGCCGGCAAAGATGTTGGGGCAGGGCAGGCCCATGAAGGACAGGCGCGAGCCGTCGGTGCCGCCGCGGATTGCCGTGCGCATCGGGCGCAGCCCGGCGCGGCGGATCGCCTCGATCGCGTATTCGAGGATGTGCGGGTGACGGTCGATCACCTGCTTCATGTTGCGGTACTGCTCCCTGACCTCGAACTTGTAGGTCGAGCGCGGGTATTCCTTCATGACGTCCTTGACGATGTTTTCGAGCAGAACTTCCTTCTCCTTCAACCCTTCCTCGGTGAAGTCGCGGACGATGAGGGAGAGCGTCGCCTGCTCCAGCGCGCCCTCGACGCCGACGGGATGCAGGAACCCCTGTTTGCCCGACGTGGTCTCCGGCGAGCAGCCTTCCTTCGGCAGACGCTCGACGATGGCGGCAGCAATCTTGATCGCGTGCTCCATCTTGCCCTTGGCATAGCCGGGATGGGCGCTGACGCCGGTGATGGTGATGGTGGCGCCGTCGGCGGAGAACGTTTCGTCTTCGACGCTGCCGGCGCTCTCGCCGTCCATGGTGTAGCCGAAATCCGCGCCAAGTTTCTTGATGTCGACATTGTCGACGCCGCGGCCGATCTCTTCATCCGGCGTGAACAGGATCTTGATGGTGCCGTGCTTCACATCGGGGTTGTTGATGAAGAAGTGCGCGGCATCCATGATCTCCGCGACGCCGGCCTTGTTGTCGGCGCCCAGCAGCGTTGTGCCGTCGGTGGTGATGATGTCGTTGCCGATCTGGTTCTTCAGCGCCGGATGTTCAGTGAAGCGGATCACCTGGCTGGGATCGGCCGGCAGGGTGATGTCGCCGCCGCGATAGTTCTTCAGCACTTGCGGCTTGACGTCCTTGCCGGTGACGTCGGGCGAGGTGTCCATGTGCGAGCAGAAGCAGATCACCGGCACTTTCTTGGGCGTGTTGGCCGCGATCGTTGCGTAGACGTAGCCGTAGTCGTCGAGATGGGCGTCTGCGACGCCCATGGCCTTCAATTCGGTGACGAGAACGCGGCCGAGATCCTTCTGCTTCTCGGTCGAGGGCGAGGCGGGGGAATTCGGATCGGACTGGGTGTCGATGGTGACGTAGCGCAGGAAGCGCTCGGTCACGGTATGCGAAAAGGTGAGGGAGGACATTTCTGGTCAAACCGCCGGTGTCAGGGGGATGCAGGCGGTATATCAGAAAAGCGGGCCGCGTTGCGGCCGGACGTGGGCGGATCAGGCTTAACGAAAGGTAGCGTTCAGATCGCTTCCTTCAGTTCCTTGACCGGGCGGAACGCGACCTTCTTGCTGGCCTTGATGTGGATGGCTTCGCCCGTGGCGGGATTGCGGCCGGTGCGGGCGGCGCGCTTGCGGACCTGGAGGATGCCAAGGCCCACGATGCGGACGCGGTCGCCCTTCTTCAAATGCTTGGTGATCAGGTCGACCATGTCGGTCAGGACGGCCTCGGCATGCTTCTTGGAGAGGTCCTGGCTTTCGGCGATGTCGGCCGCCAGGTGCTTGAGCGTGATCGTGGCTGGAGCAGCTGCCTTCTTCGCCGAATCTTTCTTAGCCATGTCTGGCCTCCTCGGATGTCGCGCGGAAGCTTGTGAAGCTCCCAAACTGCCAAGTTCCCGCAAGGGCTAGACGATTCGGGATGGGACTGACTATGCCGGTCCTCCGCAGGCCGGGATTTCGCGCGATCCATCAAACAAATCGGGCGTGTTCCCGCCATCCCGCGATCGACAACGATACGGCACCAGCGAGTGGGCTGAAGATCTGTTGCTAAGCTTTTGAAGATGTTGCCAAAAATGGCGCGAGAGACGGGGCTCGAACCCGCGACCTCCGGCGTGACAGGCCAGACAATACCGCAATAATTTCAGCGGCTGTTCTGACTGGTGGGGTGGCCCAAAGCGGGCCTAGTTGGCCCGAAGTTGGAACGTCGGAGGTGCCGCATGGAGGCACCTGAAATGCGAAGCCCCGCCGCGTCTGGGGAGAGCGGCAGGGCGGGATCGCAGAGATTGGGTAACGAAATCGATTCTGACACTACGCCGCTTGAATTTCAAGCCGGGAAGCTGCGCCGAATCTACTGCTTTTGCCACGCCACCGCCTGCACCATCGCAAGCCTCGCCTTTGCGGGAGGGCCGCGATGAGCGCAGATGTCATCGGTCACGCCCTTAGGGGCCGGCGCAATGGCAATGGCTGGCTGGTGCCGTGCCCGGTTCCGAGCCACGGCAAGGGGCGCGGAGATCGCAGTCCCTCGCTGTCCGTCAGTGACGGTGACGACGGGCGGCTGCTGCTCCGCTGCTTTGCCGGCTGCGAATTCGCCGACATCCTGGACGAGCTGAAGCACCGCGGGCTGGTCGACGGAAAACAGCTTGCGGCCACGAAGTTCAAGCCGTCCGTCGTGCGCAGATTCGAGCCCCAACCTGATGTCGGGGCTTTGACGATATGGCGGGCGACCGTCGAGGCGCAGGAAACCGTTGTCGATGAGTATCTAAATCGTCGCGGAATCTATCTGCGACCCAAAATGCTACGCTGCCGGCTGGATCGCCGATCAATGGTGGCGGGTGTTCAGGCTCCAGACGGCAAGATCATAGCGATCCAGCAGACATGGCTAACCGGGGAGGGCGAGAAGGCGGCATCGAAGCGCCTGACAACCGGCAATCTCGGCACGGGCGCCGTGCGCTTGGGGGCAGCAAACGCGGTCATGGGGCTAGCTGAGGGCGTTGAGACGGCGCTTTCCGCAATGCAGATGACAGGCGTGACGGTATGGGCATCGCTGGGAGCTGCGCGGCTTCACAGCGTCGAATTACCGCCCGATGTCCGGGAGGTGCATGTCTTCTGCGACAATGACGGGCCTGGCCGCACCGCCGCCAAGCGGGCAGCGGATGTTCACACTACGCTAGGACGTAGCGTCTATCTGCGGTCGCCGCCGGATCAATGCGGGGACTGGAACGATTTTCTGAACCTGCTTGCCGATCGCGACGGGCGCGACCTGCCATCCTCCGACGTTGCGGAGGACGCGGCATGAATATGCGAACGATCATTGTCGGAGAGAAGGTGGAGGCAGTCAGCCCCAAGTCGGCCGCGCCGCTGTTCGTGCTTTATGACGATTTGGACGCGGAGGCATCGAAGGCGTGGCTTGTCGACAGGATGCTCGGCGCAGGCGAACTGAGCGCATTCTATGGCCCTCCAGGCTGCGGTAAGGGGGTCATCATCGAGGACATGGCCCTGCACATTGCGGCAGGCTGCGATTGGCATGGTCGGGCTGTAGCGCGCGGTTCCGTTGTTTACATCGCACTAGAGCGCAAACGGTTGGTGGAGCGCAGGGCCATCGCGTTCAGAAACAAGCATGGCCTGAGGAATGTGCCTTTTGCGATCGTCGGCGGTGTGTACGACTTCCGCGATGTAACTACAGCGGCGCAGATCGCGGAGATATGCCGAGAAGTCGAGCACAAGACCGGCCAGGCCGTGGTCCTAATCGTCATTGACACGGTTTCAAGGGCGCTTGCTGGTGGGGACGAGAACAGCCCGAAGGATATGGGCGCACTTGTTACCGTAACCGCCAAGCTCCAGGAGGACACGCAGGCTCACATCCTGTTGGTGCACCATATTCCCCATGACTCCGATCGCTTGCGTGGTCATGGCGCCCTGCTCGGTGCCGTAGATACCACTATTGCCGTTGCCAACGGCGGCGCGGCGCGCTCAGCGAGAGTCGTGAAGGCCAACGATAGCGAAGAGGGCGAGGGGATCAGCTTCACGATCGACTCGGTGGAGATCTCCCAGGACGGCACCACCGCTGCCGTGGCGGTTCCGGCAGACGCACCACCACCACCGACGTCGGTCGGACCGCGGCTCAGCGCCAATGCCAAGACCATGCTGGCGATACTCCAGGAAGCAGGCCGCGATGGTCTGCTAACCGAGGAGTGGAACGCAAGGTCTCGAGATGCCGGCATCGGAGCGCGACGCAGAGCCGACCTCACAGACGCGAGGTCGATCCTGAAGCGAGCGGGACTAGTCCGCGAATACGCCGACCGTTGGCGTTCCCAAGCATGATGTTCGGTTTGTTCGGGGTCTAAAGACCCCCGAACCGAACCGAACACCGAACATGCCCCTTCCGAACACCGAACAGAACAGAACCGAACATGACGAACACGTTGAAAGAATTGAGGTGTCCGGGGGACATCAAGGGGAAAGCCGATGGAGTGCCCGAACCGGCCAAGGCCAAAAACTCGCACAAAGCCAAATTGATTTCCTCGCCTCGCCAATGTGGCTGTGGCTTGGCGGGGGGAGTCTGAAGGTTTGCCGGGGTGCCTTGAAACCGGCTCCAGCGCCACCTTTTGCTAATCGTCCATTTTTTCGGAGATACAATTGAAGCGTGGCCGTAAATCAGCTGCAGAGGTTGCGAGCGTCGTCGTAGCGGCGGGGACGAGCATGCCGGCTCAGCCTCCTGCGGAGTTGACCGACGCGCAGGCCATGATCTGGCGTGACGCGGTTGGGTCGATGCCGGGCAACTGGCTCACACGGGCTGCCCATCCGATCCTGATTGCTTACTGCAGGCATGCCTGCCGAGCGCGCCTGTTGGAAATGCAGATCGCACAGTTCGAGGTGGAGTGGACCAGGGTCGATGGCGGCCTGGAGCGGCTCGACAAGCTGTTTGCGATGGCGGAGCGCGAGACTCGCGCCATATCAGCCTGCGCTCGTGCCCTTCGCCTGACGCCCCAGGCTTTGATGCACCCCAGGACGGCGGGCCGCAGGATCAATGATCTCCCGGCGGGGCCACGGCCGTGGGACGAGAAATGACGGACAGCAGCGATGCCGAATCACGCTTCGACGCTTTGATCGCTGATGCGCCGACACCAGCGTGCGCTGCCGCGTGGCGCCGGGCCGAAAGGGCGTACTTCCAACCAGTTCCTCCTGGGCGCACGCCGATCAATGACGATGGGGCGCTGGACGAGGTCGCGAGTCTGATCGAGTCCGGTGTAGCTCGCTCCGAGTATGCAGCTCTGACTCGTGTTGCGAGGCGAATTGCAAAACACGATTCAAAGTGGAAGTCAGTACGCGAGCGCCTACGAAGAAAATGGATCGCGCACAAAAAAAGTAGCCACGAAAATATTTAAGTGGCTAGTCAGCGCGATGCACATTGCGAGTGTCAGATTAGGAACTCGCACATGTTCGCACGTAAACGTCCGCCGGTCCAACTCGTCGAGAGTGTCACTGAAGACGCATCTCCCACCATCGCGGGCGACGTACCGTCGCTGAAGGCGGTCTCGACCCGATATGCTGAATTGACGGCCTTGCAGACCTCCCTCCGCCAGTCCGCGGCGCATCTACAGTCGGAAATCGCGGAAGCAAATCCTGAGTGCCGGGCGAGGATTGAGGTTGATCTTGCCGAGATCGATCGGAAGCAGCACGAAGTCACGGCTCAGTTGAGGCGAGAGTCGGCTGAGGCATCGGCCGCCGTCTGCAGGCTTGTCGCTCCACACTATCGCGAATTGGTCGCAAGGCTGGCCGCAGCACTCATCGAGGTGCATCGCGCGAACTCCGCTTATACCGATTTTGCCGAAAAGCTCGATCGCCGCTCGGTGAAGTGGGCTCGGCTTAAGCCAGCGTTTCCACATTTTCTCGGAAGCCCTAAAGACAAGAATTCTCACCTGGCCGTGTTTCTCAAACAGCTCGTCGCCGATGGCTTCCTGGAGCGACGGGATCTTCCGAAAGAGTTCGGGGGGAAGGCATGACACCTCTTGGCCGCCCGAAACTCGAATATTTGAACTCCGGACGCATTGATCGCGTCGGACCGGGGTCCATTACCCCCACCAGAGGCGCGCGCAAGGCCGGGGTCTTAGGCTACATCGGTGGATGGGCCACCCGATACGCTAAACCGCACATTCACAAGTCGCGCATCGAGGTCATGATGGTCGGATGCTTCGCCACAACCTTGGCGAAGCAGCAGGCTGTTCGGTTCCTGATTGACCACGATGAGGGGCAGCTCGTCGCCACGAGCGACGACAATCTCATGCTGCGCAGCGATGAGGTCGGTCTCGCATTCATTTTGACCGTGCCGGCGACAGATGCGGGCGAGAAGGCCCTTCGGGCCGTCGAGTCGGGCCGGATGGCGGCGATGTCGGTTGGTTATGAAACCGTGGAGACCGAGGCCAAGCAGCTCGCCGGGGAGCAATGTTACCTCGTTCGATCCGCGAGATTGAATGAGATCTCCCTGGTCTCGCGCGGTGCGGTATCGCAGGCCTATGCGAAGGTTATTGCGAGGCCCGATTTCTCGCTGGTTTTGGAAGACGCCGCGGGCGCTGATCGTGCCGCGGAGAAATCGAAACACGAAGCGCTTCGGGCAAGAGCAAGTGCCGCTGCGTCGGATGTGTCGTCCTCGTTCCGCAACGTCATCAATCTTCTTGGAGCGATGGGAAATGCTGCATGACGTTAGGATGTTGGGTGCAGCAGAGGACGGGGAGTGCGGTGAACGTGTCCACATCGCGCTCCCCGCTCCTCGATTTCAGGGGGCCGCGATGACCGCAGAACTGGCAAAGGGCAAATAGATGTCTGCTGCCATCATGTTGCGACAGCATAACTGCATCCATTTAGCGACTGATGCCGCGGTTTATTTCCAGGATGGCGTGGTGGCTGAATTTGTCGATAAGTGCCGCGCCTTTCCCGAGATTAGATGCGCCGTCACGATGCTCGGCGCCTCCCGTTGGCAGGATCTCGTTTTTGATGCCTTCCGCGAGACATTCACGTCGTTCGATGATGCCAAGGAGCGCATGCCGTTCCTTCTGCAGGTGTTGTGGCGCGAGCATGCAAGCACTGTCTGCGAGCCGGGAGCGTGGCCCGCTTGCGACGTGTGGGTGATTGGCTGGTCCGATCAGATCGGTGGGCCGGATGGTTTTACAGCCTTCATGGATGACTTCGAGGAGTGGAGAGATCGCGATGGCGCTAACCCCCATGCGCGGCCACCGTTTGTTGTCTATCCGCTGCATCCTGAGTTTGGCCTGAATTGGCATCCGCATCCGACCGCGGAGCAACTCTTCGAGGCGAAGTTTCCGAGAAGTCTGGCGGAGACGGAAATGTTGAGCGATGTCGATCTCCTTCAGGTGATGGAGGTCCAGCGTCGCATTCCGAGCCGATTTCACGGTCACCCGATCGTTGGCGGTTACATGGACATGACGACAGTGGATCGAAACGGCGCACTTCAGCGTCGAGTCCATACCTGGGATGACAAGGTCGGCGAATTGATCCGGCCGGGGTCAATCGATTGGGTGAAGTGGCGACAGGCGCGCGAGCGTGCTCCCAGCAATGTCGCATCAATACGCAAGGCAAGAAAGATTCTTCATGCTTAATAACCTGCAAAATCAACTGCCTGTTCTCGACGCCGTCGGGGGCGCGCAAAAGATGGCTGCGCAGTATGCCGCCGACTATGCGACCTACCTAGATCAAGGCAAGACCTCGACGGATGCCGCTGCCCTCGCCAGCGCTAATTTTGCCGCGTCGCAGGCGCAGGCCAACTCGTCCGCGAAGGAGATGTTGTTCAATCTCCAGAATCAGGCTGCCGCTGCTGGCGCGGTTACGGGCGCCGAGCGAATTGGTGCGCAGGGGCAAGCGACGTATAATTCGTTGATTCACCAGGGCGTCGACGAGACACTGGCTGCGTCGGTTGCCAACCAGCAAATGGCGAACAGCGTGGACGCCGCCAATGCAAAAGTCGAGCAGCAGACCGAAAACGTTAAAGACAATACCGCCATGATCCGGGCAGCGCGCGATGGCACAGAAGCGACCACGGCGGCAATGATCGCGTATAAAAATGCAGTCAATTCCGGTGCAGACACTGATGTTGCCATAGCTCTAAAGAACGCCGTTTTGGAAAACGGACTCGAACGGCAGGCAGACAAGGCTTACGCGGCGGCCGAGGCATACGATCGACTTGCTGAAGCAGAACGCGCTGCGGCTCGGGCTGCACATGATGCGCAATATGCCGACATCACGCCCGGCGGTGATAATTCCTTTGGATTCTTCCAACTCAAGAACGGGATCGAGGGCAATAGCGCTTACGCAGAAAGCGGATACCAGTCCTACAACTGGCAGCAGCAGGGGGTTCAATCTCTGGCGAACAGCGGGCTACTTTCCGGAAGCGCGCTCGATCAAGCCTGGTCAAATGCGTCGAAGAGCCCAGACATCAGTGCTGTCCAGGAAGCGCAAATAACTCAGGCGCTCCGCAACGGAGGTATTGATGCTGCGATAAACGTTGCAAAGCGGTTTGGAGTAGACGCGCAACAACAATTTCAGAGTGTGGATTCCCTCTATCAGATCAAAAATGGAATGACCGGCGACAACGCCGTCAAGGCCGCCAATCTGCAAGATGAACTTGCGTGGCTTCAATCCCAACCCGAAACCGTCGCCCGCGATCAGGCCATCATCAATCTGCAAAGTTCGATCGATGGCCTAACAAAGTCCACCGACAGCTTGAACAGCACAAACCAAAGTCTGCTGTCGCCGTATTATTCGCAAGACCCGAGGACGAGCCATATCGGCTTCCGCTCGCAGGGCATGGCGACGGGCGGGGAGATCACCATCCCCGGTGGCTACAGCGCCAACGACAATATGACGGTGACTGTGCCGGTCGCGTCGGGCGAGTTGCTATCGGTGCGGCGTCCTGGTCAGAGCCTCGGCAACGCCACGCAAAACGTCACGATCAATCTCGGAGGGATCACCATCAATAGCGGCGGTGGACAGGTTGACACCAACGCGATCGGAAGGACCGTCTATCAGGCGCTCCAATCCGGCGCCAAGCAACTCTCGGTGGCCGGCCGATGACAATACCGGCTTATCGTCTGCCAGAAGCCATCGAGAAGGGCTCAAGGTTCGGGCCTGCGTTCAAAAATGTAATTCAGGAGGCGATCTCCGGCAACGAGCAGCGCTTTGGGCAATGGACCAAATTGTCGCTGTGTCGGCGTCTCGGTGTGGTCGCGCCGATTTAGGGATGCCCCAAGCTTTCACGGCGAATCCCCCCATAGGTATTTACTAGCTTTGCAAATCGGTCTTTCGCGTCATCCGGACATGTAGTTCTCTCTCCGAATTTGAATATTTTCCTTGCCGGTCTTTCCTTGAGGGGTGCAATCATAGCGCTCGCCGGAAAACAGAACAGCGTCACGCCCAGACGCGCAGAGAGTGCTTGAATCGGTTCAGGTACAGCATAAACCCCGTCTTGCAGCCAATATTTACCGCGATCGACTACAAGGTCTGTTACGCCTTCGTCTGCAAGAAATTCAGACACTCTTCCCGCAACAATTGCATTAAGGTAGGCGACATTCGCTACGATTGCCTCTGTTTGGATGAGGCGGCTCCCGGCGGGCAGAAAATAGCCAAAGCTTCCGGCTCGATCCCCCATCGCGAATATAGCGTTGCTATCTGCCTGCCTTGCTTCGATCACATTGGCGACGCCCCAAGAGGGAGTTTTATTTTGAAGGTGTGCGGCAGCTAGAATTGGTGCGTTGTAGCGGACTAAATATTCAGAGCTTGACCATAGCGTTTCCAACACCAAGACAAAAACTGCCATCCATTTTTGTGGTCCAGGCTTCGTTTCCGAAAGTACCAGAAGAGTAAAATAGAAAAGGAGAGCAACAGGCCAGGCGTACCAATGCCAGATATGCCAACCTGAAAAGATGCTGTAGTAAGCGGCAGACGCAGCGATCGCAAACATGCAAATGCTGATCTCTTGCTTATGCTTGAGGTTGGCAGCGCGACGTGGGGCTAGCGAAACGATGACCAATGCTAAAGTCGGCGCAATGGCCCATCTAAGTATATCCAAACCTGCCTGGAAATTTTGGCCAAGTCTATTTCCAACGGCTTTTGCCAAACCAGAGATCGGAAGAGGCGTACCGAAGAAAGTGTAATTCAATAAAAGATAGGTGAGGATGGCGAACGCGAGAAGAAGGTTCGAGCGATAGTCGATCCGTCTATCGATCGCGAATTGAAAAATCTCTCTTCCGATGATCAGACCAACCGCATCGAGTCTCGCCAGGAACAGAAGGGTCGCAAATGTTCCGCGTTGCCAACCATCAGATCGGAAATACAGAAGTGCAATTGGTAGGCATAGGACGGTTTCCAATCCTGAAGATGAGACCATTGGAAATGCGATCGTGGTCAATGCGGCAGGCCAAGCCTTTCCGTATATCCGAGACGATAGAAACATAAACGTGCCGATGACACAGAAAATCAGCAGATGCAGTACGACGGCGAGAGCGTGATGATCGCCGCGGACCAAAAATGAAGCGGCCGCCAAAATGGCCATCCAGAGTGGCTGATATCCGTTTGTGTCGAGCGGCGGCGCGAACATGCTCCGCAAATTCACAGCTAAATTCGATGCAACTCCGAGATAATAGTATGCGTCGTCAAAGATCAGATCTACCCAAGTCGTCGGTTCAGCAAAAAGTGTGATGGTGGCGGCGACGAGCGGGACTGACAGAGCGAGCAAATTGACGAAGCCAACCACGCTCACATTCCGAGTCCCAAACGCCATAGATGAACTTTCGCGCCTTTGTTTCGATGCTACGAGCATTGTGGGAAATTACCGTTGGTGTGGCGACTTATCGCTTTGTGAGCGGGCTAGAGCGTCCGACTCCGCTTCAGCCCAGGTAGCTACCGCGTACCCCAATTCTGGCGACAATCTCACGGCGGTAACAGGGGGGCACACCCCTTTTTTGAGGGGCGGCACGCGAGGCGGGGAAGACTGCAGGGGTGGTAGCGGACCGGCTCTTACCGCATGCGATTGAAGCCGAAAACGGCCCCAAGCGCAATCCGGGGCTGGCCGGGAATTTCGCTGGAGCCGTTTCGGCGCAGCCGAATCAAACGGCGCGCACTCGCTCAGCATTCCTCGCGCTCAAATTGTGCGCAATAACATATGATCAAATTGGCCCCAGCTCCGGGGGCAGGGGGGCTCGTATGGAGCTGGGGCCAGTGGGGTCTGCCCTTCATGGCGGCGAAGGGCGAAGGGAAAACCTGGCAACCCATCGACCGTTCCTATGACCACCCGTAAATTTCCCAGTAGGCAAACGGCTGGCTAGGCCCGGAATTGCACGGGGTTGCGCTGCGTAGTTCCGACAACTACCCAGCGCACTATGCCGGAACCCATGATGCTTAAATGCCCGCGGTGTGGCTTTGCGATGCTGTCGGCCGATAAGCACCTCGATTGGCGCGAGCGCACTTACGAGTGCATAAACTGCGGCAATGAATTGAAGGGGCACGACCTCGACCCGTGGCGAGAAGACGTCAAAAACCCAATCAAGTAGGGCGCTTCCGGCATTCGGATGGTCAGCCTGAGAGGGTGTCGCCTGGCGTCAATATTCGGACGTAGGTGCCGCTCTCGTGCAGCTCGATCCACCTCGCTCTATGGCGTGCTTGATGCTGGCGCTAAATTCAGACCCGGTGGCTTTGCAGCCGTCTTTCGATAGGAACGGTGCGTTGATCTTCTCGATATGGATGCGACCGTCCTGAACCGCCTCTATCATCTTGGTCAATTCGATCAGCTTGCGAGCCGCGGCCTCGGGGTCGGAATAGGGACGCTCGCTTTTCATGTTCATGGATCAGCCCCAGCCAAATTGATGCCGATCGTATAGGCGATTCTCAATTCACGGCCGGCTATTCTTTCTCGGCAAGATCGCTTGCTCGGTGCCGTTGCTGCCGGCGACAATGTTGGACCCGCGCGTGCCGCAAGCCGTGCAGACGAACCGCGGCTCAAGCTGTGAAATCCGGAGCGCGTCCGGCCATCGGTCAACATACTCGGCTGGGAGTTTGACGTTATGGCTGCACCTGTAGTCCTCGCAGAACACAATCAGGTCGCGCACGCCCGTTGATCGCAGGTCGCCAAGCGTAATCTTGAGCGGGCGGCCATCAGGTTCGGTGCGATTGCGTCGGGGCGGTCTCGTCATGGGCGCTATCGAAGCGCGGAGCCCGTGAGAGTCAAATTGTCGATTGCTGGTGGCTGGGAACGATCACGGGCCACAATTCCTCGTGGTGCCTATCAAATCGGTGAATTGTCATTCTTGAGCCTTTGGCTCGCCCCGACTCAGGCGCGCCCTTCCGCAGCGCATTTCCGCGCTTTGTGGAGGCGAGCATGTCCCGTGTCCAAAAATTCCGTTCACATGAGGAGCGTAGCGCGGCGCGCCGGAAGTGGATGGGTGTCCCTCCAGGCATGACCGAAGACCTCGCCGCCGAGTTCATGCGGCGGCTAACAGCAGGCGAGACGCTACGAAGGATCACGTCCGGCAATAAACGATGTGGGCCGGCTCTGGTTACGCCACAACGTTTCAAGAAGCATTGCGAATTGCACCCTGCTTGGGCGATCGAAGCAAGGCGTCTTGCCAAAATCAACGAAAAGGCGGCGGACGCGCTCAAGTCCCCCAAACTGTACAAGCTATGCTGTAAACACGGCCACTCGCTGGATCTAAGATATACGTACCATAGATACGGCTACATTTGTCGAGGTTGCCGCGGGTGCGATAGGCGTCGAAACGCTGCGGCCGGCATCCTCGAGCCAGGGCAAATCGAAAAAGCATCGGCTGCTTTGCGAAACGGAGCCACGATCAACCAGATCATCCACGGCCGTCCACCGGGAAGCGGCAACTACTACGATCGAACATTGATACTGATCCATCCTTCGGTTTTTTATCGCTATCGCCGAGCAAATCCTGAATTCAATCAGTTTGTGCTGGACACGATCGAAACCAGAGTTTGCCGGCGCAATCCAATATCGGCCGTCGCGTCTGGAACGTTCAGATACGAATGGGACCCCGCTGATGCTCATGTAATCCCCGGGCTGATACCCGATGGCTTCCCCGGCAAAGACGACGTGGTCCAATCGATCTTCGTCGAACTGATTGAGGGTCGTTTAGATCGAGGCCAACTGAAACAGCATATCAGGTGGTTTTTGAAGGATTACGATCGGCAGCATCCAGGGAAATTCGCAAAGTTTGGCAACAGCCCGCTCGTATCGCTGGACGAAGCCATGTTTGATGACGGACACGGCACCCGAGGCGACTACGTGACCCGCAGCCTCTGGGACTAGGCGCGCGAAAGCCGCCCCAGAGGGGCTTGGCAATCACTGCAAATCAGGAATACGGTGCAGGCGGAGCCTGAAAACTCCCGCTGAAAGCCCTTGCCGGGGCTGTTTGGCACCAGGGCGATGGCAGGGCGATCCTTGCCGGGATCAACTGTCGCCATCGAGACGTAGACGCGCTGGTTAGCCGCCAGCGTGAACGGCAGCACTATGCCGGGAAGGCGGCGGCTATACAAGACCCGCAAGGGGAAGGCCGTCGCGCGTCGTCTCTGGCGGCGTTTTCAGCTTCCCGGCGCCAGTGCTGCCCACTGGCACTCCGGTCCTGAAAAACCGGATTATGATCCAGAGAACCACCCATGCAAGCCATTGCAGAACTACGCCCAGAGCCCTCTGGCGACATCTCGCCCGACGCGGAGGCGAGCCTCAACGATCTTTCCAACGCATTCGAATGCGCGCGGACCATCTTCAACTACGCCACCATGCTAGGGGTGCTATTGGCGAGCCCGGACGCGGAAAATGCCGTCAGTGGCATGCACCAACTAATGCACGAGGTCCGTGATCTCGCGATGACGGTCCAGAACCTCCTCAACCGAGCGAGCGGCGGACGCCTTGATCCTACCAGCAGGGAGGGGTGAGCCATGAAGGCAAAGCTTACCAAGCGCCAGCATCAGGTTATCCGGCTCATTGTCGAAGGCCTCACAAGCAAGCAGATTGCGAGAAAGTTGGAGCTTTCGCACCGCACCGTCGAGTCTCACCGGCAAAATGCCTATCGCAGGCTCGGGGTGCACAACGTCGCTGGGATGATACGCTGCATCATCGCCTTTGGTGCAGAAGCCAATCGCGCTCGCGCGCATCTGCATTAACGAGCTGTGGAAGCCCCCAAAAGGCCCGCCGGTTCACGCTGGCGGGCCACATTATTGTACCGAATTGGAAATTATTCACTTGGCAGCAAATATCATTTGACACTTCCAAATGTTCGAGCGAAACTCCCCCTCGACGCGCCACCGTAGGATTGTCAGATGCAGACGACGGATTTGTCAGATTTTCGGTGGCTTTGGCCGCTGCACGAAAACGATAGGCTGGAGTTCGCGGCAAAAGACGTTTGCCGACTTACAGGCATTGCTGCGCATTCCCTGCAGAATTGGGCCAACCGTGGTCTGCTAGACTTTTCCGGAAAATCAAATCCCGGAAAGGGTGGTGCTCGGCTCTATTCAAAAAAGGCTGTGCTCATCATCAGATTTGCTCAAGAGATGATCACGCTTGGCTTTGAGCCATCGATGGCCCTTGCTGTGGGTATGCTGATTGATCTCAAGCTATCGTTGGGGATTGCCAAGGCGGGGCGGCGGCATGACGCAACGCAGTTCGTATACGGTGCGACCGCTATAATTCACCGCAAACCAAGTGCGCCGGCGACAGCCCTCTCTGAGGGCAATAGCGAGGTAGAGCACCTTGAGTCTGAATACAATAAGCTAGGGTATGCAGTCGAAATATATGCTCGACGGGGCGAGGAGACCGATTTCGGTATTCCACTAAAAGCATTCAATCCGAGCCTTGGCGCAGCCCTTATTGTGAACGTCGGCGAACTCATCATGCAGGTTCAGAAAAAGGTGCTGCCCGATTGGCGCCGTTGGATCGAGCAGTTCAACGCGATGGACGAAGCCGCCAGAGCTACTGAAAGCGACAGAGCGAGATCTGCGCCAACTGTGAAGAGACGCTCTCGCAAGGTGCGAATTGGTTAGGTCTGTCTCTATGCATCTCGCCGCGACCCGAACTGAGCCGGCAATTCTTGGCGTGAATGATCTCACGCCGAGAGCGTTTGACTATGGTGATATGCCATCGGTCGAAACCACCGTCCTGCGCGCGCAGGCTGCTCGCATCCGTAAGCTGAACAAGTCCGTGATGGCGTCGATCATCGAGATCGGCAACGACTTGATTGCGGCGAAGCAAAAATTACCACACGGCAGCTTCGCGCGCTGGATCGAGTCCGAATGCGGCTTTTCGGACAAGACAGCCCAAAACTACATGGGCGCCGCTCGGCTCGCCGAGGGGAAAACCGAACTCATTTCGCTTTTGGCGCCGGCCGTCGCCTACAAGCTTGCTGCTAAGAGTGCCCCGCCGCCCGCCGTCGCGAATGTCATTGACCGCCTCTCCAGGGGCGAGCGCGTCTCTGAGATAGATGTCGAGACCGAGATCATCAACGCCCGGACCAAGCAGTTCGTCGCGGCGAAAAAGGAGGCGACGCAAAAGCAACGAGCGGCCTCCATTAAGGCCAACCGCGACTGGAAGGCGGGGCAAGCTGCTCGTGAGGAGGCGGCGAGAGTGCGGCGAGAGAAATACGAGGCAGCGGCGAAGGCGATTTCGGCCCGTCTGGGCTCCGAGACGGTGGCCTGGCTATTGAGCACCATGAAGGATGCGGGCCAGGGCGACATATGGGACTCAGCAACTACAATCCTATCGCTGCTGGAAGAGGGCGGGGGTCACTAATGTCCAGGGGCGCGCAGACGTTCAAGCAGGGTGATGTCACCAAGGCGCTGAAAGGCGCAGCGGCTGGGTGGATTGAGCGTGAAGCGCGTCGAAATCGACTCTCAGGGAAAAATCATTCTGATTGCGGGCGAGGGGCTGCAATCTAGCGCCTCTGGCAACGAGTGGGACGCCGTGACGGATGCGGCCTCGGTCTTGGCGATCGTAAACCTCGCGGAGATCGTCAGGCGCGCCGTGGCGCTGTTTGCAGTGCAGTGACGGCATCCGTCATCGCCCGGAGTTAGATGGGGTTGAACCCGGGTCCGGAAGAGAACTAGCGTTTCCGCATTGATTTGCTGCCACCCTGACGACAAGGAGAATGCAAAATGATGGGACGGGAAGACATCGAGCGCGTCATGTTGAGAATCCCGCGCGACATGAAGGCTTGGCTCGCCGGTCAGGCGCACAAGAATTGCAGCTCGCAAAACTACGAAATCGTGCGTGCCATCCGCCTAATGATGGAAGTCGAGCAGAGGGGCGCCGCCTGATGTCGCGCCGCTTCCATGTCATCCCAGGGGACGTGCCCGATCATGTCGCGGCGCGTCGCATGGGCATGACAATGGAAGCATTCATCGTCGCTCTGCCGAACTTGCTTTCGCGCGGCTTCCCGAAAGCAGATCCAGACACCGGGAATTTTGACCTCGACGCGATCGATGCGTGGCGTCGGCTTCGACATCCGCATCTCTATGGTGGCCGCGGCGAGTTTGCCGCCCGAGATGCCTCGACCGTAGTTGAAGACAGACTTGCGGCTCTGAGGGGGAAGTCATGACCAGCGTGAAGGTCCGACACTACGTCGTGAAGCGCGGCAAGGGCTTCTGGCAGCCGACACGCAGGATGAAGTCGCTAGGTTTCGGATCAGTGCCGTGCGGTCCTGATGGGCCTGGTGCATGGGCCGTTGCCGAGGAATGGAATCGGCGCTGGGATCAGACGAGGTCCGGCGCGTCACCGTCGCCGGCAATGGTCTCGGCTCAAAATCTGTCGTTCGAGAATTCGGAGGAGTTGACCGTCTATCCACCTCGGTCTCTCGGCGATGCATTCAGAAGATACCGCAAGACCGAGGAATGGAGTCGCAAGGCGAAACGAACGCGTGAGGACTGGTGGCGCGGCTGGAAGCGCATCAAGCCAGTCTTCGGCGATGTCGATCCGAAAACAGTTCGCCTGGATGATGTCTCAGCCTGGCGGAAGTACGTCGAGGAGACCGTATCACTACAGGAGGCGCATCGGGCTCTAAAGATCTGGCGCGCAATGTGGAAGGTCGCAGCAGCGCTCCATTTTTGCACGCGCGACGACGATCCGTCGCTGGCGGTGCGCAACTCCGCTCCCAAGGGCCGCTCAGCGAAATGGGCCGAGGGCGAGATCGCCCGGTTAGCCAAGCGAGCGTGGCGCATGGGCTACTATGGCCTCGCTGCGGCAATGGGCGTCGCCTGGGACACGCAGATGAGTCCCGGCGATGTGCGCGCCCTGCGCGCCTCTCAGGTCGCGACGGCGGGGCCGGGGACGCTGTTCTTTACCGAGCGCGGCAAGACCGGTGTGCCGGTTGGTGGCCTGCTCAGCGCGCGGTCTATGCGGCTTCTGGAGGCCTATCTGGAGAAGCTCGGCACCGAGCTGACCCGCGACGCCTACATTTTCCGGAACCGCTCAGGCCAGCCCTACAGCAAGGATACCCTAGGCGACGATTTCCGGACGGTTCGAGCGGCTGAGTTCGGCCAGCTGGAGCGCAGGATGCTGGGGCACGACTTCCGCCGATCCGGCGCCGTCGAGGCCATTGCAGGCGACGCCACGCCGGCGGCGCTGGCTCACGCGATGGGCAACACCCTGAGCGTCTCGAACACCCTGTTCGCCACCTATGTCCCGGTCAACGCGGCGACCATCAAGGCCGTTGCTGAAGCCAGGAAAAAGGGGCGCCGAGTATTGCGTTGAGTGAACAAAAAGGGCGCAAAAGTTGGAACGCGCCGGCCCTGAAGGTTGGAACAGCGAATGTCGAGAGAAACTAGGTATCTGGAAGTGATTGAAGATGTTGCCAAAAATGGCGCGAGAGACGGGGCTCGAACCCGCGACCTCCGGCGTGACAGGCCGGCGCTCTAACCAACTGAGCTACTCCCGCGTGACGCGTTGATGTCCGCGCGGAACGAGGGGGGACTTAAAGGGGGGACATGGTGAAGTCAAGGACGTTGCGTTCACGGGGGGCCAAACGCCTGTTGGAAGCGGAACGGGACCGTATCGCTACGGCCGGGCGACGGCTTCGGGGCTCCGAATCAATCAATGGTGTTACAAGCTCCACAGGCAATTTCCGGGGACATCAGGCTTGACCGTCGGCTCGCGCGCCTTCCAGAACGCAAGGCTCCAGAAGAAATTCAAGAAGGACGCTGATGCCGCGCTGGCGGCGGCCCATCAGGCCTATGCCAACGGGCGGCTCGCCGACGTCGAGACGCTGTGCCGGCGGATCCTCGAGGTGCTTCCGGATCAATTCGACACGCTGCATTTGCTCGGGGTCTGTCTCAGCGCCGATCCGAAGCGGCTCGACGAGGCCGAGCAGGTCCTGCGCGCAGCGATCGCGGTCAGCCCGCGCGCGGCCAACGTCTATTGCGATCTCGGCACGGTGCTGTTCGACCTCAAGCGCTATGAGGACGCCCGGGCCTGCCAGGAGAAGGGGATCGCGCTCAATCCGAACTTCGCAATGGCCCTGACCAATCTCGGCAACACGCTGATGCATCTGGCGCTGCCGCTGGAGGCGATCGGACTGCACGAGCGCGCCATCCGCCTGAAGCCCGACTATGCCGACGCCTATTGCAATCGCGGCATGGTCGAGCTGCGGATCTGGCACTCCGAGCAAGCCTTGCAGAGCTTCGAGCGCGCACTTGCGTTTCAGCCGAACCATCAGGAGGCCCTGGCCGGCCGCGGCATGGCCTTGCTGGAGATGCGCAATTACGCCGACGCGGAAGCTGCCCTGAACACCGCCCTGGCGATGAAGCCGAACAACGCCAAGGTCCTGGCCCATCGGGCGCGGCTCCATCTCCGGCTGATGCGCCTCGAACAAGCCGAACGCGATGTCGAGGCGGCGCTCGCGCTTGCGCCGACGCTCGAGCTGGCGCTACGCGAAAAGGCACTCGTCAGTCTCTTGCTGCACAAGCCGACACAGGCGATGGCGGCCTGCCAGAAGCTGCTCGAGCAGAATCCAAAGTCGGAAATCGCGGTCAGCTTGATGGGATCGTGCTTCGCCAGCTTCGGCGAAATTGCGACCGCGCTCGAGCATTTCGATCGGGCGCTGGAGCTCAAGCCCGACTTTGAGGATGCGATCAACAGGAAGATCTTCGCGCTCGACTTCCTGCCCGAAGCTGATTTCGCGATGTTGCAGGCCGCGCGCAAATACTGGTGGGACAACATCGGCGGCAGGATTCCGCCACGAAGGCTTCAGCCGCGCAACCTCGATCCCGACAGGCGTCTGGTTGTGGGCTACGTCTCAGCCGATTTCAGGCGCCACTCGGCCGCGTACATCTTCATGCCGGTGCTGCGCCACGGCGATCACGCCCATTTCGAGATCGTCTGCTATTCGTCATCTCCGCTTCAGGACGAGATGACCGACGAATTCCGCTCGTTCGCGGACCGCTGGGTCGATGCGGTATCGATGACCGACGAACAGTTGGGGGATCGCATCGAGGCCGATGGGATCGACATCCTGGTCGATCTCTCCGGTCATTCTGCCGGCGCTCGCCTCGGGATGTTCTCGCGCAAGCCAGCGCCGATCCAGGTCTCGGCCTGGGGGGCGCCGACCGGCACGGGCCTGAAGACCATGGACTATATCTTTGCGGACCCGGTCGCGATTCCGGAAAGCGCGCGGCCGGAGTTCGCCGAGCAGATCCACGATCTGCCGTGCATGCTGACGATGTCGGAGCCCGCACCGGCTTTGTACCGTCCGGACTTGCCGATGCTGCGCAATGGCTACGTCACCTTCGGCACTTTCAACCGGATCGACAAGATTTCGAACGAGGTGCTGCCGGTGTGGTCACGGCTGCTGCTGGAGCTGCCGGGATCGAAGCTCGTCATCAAGCACACTGCGCTCGACGACACCGGACTCCGCGACGGCCTGATCGCCCGTTTTGTCGAACAGGGCGTCAGCCCCGATAGCTTGGTCTGCCTCGGGGCGAGTGTTCGCGAGGAGCATCTTGGGGAATATGCAGGGATCGACATCTCGCTCGACCCGTTTCCGCAGAACGGCGGCGCGGGTACCTGGGAATCCCTCCATATGGGCGTGCCCGTGATCGCCAAGCTCGGCCGGACGACCTCGGCACGGGCGGCCGGCGGCATCGTCAAGGCGATCGGGCTGGACGACTGGGTCGTGGAGAACGACGAAGCCTACATCGCGGTCGCAAAGCGATTTGCGGCAGACCCGGCCGGGCTGGCCGCGCTGCGGCAGGAGCTGCCGGCCCGGATCGCCGCCTCGGCGGCGGGCAATGGCGTCACCTACACCCGCCACGTGGAGGCGGCCTACCGCCAGTTCTGGCGGGACTATTGCGCCGCTCAGGCTCGTTGATTCAATGGCTTGGCCTGAGCTCTTGAGACTCTGGCCAAAAGCAAAAGGCCGCCCCTAGGCGGCCGTTCGTCTCAAACCGGACCTTTTCCCCGCGACTAGCGGAATTCGGACATACCCGAACTCGTGATCACCACCGGCTTGCCGGCCTTGATCACATGGGTGGACTGGGCGGTCTGGCTGAAATCGGCATTGGTGCGGGCTGCAATTCCGAAGGCGGCGACTGCGATGCCGGCCACCAGCGCCACCACCACGATCTTCAGGTGGGTACCCCGATCTGCAGAGTGAATTGAGTGGTTCATCGAAGCCTCCCGACGGGCTTTGGCGCCGTCTGTAGGCTCATGTCTTAAGGAGCATCTGTTTCCGGATCGTTTCGCGGGTTCCGCAAAATGGTTTCATCTTGCGATTTGGCTGGTTTCATCGTCCGCCCCCGGGCGGCCTTACCTGCCGCGTAATCGCGGCGGCCGCACCCCTTCATCATGATCGTTTTCGTCGGCCGCCACCGTCAGGCCGAGCGATCCGGCAAGGGAGAAGCACGATGAACCGTCAAAATGTCCTCGAAGCCACGTTGCTTGGCACCGCCTTGGCGGCGGCGTCGGGTGCCGGCGCGCCCGCAGCCCAGCCGGTTGCCCGATCGCCGTTTGTCACGGCCGGGGACGGCACAAGGCTGTTCGTGCAGGACTGGGGCAGCGGCAAGCCGGTGCTGCTGCTGACGGCCTGGACCTTCGATGCCAGCACCTGGGGCAGCCAGATTGCGGCCCTCAACGAAAGAGGCTTCCGCTGTATCGCGCCCGACCGGCGCGGGCACGGTCGCTCAGAGATGCCGTCTGCAGGCTATGATCTGGACACGCTGACCGACGACGTTGCGGCCGTGATCGAGGCGCGCGACCTGCGCGATGTGACGCTAGTCGGTTTCTCGATGGGGACGACCGAGGCGGTGAACTACCTGGCGCGATACGGCTCGGACCGGATCGCAAAGCTGGTGCTGGTGGCGCCGACGACGCCGTTCCTGGTCAAGACCGAGGACAATCCAGACGCGGTCCCGAAGGCCATGATCGAGGCCGACAATGCGGCCGTCGCACGCGACTTCGCGAAGTGGATCGCGGCCAACGAAGCGCCGTTCTTCACATCAGATACGCCGGAGATCACGCGGACCTGGATCCGCGAGATGATGCTGAGCGTGCCGCTGCCGGTGGCGCTGGCATGCCGCAAGACCATCGCGTTCGCCGATCTGCGCGCGGCTGCCGCCAGGATCGACCGCCCGACGCTGATCCTCCACGGCGACAAGGATGCCAGCGCGCCGCTGCAATTGACGGGTGCCAAGACCGCGAAGCTGATCAAAGGCAGCAAGCTTGTTGTCTACGAGGGCGCGCCGCACCCGCTGCCGCTGACGCATGGCGAGAGGCTGATTGCGGACATGCTCGCTTTCATGAGCGTCTAGGCGCTCCTAGCTTGCGCGGTTGATGTCGGCGCGGATGGTCCGTGCCGCCCAGACGAACAGCAGGGCGCCGAGCGTGGTCGTGACTGCCGCCGAGAGCAGGGAATAGCGCACGGCGTCCGCGCCGTAGCTGCCCTTCAGCATGTCATTGACCACGCCGACGGCGAGCGGGCCGACGCCCTGGCCGAAGCAGGTCGCGGTGAGCGCGATCAGGGCGGAGGCGAGCGCGCGCATGCTCGGCTTTGCCACCGTCTGCGCGATCGCGAAGATCGGCCCGAGATGGAAGCCGACCAGGAACGAGGTCAGCGCCAGCATCGCGACCATCATCTTGAAGTCCTGCGTCAGCATGCAGAGCGCAAAGACGGGGCCGGCGAGGCCAGAGGTGATCGCCGGCGCCCACAGATTCCAGCGGTCGTCGCGCCGGCTCACTCGCGCCACAACGAAGCCGCCAAGCAGTGTCCCGGCCATGCCGGCGAGGCCTTTGAACGTGCCCGCATAGGTGCCGATCTCGGCGCTCGACAGATGGTGCACGCGCGCCAGGAACGGCGGGATCCAGGCCGCGGTTGCGTAATTGGTGTAGGTGGTGAGGCAGAAGCCGATCAGCACGATGACAAAACTTTGCTGCGAGGCGAGAAAGCGGAGCGTAGCCCCGAGTGGTTCAGGCACGAAGCTTTCCTGCATCGCGCCGCGCTTCGGCTCCGAGATGGTCAGCCACACGACCAAGGCGAGCAGGATGCCCGGCACCCCGGCGACATAGAAGGCCATCCGCCAGCCATAGTGCTGGTTGACGTAGCCGCCGACGAAATAGCCCAGAAAGACGCCGAGATAGGTGCCGATGGCGTAGATGCCGAGCGCGCGCGGGCGCTCGTTCTTGGCAAAGAGGTCGGCGACGATCGATTGCGAGGCGGGGGAGCCTGCGGACTCGCCGATGCCGACGCCAATTCTGGCGAGTGCCAGCGAGGTCACGCTCGAGGCGGCGCCGCACAGCGCCGTCATCGCGCTCCAGAACGCGAAGGCGAGCGCCACGATGTTGCGGCGGTTGAGCCGGTCGGCGACGCGCGCGATGGGAATGCCGAGCAGGGAGTAGAACAGCGCGAAGCCGAAGCCCGCGAGCAGGCCCATCATGGTGTCGCTGAGGTGAAACTCCTTCTTGATCGGCTCGATCAGGACGTTGAAGATCGTGCGGTCGAGGAAGTTCAGCGCGTAGATGATGGTGAGCAGGCCCAGCACGTAATAACGCCGCGCCGCGGGTTTCTCCGCGGCGGTCGCCTGCACCGACATCTGTGACGTCACATCGACCATCGCTTCCCCCAATTGTCTTTGTTGTTGTCGTTGTTCAGCCCTCGTTCGGGCTGTCTAGCCTTCGCGGATGTAATTCCCCGCTTCGAACTCCACTTGCGGCACGTTGGCGTCGAAGGAGATGCCGATCGGGTCACGGCCCGCTTCCATCGCTTCCAGTTGCTCTGCCAGCATGCGCCGGATCATCAGAATGCCGCGGTCGCTCTGGCCGAAATGCTCCTCGGAATGCACCGTGACCGGACCCTGGCCGACCTGGGCCTCGTAGTCGCCGGGGAATTGCTGGTGCTCTTCCTCCGTCATGTCCCACCAGAATTTTCCGTTGAATTTCGAGCGCATGCGGCCGATGTCGCCTGCATTCTTGACGCGGCCGGCAACGTAGATGCGGAAAGACGTGTCGTCGATCGGCAGTGTCCAGCCGATCGATTCCACTCGGGCGAACTGTGCGACGCGCGGATTCGGCACGACGCGCAAGGTAGGGAGGGCGGCTTCGGTGACGCGATAAAACACTTTGCCGTCATCCTGCTTGCGGATCGAGCGCACGGCAATGCCGCGCGGCGTCTTGTCGAACTTCACCTCCGGCATCGACGCCATCATGTTGGTGAACTGCGGTCCCGAGAACGAGCCGTGCAGCACCGGCACGTGATAGGGATCGACCACGTTCTCGAAATGCTGAAGCCAGTTGCAGGGAATGACCGCAGGGCCGCCGCCGCCGATCGAGGAATCATCGGCCTCGACGAACTCGCCGTCGTCCATGTTTTCCAGGCACTCGTAGCGCGGCAGCACCGGGCGTTTCTCCGCCGGGCCCATATAGGCGAAGATCAGCCCGTAGCGCTCCTCGACCGGGTACCAGGGCTGGCGCGCCTTGTCCTTGAACTGGCCGCCGTCGGGCTCGCAAGGCTGCTCCAGGCAATGGCCCTCGGTGTCGAACTTCCAGCCGTGATAGCAGCAGCGGATGCCGTCCTCTTCGACCTTGCCATAATAGAGCGTGGTGCCGCGGTGGCAGCAGCGGGCGTGGAGCAGGCCGACGCGGCCGAGCCTGTCGCGGAAAAGGATCAGGTCTTCACCGAGAGCGCGCACCTTCTTCGGTGTGTCGGTGGCGTCGCTGACGAGCCCGACCGGGTGCCAGTAGCGGCGGAGCAACTCGCCCATCGGTGTGCCGCGCACGACCGAAGTGAGCTCGGTGCGTGTGTGCGCTGGCTTCATCGCATAGGCCGTGCCGAGATCGCGATCCCGCTGGGTGATCGTCATGCTTGTTCCTCCCGCCGCTGGCCTTGTTGGCCGGGTCGTTTTCGGTGCGTCGACCAAGTGAAAGATAATTCGATGACAATGTCAACGATCTTCCGATGTGCCTCTTCATCGCATTCGGAACAGGTTGGGGAGGTTGCGCTACCAAGGCCCTACGAAGACTTGGCACGTGTTGGCTTTCTTGGCAGAGGTGGACCATGAGCCAGACATCGAGCAGGGACCAGCACGACGCGTCCGATGCGGGCGACAATCATTCACCTGCGCCGATCACCGTGATGCTGTCATCACGGCTGATGGTGCTGGCGAACCTGCTCAAGCGCGGTGCAATCCTGCGCTACAAGCGTCTCGCCGGATTGTCCTCGGTCGAGTTCGGGCTTGTCGCCTCGCTCGGCCGGCGGCCGCCGATGAGCGTGGCCCGGCTCGCCGAAGCCGTCGGTCAGGACAAGGGCCAGATCAGCCGTGCGCTGGCTGAGTTGGTCTCGCGCAGGCTGATTGCGAAGTCTGCGAATCCGAAAGACAGCCGCGAGGTTCTGGTGTCGCTGACGCCTGCGGGCCTCGCCGCGCATGATGTCATCGTCGAAGGCGCACAGGAGCGCAATCGGATGCTGCTCGAGCAATTGAGCAAGGACGAGCTCGAGACGCTGCTCGCGCAGATCGATCGTCTCACCGCGACTGCCGAAGCGATGCTCGAAGCCGAGAAGGTTGCGCGCTGATCGCCAGGAGATATTCAATGTCATCTCCCGACATTTTGGAGCATCTCTAAGAGACGCTCTAAGAGTGCTTCTAAGAGCCTTTCAATTAGGGATATCGCGCGCGCTGCCCTAAGCGTCACCGCAACGCATGCCGTCCCGGACAGGCGGCATGACGATCAGATGCACATTGGGGTGGCGCGTTGAACAGTCTTGGAATGCTGCGGTCGGCCGTATTGTCGACCGCGTCTGCTTTGGTTTTGATGCCGCAGGCATCGCCCGCACAATCGTCGGTGCAGAATGGTGCGCAGAGCCTGCCGCCGGTGACGATCGCAGCGCCCGAGCAGCGTCGTCGCACCGCCGCACCCGCGCCACGGCGAACGCAGCGAGAGGCGCAGACCGCGAACAAGCGAAGACCGCAGCCGCAACGCGATGTCGGCGTCGTCGAGAATCCGCGCGGCCCGGTGCAGGGCTATGTCGCCCGCCGCAGTTCGTCCGGCACCAAGACCAACACGCCGATCATGCAGACGCCGCAGGCGGTGTCGGTGATCGGCGCCGAGCAGATCCGCGACCAGAAGCCGAACAAGCTCGACGAAGTGCTGCGCTACACCGCGGGTGTCCGCGCCGGCACGTTCGGGGCCGATACCCGCAACGACTGGTGGCTGATCCGCGGCTTCAAGTCCGATGACATCGGACTGTTCCTTGACGGCATGCAGCTGTTCTACACCTCCTATGCGAGCTGGAAGCTGCAGCCCTCCAACATGGAGCGGGTCGAGGTGCTGCGCGGTCCGTCGGCCGTGCTGTACGGCGGATCGAGCCCGAGCGGCATCGTCAACGTCATCAGCAAGATGCCGTCGACCGAGCCGGTTCGCTACATCGAGACCGGCGTCAACAATTTCGGCAACGCCTATGTGGGCTTCGACGTCGGCGGTCCCGTCGCGACGCAGCCTGGCAATGGCCAGTTGCTCTACCGCGTCGTCGGCCAGGTCCAGAACGGCGGCACGCAGGTCGACTTCACGCCCGACAACAATTACTTCATCGCGCCGTCCGTCACCTGGAAGCCCGATGCCGACACCACCTTCACGGTGCTGGCCTCGGCCTCGAAGCAGGACACCCGCGGCATCAACTTCCTGCCTTACCAGGGCACGGTGACCAACGCGCCGTTCGGCAAGGTTCCGACCGGCTTCTTCGCCGGCGATCCCAGCGTCGACAAGTTCACGCGCGAGCAGGAGATGCTCGGCTACCAGTTCGAACGCAGTCTCACCGACGATCTGACGTTCCGGCAGAATGCGCGCTTTGCGCATGTCGACTTGACCTATCGCGGCTACGTCGGCAGCGGCTGGACCGATGTCAATACGGCGACGCTCGGCCGCTACAATTGGTATGCGAAGGACACCGCCAACCAGGCTGATCTCGACAACCAGCTCGAATATCGCTTCGACACCGGTCCGGTGAAGCACACCATGCTGTTCGGGGTGGACCTGAAGGGCTACCAGATCGACGACTATCAGGCCTTCGGCTTCGGTGTGTCCTCGATCAACGTCCTCAATCCATCCTACGGGGCCGCCGAGGTTCCGCTGCCGACCTCGCCGTTCCGCAACTTTCTGATCACGCAGAAGCAGGCGGGCACCTACGTTCAGGACCAGATGAAGCTCGGCAATTTCACGGTGGTGCTGAGCGGGCGCAATGATTGGGTGGAGACGTCCCAGGCCGCGCGTGATACCGGCGCCCTTGTGAGCCAGCGCGACGACAGCAAGTTCAGCGGGCGCGCCGGGCTGATCTACAATTTCGACAACGGCATCGCGCCTTACGTCTCCTATTCGACGAGCTACAATCCGATCATCGGCCTCAACGCGCAGAACCAGCTGTTCCTGCCGGAGACCGGCCGGCAGGCCGAGATCGGCGTGAAGGTCGCGCCGAAAGGATTTGACGGCTACTTCACCGCGTCGGTGTTCGACTTGAAGCGCCAGAACGTGGCGACCACCGATCCCGCGAATGTCCTGTTGCAGAACCAGACCGGCGAGGTGACCTCGCGTGGCATCGAGCTCGAAGCGGTGGCCAACGCCACCAAGGAGCTGAAGCTGATCGGCGCCTTCACCGCCTATCATCTCTTCACCAGCAAGGACCTCGATCAGTCCCTGATCGGCAAGACGCCGACCAACACGCCGGAGATGCTGATCTCGGGATGGGCGGACTACACCTTCAAGGACGGGCCGCTGGATGGATTTGGTTTCGGCGGCGGCGTTCGTTACGTCGGCTCGTCCTGGGCCGACGCCGCCAACACGCTGGAAGTGCCCGCCGTCGTGCTCGGCGATCTCGCGGTTCACTACGAATGGCAGAACTGGCGCACCGCCATCAACGTGATCAACCTGACCGACAAGATCTACGTCGCGAGCTGCGCCTCGGCCTCGTCCTGCTTCTACGGCGACCGCCGCCGCGTCACCGCGAGCGTCTCCTACAAATGGTGAGGCGAACGGTGAGGCTCGGCGAGGGGAGGGTTTTGTGAAGGCGGGCACGGTCAGGCTCTGGTCGGTGGTCCACACCTGGACCAGCCTGGTCTCGACCCTGTTCCTGCTCTTGCTCTGCCTGACCGGCCTGCCGCTGATCTTTCATCACGAGATTGATGAGCTCCTGGGCTACGCCCCCCAGCCCGAAGCTCATGCGAGCGCGGCGCGCGCGACGCCCCAAGTCGTCGCCGATGCCGCGCTCGCCGCCGATCCCGGCAAGGTGTTGCAGTATGTTTCCTGGGACAAGGACGAGCCCGGGATCGTGACAGCCTTCACCAACAGCGCGCCTGACGGAGCGCCCGACAACGCCACCGTGCGTGCCTTCGACGCCGTCTCGGCGAAGTTGCTCGGGCCGATCGGTGTCGGGCCGATGCTGATCGTGCTCAAGCTGCACACCGACATGTTTGCGGGCCAGGCCGGAAAGCTGTTTCTCGGCGCGATGGGGCTGCTGTTTGCGGTCGCCATCGTCTCCGGCGTGGTCCTGTACTGGCCGTTCACTCGCCGCCTGCGCTTTGCAACCATTCGCAACAGCGCCGCGCGTCGGGTCCGCTGGCTCGACTGGCACAATCTGATCGGCGTGGTGACGGTGGCCTGGGCGCTGGTCGTGGGCCTGACCGGCGTCGTCAACACCTGGGCCGAGCTGATGCTGGGCCAGTGGAAGGCGACCGAGCTCGCCAGCATGGTCGCGCCCTATGCCGGTAAGCCGCCGCCGGTACATCTCGCCTCGCTCGACGATGTCGTCGCGCGCGCGAGGCTGGCCGCGCCCGGCATGGAGGTCGCCTTCATCGCGTTTCCGGGCACGCCGTTCACGTCCTCGCACCATTATGCAGCTTTCATGCGCGGGGACACGGCCTTGACCGCCCGGCTGCTCAAGCCGGTCCTGCTCGACGGCGAAACGGGAGAGGTCACCGACGTCAGGGCTCTGCCGCTCTATCTCCAGGCGCTGCTGATCTCGCAGCCGCTGCATTTCGGTGATTATGGCGGCATGCCGCTCAAGGTGATCTGGGCCGCGCTCGATGGGCTCACCATCGTCGTGATCGGCAGCGGCCTCTATCTCCGGCTGGCACGGTGGAAGAAGGTGCCCGGCCGTCGTGACGCATTCGCCAGGCGAGCCCAGGTTCCGTCGTGATGCATGGCTCCTCTGACCGCGCGCGGCTGTGGATACGTGTTTTTGCGCCACCTGGCCTGCTCGCGGCCGCGACCATAACGGGTCTGCTGGCCGCGCTGCTCTGGGAAAGGAGCGGCCAGTATGTCGCCTGGGTGACAGTCGGGGCCCCGGTCGCGGTCGTTGCCTGGGTTTGGGTGCGTCGCCGCACCGAAGAAACCTAGCCATTTTCGGCGACGATCCGGGGCAAATAGCGTCCGTGGCCGGTCCGCCGCAATCTCAGAACTGCTGCCCTGCAAAACCGCGGCCGCCCTTGTCGCGTCAGGCGAGTTGCTTCATACCAGCCGCGGGGTGATTCCGGGATTTCCACCGGTCTGGGAGCAGCAAAGGGCCTGAAAAGAGCGTGTCTTGCGCCCATTGGTGCACTGCGCTAAGGCTCAGAATAATTCCAAATCGGACGAATCCGTGGCTGTCCCGAGGCTGCGGGAAAAAGGGCTCGTCAATGAGCGGCATTCTACAGAACTATCTTCCACTCGTCGTATTCATAGGGGTAGCTGCCATCATCGGCCTGGTGCTGCTGATCGCGCCCTTCATCGTCGCTTTCCAGCAGCCGGACCCGGAAAAGCTGTCGGCGTATGAGTGCGGTTTCAACGCCTTCGACGACGCCCGCATGAAGTTCGACGTCCGCTTCTATCTGGTCGCCATCCTCTTCATCATCTTCGACCTCGAGGTGGCGTTCCTGTTTCCCTGGGCGGTGGCGTTCGGCAAACTTGGCGCGACCGGCTTCTGGTCCATGCTGGTGTTCCTCGCCGTGCTGACGGTGGGCTTCGCCTACGAATGGAAGAAAGGGGCACTCGAATGGGATTGAACCCTGCAACGTCCGCCGGTCCGGCCATCGCGCCGGCCCCCAAGGGCATTTTGGATCCGTCGACCGGCAAGCCGGTCGGGGCCAATGATCCGTTCTTCCTCGAGGTCAATCACGAACTGTCCGACAAGGGCTTCTTCGTGGCCGCGACCGACGACCTCATCACCTGGGCCCGTACCGGCTCGCTGATGTGGATGACCTTCGGCCTGGCCTGCTGCGCCGTCGAGATGATGCAGGTGTCGATGCCGCGCTACGACGTCGAGCGCTTCGGCTTCGCGCCGCGTGCCTCGCCGCGCCAGTCCGACGTGATGATCGTCGCCGGCACGCTGACCAACAAGATGGCTCCGGCGCTGCGCAAGGTCTACGACCAGATGCCCGAGCCGCGTTACGTCATCTCGATGGGCTCCTGCGCCAATGGCGGCGGCTACTACCACTATTCCTACTCGGTGGTGCGCGGCTGCGACCGCATCGTGCCGATCGACATCTACGTGCCGGGCTGCCCGCCCACGGCGGAAGCGCTGCTCTACGGCGTGCTGCTGCTGCAGAAGAAGATCCGCCGCACCGGCACCATCGAACGCTAAGGTTTTACGTCATGGACGACGCCAAGCTCGACGCCCTGGGGCAGACGATCGTGAGCGCGCTTCCGGGCGCGGCCCTCGGTTATCAGGTGGCCTTCAACCAGCTGACGGTTGATGTCGAGGCCGGCAAGATCGTCGAGGTGGTCAAGTACCTCCGCGACGATCCGAACTGCCGTTTCGTCAACTTCACCGACATCACAGCCGCCGACTATCCGTCGCGCGAGAAGCGCTTCGACGTGATCTATCACTTCCTGTCACCGACCCTGAACACGCGCATCCGCCTCAAGGCCCAGGCCGACGAGACCACGCAGGTGCCGTCGCTGATCGAGGTGTTCCCGGGCGCCGACTGGTTCGAGCGCGAGGCCTACGACCTCTACGGCGTGTTCTTCGTCGGTCACCCCGACATGCGCCGCATCCTCACCGACTACGGTTTCGAGGGACATCCGCTGCGCAAGGACTTCCCGCTGACTGGCTTCCTCGAGGTCCGCTACGACGACCAGGAGAAGCGCGTGGTGTACGAGCCTGTCCGGCTCAACCAGGAATTCCGCAAGTTCGATTTCCTCTCGCCATGGGAAGGGGCGGACTATCCGCTTCCCGGTGACGAGAAGGCGGAACCGAAGGCCTGATCATGAACGAGCAACCTGAACAGCTTCGCAACTTCACCATCAATTTCGGCCCGCAGCATCCTGCGGCCCACGGTGTGTTGCGCCTCGTGCTCGAATTGGACGGCGAAGTCGTCGCCCGCGTCGATCCCCATATCGGCCTGCTTCACCGCGGCACCGAGAAGCTGATCGAGCAGAAGACCTATCTGCAGGCGATCCCTTATTTCGACCGGCTCGATTATGTCGCGCCGATGAACCAGGAGCACGCCTTCTGCCTCGCCGCCGAGAAGCTGCTCGGCATCGAGGTGCCGCGCCGCGGCCAGTTGATCCGCGTGCTCTATTGCGAGATCGGCCGCATTCTCTCTCACCTTCTCAACGTCACCACGCAGGCGATGGACGTCGGCGCGCTGACCCCGCCGCTGTGGGGCTTCGAAGAGCGCGAGAAGCTGATGGTGTTCTACGAGCGTGCCTCGGGCAGCCGTATGCACGCGGCCTTCTTCCGCGTCGGCGGCGTGCATCAGGACCTGCCGCAGAAGCTGGTCGACGACATCGAGGCCTGGTGCGATCCGTTCCTCAAAGTCGTCGACGACCTCGACCGTCTGCTCACAGCCAATCGCATCTTCAAGCAGCGCAACGTCGACATCGGCGTGGTGCCGCTGAAGGAGGCCTGGGAGTGGGGCTTCTCCGGCGTGATGGTGCGCGGCTCGGGCGCGGCCTGGGACCTGCGCAAGTCGCAGCCCTATGAGTGCTACGCCGAGATGGATTTCGACATTCCGATCGGCAAGAACGGCGACTGCTACGACCGCTACCTGATCCGCATGGAAGAGATGCGCCAGTCCGTGCGCATCATGAAGCAATGCATCCAGAAGCTGAATGCGCCTGACGGGAAGGGGCCTGTGGTCGTCGAAGACAACAAGGTCGCCCCGCCGCGCCGCGGCGAGATGAAGCGCTCGATGGAAGCGCTGATCCACCACTTCAAGCTCTACACCGAAGGCGTTCACGTGCCGGAAGGCGAAGTCTACGCCGCGGTCGAGGCGCCCAAGGGCGAGTTCGGCGTCTATCTGATCTCCGACGGCACCAACAAGCCGTACAAGTGCAAGATCCGCGCGCCGGGCTTTGCCCATCTGCAGGCGATGGACCACATCTGCCGCGGCCATCTGCTCGCCGACGTTTCGGCCATCCTTGGTTCGCTCGACATCGTGTTCGGAGAGGTCGATCGGTGATGGCGCAGGCGCCAATCCAGTTTGACCGTGCCTCGGGGGCCCTTGAAGGGGCCAACCTGTGGGAGCGGACGGCTGCCTTGGCGCTGGTGACGGGATCGAAGATCTCCTCGCACTTCTCGCACATGGGCTACATCGCCTGCGCCAATTTGCTGGCGAAGACGCTGCCCAAGCGGAACATCGCGATCAAGCTCAATCCGGACGCCGTGTTCGAATTCCCCTATGGCGACGGCTATTGGAGCAAGCTGCTCAACCGCTCCTATAACTACGAAGACGAGCTGGAGCTGCTGTTCTCGGACTCCATCGATGTCGACTACACGCTGCTCGATTGCGGCGCGAACTACGGCTATTGGTCGGTACTGGTGTCGAGCAAGCCGTTCGGCGCGCACAAGGCGATCGCGATCGAGCCGTCGGGCCAGAACTACCCGAAGCTCGCCAACAACGCCCGCGTCAATGGCAATCGCTTCGAGACCATGAAGTGCGCGATCGGCGCTGCCCGCGGCACCGCGCGTCTGTCAGGGACCAAGCACGAGGCCTTCAGCATCGCCGGCGCGCCGTCGGATGGTGGCGAGGAAGTGCCGGTGCTCGCGCTGGATAACCTCATCGACGACGGCAAGGTCTCGGCATCGGGCAAATACCTGATCAAGCTCGACGTCGAGGGCGTCGAGATCGAGGCGATCAAGGGCGGCGCCCGGCTGCTCCAGACCGACAGCGTCATCATGTGCGAGGAGCACGGCAGCGACCGTTCGCATGCGGTGTCGCGCTTCATCCTCGAGCAGACCCCCTTGAAGCTGATCGTGCTCGATCCGCGCACCAACCGGCTGGAGACCGTGACCGAGCTGTCGATCCTCGACCGCATCAAGGTCTCGACCCATGTCGGCTACAACGTTTTCGGTACCGCAAGCGCGTTCTGGCAGGGCAGGATCGATGCCCTGAATGCGAAAACCGCGCGCCGTATGCAGTGAGAGATAAGATATGTCCGTTCGCCGATTAGCGCCCAAGGAAGTCCAACCCGCGAGCTTTGCGTTCACGGACGAGAACCTTGCTTTCGCCAAGCAGCAGATCGCGAAATATCCGGCCGGACGCCAGGCCTCGGCCGTCATCGCCATCCTCTGGCGCGTTCAGGAACAGCACGAGGGCTGGGTCTCGGAAGCTGCGATCCGCGCCGTCGCCGATCTGCTCGACATGCCCTATATCCGCGTGCTCGAGGTCGCGACCTTCTACACGATGTTCCAGCTCGCTCCCGTCGGCAAGAAGGCCCACGTCCAGGTCTGCGGCACCACACCGTGCCGCCTGCGCGGCGCCGAGGATCTCATCCACGTCTGCGAGACCCGCATCCATCACGATCCCTTCCATCTCTCCAAGGACGGCAATTTCAGCTGGGAGGAGGTGGAGTGCCTGGGCGCCTGCGTGAACGCGCCGATGGTGTTGATCGGCAAGGACACCTATGAGGACCTGACCAAGGAGAGCTTCGGCAAGGTGCTCGACGGCTTTGCCTCGGGTAATCCGCCCAAGCCCGGTCCGCAGAACGGCCGCCAGTTCTCCGCACCGATGGGCGGGCCGACCACGCTGAAGGAGACCTCCTGATGGGTCTTCCGTCCAAAGCGAACCGGGGGAGCGAAGCCGTGAAGAAAATGGGCTTCATCGCCATGCACTCCGCGCTCGCGGCCGCCTTCATGTTCCTGCTGCAGCGCTTCGTGATGAACGCGACGCAGGAAACCAGTCTGCTCTGGGCGCTGACCTTCGCCGTCTGCGCCGCCGGGCTTGCCTACAAGCAGGCCAACCGTTGATCGGAAAGCACTGATATGCTCGAGGACAAGGACCGCATCTTCAAGAACCTCTACGGCCTCCATGATTGGGGTCTCGAGGGCGCGCGGCGCCGCGGCGCCTGGGATGGTACGAAGAATATCATCGACAAGGGCCGCGACTGGATCATCAACGAGATGAAGGCCTCGGGCCTGCGCGGGCGCGGTGGCGCCGGCTTCCCGACCGGCCTGAAATGGTCGTTCATGCCGAAGGAATCGACCGACGGCCGGCCGAGCTATCTCGTCGTCAATGCCGACGAATCCGAACCCGGCACCTGCAAGGATCGCGAGATCATGCGGCACGATCCGCATCTCCTGATCGAAGGCTGCCTGATCGCGAGCTGTGCGATGAACGCGCATGCCTGCTACATCTATGTTCGCGGCGAGTTCATCCGCGAGCGCGAGCATCTCCAGGCCGCGATCGACCAGGCCTATGAGGCCAAGCTCGTCGGCAAGGACAACGTCAACGGCTGGCCGTTCGACATCTACGTCGCGCACGGCGCCGGCGCCTACATCTGCGGCGAAGAGACCGCGCTGCTCGAAAGCCTCGAAGGCAAGAAGGGCCAGCCGCGCCTGAAGCCGCCGTTCCCGGCGAATGTCGGCCTGTTCGGTTGCCCGACCACCGTCAACAACGTCGAGTCCATCGCGGTTGCGCCCGACATTCTGCGCCGCGGCGCCGCATGGTTCGCCGGCATCGGCCGTCCGAACAACGTCGGCACCAAGCTCTTCTGCATCTCCGGCCATGTCGAGCGGCCCTGCAACGTCGAAGAGGCCATGGGCATTCCGTTCCGTGAGCTGATCGACAAGCATTGCGGCGGCATTCGCGGCGGCTGGGACAACCTCAAAGCCGTGATCCCAGGCGGCTCGTCGGTACGCATGGTGCCGGCCGAGCAGATCATCGACACGCCGATGGATTTCGACTCCTTGAGCAAGTTGCGCTCGGGCCTCGGCACTGCGGCCGTGATCGTGATGGACAAGTCGACCGATTTGATCCGCGCCATCGCCCGCATTTCGTACTTCTACAAGCACGAGAGCTGTGGCCAGTGCACGCCGTGCCGCGAGGGCACCGGCTGGATGTGGCGCGTGCTCACCCGCATGGCCGACGGTCGTGCGCACAAGCGCGAAATCGACATGCTGTTAGAGGTGACAAAACAGGTCGAAGGCCACACCATCTGCGCGCTCGGCGACGCAGCCGCGTGGCCGATCCAGGGCCTGATCGCGCATTTCCGCCACGAGATCGAAGCGCGTATCGACCAGTATTCGCATAAGGCCGACATCGACGATGCCGGCGTCCGCGATCCCGTGAACATGGTCGCGGCGGAGTAAGAGACATGACCAAGCTCATCATCGACGGCAAAGAGATCGATGTCCCCGCCGAATACACGCTGCTTCAGGCGTGCGAGGCGGCCGGCGCCGAGATTCCGCGCTTCTGCTATCACGAGCGCCTGTCGATCGCCGGCAATTGCCGGATGTGCCTCGTCGAGGTGAAGGGCGGCCCGAAGCCGGTCGCGAGCTGCGCCTGGGGTGTGCGCGACTGCCGTCCGGGCCCGAAGGGCGAGCCGCCGGAGATCTCGACGCGTTCGCCGATGGTGAAGAAGGCGCGCGAAGGCGTGATGGAATTCCTTCTCATCAACCATCCGCTGGATTGCCCGATCTGCGACCAGGGCGGTGAGTGCGACCTGCAGGACCAGGCGATGGGCTATGGTGTCGACACCAGCCGCTTCGCCGAGAACAAGCGCGCGGTCGAGGACAAGTATCTCGGCGCGCTGGTCAAGACCTCGATGAACCGCTGCATCCAGTGCACGCGCTGCGTCCGCTTCTCGGCGGAAGTCGCCGGCGCGCCCGAGATGGGTGCAACCGGGCGCGGCGAGGACATGGAGATCACGACCTATCTCCAGCACGCGCTGACGTCGGAATTGCAGGGCAATCTCGTCGACATCTGCCCGGTCGGTGCGCTGACCTCGAAGCCTTATGCCTTTGCGGCGCGTCCGTGGGAGCTCGGCAAGACCCAGTCGATCGACGTGATGGACGGCGTTGGATCGGCAATCCGCGTCGACACACGCGGCCGCGAGGTGATGCGCGTGCTGCCGCGCATCAACGAGGCCGTGAACGAGGAGTGGATCTCCGACAAGACCCGTCACGTCGTCGACGGTCTGCGCACCCAGCGCCTCGACCGTCCCTATATCCGTGAAGCCGGCAAGCTGCGGGCGGCGAGCTGGCCGGAAGCTTTTGCGGCGATCGCCTCCAAGGCGGCGCGCACCGACGGCAAGCGCATCGGCGCGATCGCAGGCGATCTCGCCGGCGTCGAAGAGATGTTCGCGGTGAAGGATCTGCTTGCAAAATTCGGCTCGGCCAATCTGGCGGTGCAGGGCGGCGACGCCTTCGATCCCGCGCTCGGCCGCGGCTCCTACATCTTCAATCCGACGCTCGCTGGCGTCGAGCAGGCGGATGCGCTGCTCATCATCGGCGCCAATCCGCGCAAGGAAGCGGCCGTCTTCAACGCCCGCATCCGTAAGCGCTGGCGCGCCGGCGGCTTCAAGGTCGGCGTGATCGGCGCCAAGGCGGATCTCACCTACGACTATGATCATCTCGGCGCAGGCACCGAGACGCTCGGTGAGCTCGCGGCCGGCAAGCACTCCTACATGGACTTGCTGAAGAACGCCAAGAATCCAATCATCCTGGTCGGCGCGGGCGCGGCCTCGCGTCACGACGGCGCCGCTATTCTCGCCGCCGCCGCCAAGCTCGCGCTCGACGTCGGCGCGGTGAAGGACGGCTGGAAAGGCTTTGGCGTGCTGCACGAGACCGCCTCGCGCGTCGGTGCACTCGACATTGGCTTCGTTGCCGGTGCGGGCGGGCTCAACGCCGCGCAGATGACCACCTTCGGCACGCTGGATTTGTTGTTCCTGTTGGGGGCCGACGAGGTCAAGGCGCCGGATGGCACCTTCGTGGTCTACATCGGCACCCATGGTGACCGCGGCGCGCATCGCGCCGACGTGATCCTGCCGGCGGCCGCCTACACCGAGAAGTCGGCGATCTACGTCAATACCGAAGGCCGCGTTCAGATGACTGGCCGTGCCGCGTTCCCGCCGGGCGAAGCCCGCGAGGACTGGGCGATCATCCGTGCGCTCTCCGAAGCACTCGGCAAGAAGCTCGGCTACGACTCGCTGTCCGCGTTGCGCCAGGCGATCTTCAAGGCCGTGCCGCATCTGATCCGTCTCGACCAGATCGAGGCCGGCACCGCCGACCAGATCAAGAAGCTGGCGGGGAAGGGCGGTTCGCCGGAGAAGGCGCCTCTCAAGGCTGTCATCGAGGACTTCTATTTGACCAACCCAATCGCGCGTGCGTCCGCAGTGATGGCGGAATGCTCGCGGCTTGCCTCCGGGCAGATGCTGACCGCAGCGGAGTGAGGCGATGGAATTCTTCGAAAGCGCATTCTGGACCGGCTTCCTCTGGCCGCTGATCATCATGATCGCGGAGAGCGTGCTGGTTCTCGTCGTCCTGCTGGTCGCGATCGCCTACATCCTGCTCGCCGACCGCAAGATCTGGGCGGCGGTGCAGATCCGACGCGGCCCGAACGTGGTCGGGCCCTGGGGCCTGTTCCAGTCCTTCGCCGACTTGCTCAAATTCGTGCTGAAGGAGCCGATCATTCCGGCCGGCGCCAACAAGGGCGTGTTTCTGCTGGCGCCGCTGGTGTCCTGCGTGCTCGCGCTTGCGGCCTGGGCGGTGATCCCGACCAATCTCGGCTGGGTGATCTCCGACATCAACGTCGGCATCCTCTTCATCTTCGCGATCTCGTCGCTGTCGATCTACGGCATCATCATGGCCGGCTGGTCGTCGAACTCGAAGTACCCGTTCCTGGCCGCGCTGCGCTCGGCGGCGCAGATGGTGTCCTACGAAGTCTCGATCGGCTTCGTCATCATCACGGTGCTGCTCTGCGCCGGCACGCTGAACCTCTCGGCCGTGGTCGAGGCCCAGCATGTCCGCGGCCTCGCCAGCCTGATCGGGCTGCCGCAGTTGACGATCCTCAACTGGTACGTCTGGCCGCTGTTCCCGATGTTCGTGGTGTTCTACGTTTCGGCGCTGGCGGAGACCAACCGTCCGCCCTTCGACCTCGTCGAAGCGGAATCCGAGCTCGTCGCCGGCTTCATGGTCGAATACGGCTCGACGCCCTATCTGCTTTTCATGCTCGGCGAGTACGTCGCGATCGTCACGATGTGCGCGATGGCGACCATCCTGTTCCTCGGAGGCTGGCTGCCGCCGGTCGACCTGCCTCCCTTCAACTGGGTGCCGGGGATCATCTGGTTCGCGCTGAAGCTGTTCTTCATGTTCTTCCTGTTCGCGATGGCAAAGGCGATCGTGCCGCGCTACCGCTACGACCAACTGATGCGCCTCGGCTGGAAGGTGTTCCTGCCGCTGTCGCTGGCGATGGTGGTCGTGGTAGCCGGCGTGCTGCAATTCGCCGGCATCGCGCCGAAGTGAGGGCCGTCATGGGTATCAACGTCAACGCCACTGCACGCTCGCTTCTCCTGTCGGAATTCGTCTCGGCGTTCTTTCTCGCCATGCGCTATTTCTTCCAGCCGAAGCCCACGCTGAACTATCCGTTCGAGAAGGGCCCGATCTCGCCGCGCTTCCGCGGCGAGCATGCGCTGCGCCGCTATCCGAACGGCGAAGAGCGCTGCATCGCCTGCAAGCTGTGCGAGGCGGTCTGCCCGGCGCAGGCCATCACCATCGAGGCCGGCCCGCGCCGCAACGACGGCACCCGCCGTACCGTGCGTTACGACATCGACATGGTGAAGTGCATCTATTGCGGCCTCTGCCAGGAAGCCTGCCCGGTCGACGCCATCGTCGAAGGTCCGAACTTCGAGTTCGCGACCGAGACCCGCGAGGAACTGTTCTATGACAAGGCCAAGCTGCTCGCCAACGGCGACCGCTGGGAACGCGAGATCGCGAAAGCGATCGAGCTCGACGCGCCTTACCGGTGAGATGAGAACATGATCCTTCCCGCGCTGTTCTTCTATCTCTTCGCCGGCATCTGCGTCGCCTCGGCGGTGATGGTGATTGTCTCGCGCAATCCCGTGCATTCCGTGCTGTACCTGATCCTGGCCTTCGTCAACGCCTCCGGCCTGTTCGTGCTGATGGGTGCCGAATTCCTCGGCATGATGCTGATCGTGGTCTATGTCGGCGCGGTCGCGGTGCTGTTCCTGTTCGTCATCATGATGCTCGATGTCGACTTCCTCGAGCTGCGCGAAGGCTTCATCCAGTACCTGCCGGTCGGTGTCGTGATCGGCGGCATTTTCCTGTTCGAGCTGCTCCTCACGGTCGGCGCCTGGGTCATCAATCCCGGCGTCAGCAAGACGATTACGGCGCCGATCCCGGCCAACGTCTCCAACACCGAGGCGCTCGGGCTGGTGCTCTATACGAAGTACATCCACTATTTCCAGCTCGCGGGCATGGTGTTGCTGGTCGCCATGATCGGCGCCATCGTGCTGACGCTGCGCCACAAGGCGAGCGTGAAGCGGCAGGACATCAACGTTCAGAACGCACGCACGCCCGACATGGCGATGGCGATGCGCAAGGTGGCGCCGGGGCAGGGGCTCTCGGACGCGGATGCGGCGGAGTGGGTGAAATGACGATCGGGCTCGGACATTATCTGGCGGTCGGCGCGATCCTGTTCACGCTCGGCATCCTCGGCATCTTCCTGAACCGCAAGAACATCATCGTCATCCTGATGTCGATCGAGCTGATCCTGCTCTCGGTCAACATCAACCTGGTGGCATTCTCGACCTTCCTCGGCGACATCGTCGGTCAGGTCTTCGCGCTGCTGGTCTTGACCGTCGCGGCCGCCGAAGCCGCGATCGGTCTCGCCATCCTGGTGGTCTATTTCCGCAACCGTGGCTCGATCGCGGTTGAGGACGTCAATCTGATGAAGGGCTGAGCTCTCAAATGGTTCAGGCAATCGTTTTCCTGCCGCTGCTGGGCGCCATTCTGGCCGGCCTGATCGCGCTCGCCGGCGCGCATGGCCGCAACCCCTCGGGCGACGAGGTCGAGCATCACGGCGATCACGGCCACGGCGATGCGCATGCGTCGGCCGCCCATGACGACCATGGTCACGACGATCACGCCCACGACGACCACGGCCATGGCCCGGCCGAGCCGGCGGCCGCCGGCTCGCGCGGCGCCGAGCTGATCACCACGGCCCTCCTGTTCGTCTCGGCCGCACTGTCCTGGATGACGCTGGTCGATGTCGGCTTCAACGGCCACGACGCCCGCATCCAGCTGCTGCCCTGGATCTTCTCCGGCGACCTCGAGGTCTGGTGGAGCTTGCGCGTCGACACGCTCACCGCGGTGATGCTGGTGGTGGTGACGACGGTCTCCTCGCTCGTGCACCTCTATTCCATCGGCTACATGGACGAGGATCCGAACCGGCCGCGCTTCTTCGGCTACCTCTCGCTGTTCACCTTCGCCATGCTGATGCTGGTGACGGCCGACAACCTCGTGCAGCTGTTCTTCGGCTGGGAAGGCGTCGGCCTGGCGAGCTACCTGCTGATCGGCTTCTGGTACCAGAAGCCCTCGGCGAATGCTGCCGCCATCAAGGCCTTCGTGGTCAATCGCGTCGGCGATTTCGGTTTCGCGCTCGGCATCTTCTCGATCTTCATGCTGACGAACTCGACCGATTTCGAGACCATCTTCCATGCCGCGCCGGGCCTCACCGGCAAGACCATCGACTTCCTCGGCTGGCATGCCGATGCGCTGACCCTGACGTGCCTCCTGCTGTTCATGGGTGCGATGGGCAAGTCTGCGCAGTTCCTGCTGCACACCTGGTTGCCGGATGCGATGGAAGGCCCGACGCCGGTGTCGGCGCTGATCCACGCCGCGACCATGGTCACCGCCGGCGTGTTCATGGTGGCGCGCCTGTCGCCGCTGTTCGAGCTTGCTCCGAACGCCCAGGCCGTCGTGATGTTCTTCGGCGCGACCACCGCGTTCTTCGCGGCGACAGTCGGTCTCGTCCAGAACGACATCAAGCGCATCGTCGCTTATTCGACCTGTTCGCAGCTCGGCTACATGTTCGTGGCGATGGGAGCAGGGGCCTATTCGGTCGGCATGTTCCATCTGTTCACGCACGCCTTCTTCAAGGCGCTGCTGTTCTTGGGAAGCGGCTCGGTGATCTATGCGATGCACCACGAGCAGGACATCCGCAACATGGGCGGTCTCTGGAAGAAGATCCCGTACACGTTCGCGGTGATGACCGTCGGCACGCTGGCGCTGACCGGCTTTCCGCTGTTCGCCGGCTACTTCTCCAAGGACGCGATCATCGAAGCGGCCTATGCCTCGCATAACCCGTTCTCGACCTACGCCTACATCATGACCATCGTGGCCGCCGGCCTGACCTCGTTCTATTCCTGGCGTCTGGTGTTCAAGACCTTCTTCGGCGAGCCCCACGACCAGGAGCACTACGAAGCCGCGCATGAGAGCCCGATCTGGATGCTGATCCCGATCGGCGTGCTGGCCGTCGGCTCGGTCCTGGCCGGCTTCCCGTTCAAGGAGCTGTTCACGGGTCCGCACGGCGTGGAGGAGTTCTTCCGCGAGTCCGTGAAGATGAACCCGCATATCCTCGAGGATATGGAGCACATGCCACATCTCTTGGGCTGGTTGCCCTTCGTGATGATGGTGGGCGGCTTCCTGGTGTCCTACACCTTCTACATCCGCAAGCCCTATCTGCCGGTCGAGCTCGCGAACACGCAGCCGATGCTGTACAAGTTCCTGCTCAACAAATGGTACTTCGACGAGCTCTACGACATCATCTTCGTGCGTCCGGCGAAGTGGATCGGCTACCAGCTCTGGAAGAAGGGCGACGGCTTCATCATCGACGGCTTCGGCCCCGACGGCATCTCGGCCCGCGTGCTGGATATCACCCGCAACGTCGTGAAGATCCAGACCGGCTATCTCTATCACTACGCATTCGCCATGCTGATCGGCGCTGCCGGGCTGATCACCTGGTTCATGTTCGGCTTTGGAGGCCAGTAAATGACAACCTGGCCCATCCTTTCGGTCACGACGTTCCTGCCGCTGGTCGGCGCGATCATCGTCTACCTGAGCCGCGGTGACGACGAGGCGGCCAAGCGCAACTCGCGCTGGATCGCGCTGTGGACCACGCTGATCACCTTCGCGGTGTCGGTGCTCCTGGTCATGCGCTTCGACCCTGCCAATGCCGACTTCCAGTTCGTCGAGAAGGCGAGCTGGCTTGCGACCGGCATCACCTACCACATGGGCGTCGACGGCATCTCGTTGCCGCTGGTGATCCTGACCACCGCGATCATGCCGTTCTGCATCATCGCGAGCTGGAAGGCGATCAACAACCGCGTCCGCGAATACATGATGGCGTTCCTGATCCTGGAAACGCTGATGATCGGCACCTTCTCCGCGCTCGATCTCGTGCTGTTCTACCTGTTCTTCGAAGGCGGCCTGATCCCGATGTTCCTGATCATCGGCGTCTGGGGCGGGCCGCGCCGGGTCTACGCGTCGTTCAAGTTCTTCCTCTACACGCTGCTCGGCTCGGTTCTGATGCTGCTCGCCATCATGGCGCTGTACTGGAACGGCGGCACCACCGACATCCCGACCCTGATGCACACCGCCGTGCCGCGGTCGTTGCAGACCTGGGCCTGGCTCGCCTTCTTCGCCTCGTTCGCGGTGAAGATGCCGATGTGGCCGGTGCACACCTGGCTTCCCGACGCGCACGTCGAGGCGCCGACCGCAGGCTCCGTGGTCCTCGCCGCGATCCTGCTGAAGATGGGCGGCTACGGCTTCCTGCGCTTCTCGCTGCCGATGTTCCCGCTGGCCTCGCACGACTTCGCGCCGCTGATCTTCACCATGTCGGCGATCGCCATCATCTACACCTCGCTTGTGGCGCTGATGCAGGAGGACATGAAGAAGCTGATCGCGTACTCGTCGGTCGCGCATATGGGCTTCGTCACCATGGGCATCTTCGCCGGCACCATGCAGGGCGTCGCCGGCGGCGTGTTCCAGATGATCTCGCACGGCATCGTCTCCGGCGCGCTGTTCCTTTGCGTCGGCGTCGTCTACGACCGCCTGCACACCCGCGAGATCGCGGCCTATGGCGGCCTCGTCAACCGGATGCCGCTCTACGCGCTGACCTTCATGGTCTTCACCATGGCCAATGTCGGTCTGCCCGGCACGTCGGGCTTCGTCGGCGAGTTCATGACGCTGCTCGGCACCTTCAAGGTCTCGATCCCGACCGCGTTCTTCGCCACGTCGGGCGTGATCCTGTCGGCCGGCTACGCGCTGTGGCTCTACCGCAAGGTGGTGTTCGGAGCGCTGGTCAAGCCGACGCTGATGAGCATGAAGGATCTCACGCTGCGCGAATGCGTGACGCTGTTCCCGCTGATCGCGCTGACGATCCTGTTCGGCGTCTATCCGAAGCCGGTGCTCGACATGTCGGCCGCCTCGGTCCAGCAACTCGTCAATAACTACAACACCGCTGTGACGGCCGTGAAGGCCGCCGCACTGCTCCAGTGATCGGGCAGGTCAGGATATCGCCATGAGCATTACGACTGCAGGTTATCAACTGGCGCCGGTGCTGCCCGAGCTCGTGCTCGCGATCGGCGCCATGGCGCTTCTGATGCTCGGCGCCTATCGCGGGCAGGGGACCACCAGCGCGGTCACCACGCTCGCCGTGCTGCTGCTGATCGTGGTCGGGGTGCTCGAATACACGCTGCCCGCGGGCAAGCAGGTGACGTTCGGCGGCAGCTTCATCGTCGACGACTTTGCCCGCTTCATGAAGATCCTGGCGCTGGTCGGCTCGGCCGTGACGCTGATCCTGTCGACCGAGTTCCTGGCCGATCCGTCGCGCCGAATCTTCGAATACGCCATCCTGGTGCTGCTCTCGACGCTCGGCATGATGGTTCTGATCTCGGCCGGCGATCTGATCTCGCTCTATCTCGGCCTCGAACTGATGTCGCTGGCGCTCTACGTCGTGGCAGCCTCCAACCGCGACAATGCCAAGTCGACCGAAGCTGGCCTGAAGTACTTTGTGCTGGGCGCGCTGTCCTCGGGTATGCTGCTGTACGGTTCGTCGCTGGTTTACGGCTTCACCGGCACCGTCAGCTTCACCGGCATCGCCGCGGCGGCGACCGTCTCGAATGTCGGCCTCGTGTTCGGCCTGGTGTTCCTGCTCGCCGGCCTCTGCTTCAAGGTCTCGGCCGTGCCGTTCCACATGTGGACGCCCGACGTCTACGAGGGCGCGCCGACCCCGGTCACCGCCTTCTTCGCCTCCGCGCCGAAGGTCGCGGCGCTTGCCGTGTTCACCCGCGTCACGCTGACCGCGTTCCCCGGCATCGTCTCGCAGTGGCAGCAGATCTTGGTGTTCGTGGCGATCGCCTCGATGGCGCTGGGCTCGTTCGCGGCGATCGGCCAGAGCAACATCAAGCGCCTGATGGCGTATTCCTCGATCGGCCATATGGGGTTCGCCCTGGTCGGCCTCGCCTCCGGCACCGTCGAGGGCGCGCAGGGCGTGCTGATGTACATCGTGATCTATGTCGCGATGACGCTCGGCTCGTTCTCGATCATCCTCGCCATGAAGCGCAACGGCCAGGCCGTCGAGCAGATCAGCGATTTCGCCGGTCTCTCCCGCACCAATCCGCTGCTCGCCTTCATGTTCGCGATGCTGCTGTTCTCGCTCGCGGGCATTCCGCCGCTCGCCGGCTTCTTCGCCAAATGGTACGTCTTCGTCGCCGCCATCAAGGCGAATTTGTTCACGCTCGCCGTGATCGGCGTGCTCTCAAGCGTCGTGGGCGCCTACTACTACCTCACCATCGTGAAGACGATGTATTTCGACGAGCCGGCCGGACAGGTCGATCCTGTCAGGGTCGAGGTCAAGACGGTGCTGGCGGTCGCTGGCCTGTTCAACATCCTGTTCGCGTTGTTCGCGGGGCCGGTGGTGAGCGTCGCCTCCGCCGCCGCCAAGTCGCTGTTCTAGGATGGGGTTCGCGCTCGGTCCTCGCGCGATCGCGGCGGGCTACAAGCTCGTCGCCCTTGAGCGGACCGGCTCGACCAATGCCGACGCCATCGAAGCGGCACGCGCCGGAGAGCGCGGCCCGATCTGGTTCGTCACATCGGAGCAGACGGCCGGACGCGGCCGCCGCCAGCGTCCCTGGATCGCGCCAAAGGGCAATCTCGCCGCCAGCGTCCTCGAAATTCTCGACGTTGCGCCTGCAGTGGCTGCCACCATCGGCTTCGCCGCCGGGCTGGCCGAGGAGGCCGCCCTCGAGAAGGTGAGCCTCGAAGCCGCGATGCGGCTCGGGCCCGACAGGCCCCGCTACACCCTGAAATGGCCGAATGACGTCCTTGCCAACGGCAAGAAGCTGGTCGGCATTGGCCTGGAAGCCGAGATCATCGGCGATCGCCTGGCCATCGTGGTCGGCATCGGCACGAACATCGTGGCGGCGCCCGAGGGTACGCCGACGCCAGCCGTGTCGCTGGCAGCCCTCGGCGTCCAGATCAGCGCGGAGGAGCTGTTCTCGGCGCTCTCGGACGCCTGGGTCGAATTCCGTGGCCTCTGGGACAATGGCCGAGGCTTTGGCGAGATCCGTAAGCTGTGGCTGGAGCGCGCCGCCCGCCTTGGCGAGCCGGTCGCGATCCAGACGGGGACCATGGTGCTGGAAGGCGTTTTCGACACGATCGACGACAGCGGCTGCCTGATCGTCCGCACCGCGGAGGGACGGCTCGTGCCGGTCGCGGCGGGCGAGGTGTTCTTCGGCCCGGCCCGTTCGATGGGAGCTGCGTGATGGCGAGGCCCGACGAACTGGTATTTGCGCCGCTCGGCGGTGTCGGCGAGATCGGCATGAACCTGTCGGTCTACGGCCTCGGCAACCGTCACCAGCGGTCCTGGCTCGCGGTCGATCTCGGCGTCTCCTTCGGCGACGAGGAGCATCTGCCCGGCATCGATTTGATCATGCCGGACATCTCGTTCCTGGAGAAGGAGCGCAAGAACCTGATGGGCCTCGTGCTGACGCACGCCCACGAGGATCATTTCGGCGCCATCATCGATCTCTGGCCGAAGCTGAAATGTCCAATCTACGCGACCCAGTTCAGCGCCGCGCTGTTCGAGGCCAAATGCGCCGCCGAGCGCAATGCGCCCGTGATCCCCGTGACCGTGGTCCCGTCGGGCGGCCGCATCGATGTCGGCCCGTTCAACGTCGAATTCATCCCCGTTGCGCATTCGATTCCGGAGGCGCATGCGCTGGCGATCCACACCGACGCCGGCGTGGTGCTGCACACCGGTGACTGGAAGATCGACCCGACCCCGACCTTGGGACGTCCGACCGACGAGAAGCGGTTGCGCGAACTTGGCGAGGAGGGCGTGCTCGCCCTGATCGGCGATTCCACCAACGCGGTGCGCGACGGCCGTTCGCCGTCGGAAGCCGAGGTCGCCCGCACCATCATCGATCTGGTGAAATCGGCAAAAGGCCGCGTCGCGGTCACGACCTTCGCCTCCAATGTCGCGCGCATCAAGGCTGTCGCTGACGCAGCGAAGGCCGCCGACCGCGAGGTCGTCGTGGTCGGCCGCGCCATGGAGCGCGTGGTGCAGGTCGCGCGCGAGACCGGTTTTCTCGACGGCGTGCAGAACTTCCGCTCGCCCGAGGTCTACGGCCACCTGCCGCAGGACAAGGTACTGGCGCTCTGCACCGGCAGCCAGGGCGAGTCCCGCGCGGCGCTGGCCCGCATCGCCAATGACGACCACCCGGAGATCACGCTCAACCGCGGCGACAGCGTGATCTTCTCCTCGCGCACCATTCCGGGCAACGAGAAGGCGGTCGGCTCGATCATCAACAATCTGGTGCTGCAGGGCGTCGAGGTTCTCACCGACCGCGACCACCTGGTCCACGTCTCCGGCCATCCCCGCCGCGACGAATTGCGCGACATGATCTCCTGGGTGAAGCCGCAACTGCTGATCCCCGTCCATGGCGAGGCCTTGCACCTGAACGAGCATGCCAAGCTTGCGCGCGCCGCCGGCGTGCCGCGCGTGCTGGTCATTCGCAACGGCGACCTCGTCAAGCTCGGCCCCGGCGATCCCGGCGTGGTCGGCGAGGTGCCGTCGGGCCGGCTTTACAAGGACGGCACCATCCTCGAGGATTCAAAGTCCCGCGCCGTGGTCGAGCGCCGCCGCATGGCGTTCTCGGGCTGCGCCTTCGTCGCCATCGCCATGACCGCGCAGGGCGAGCTCGCCGACGAGCCCGAGGTCGATCTGGTCGGCATTCCCGAGAAGAACCGCTCCGGCGAGCCCTTCGACGACATCGTCTTCGACGCGGTGATGTCCACGATCGAAGGCCTGCCGAAGGCGCGCCGCCGCGATCCGGACGCGCTGGCTGAATCGGTGCGCCGCGCGGTCCGGGCGGTCATCAACGAACATTGGGGCAAAAAGCCCCCCTGTCTGGTCCACGTCCTGACGGTATAAGTATATCGGCATGATCCCGCGGGCATGTCGCTCCGCGGTTGTCCGGATCATGCGCTGAGGGAGAAGAAACATGCTGGGTCGCCTCAACCACGTCGCGATCGCGACCAGGGACGCCGTCAAGTCGGCCAGGATCTACGGTGCGGCGTTTGGCGCGCAGATCTCGGAGGCCGTGCCGCTGCCGGAGCACGGCGTCACCACCGTGTTCGCGACGCTCCCCAACACCAAGATCGAGTTCATCGAGCCGCTCGGCGAGGCCTCGCCGATCGCAAAATTCCTCGAGCGCAATGCCGACGGCGGCATCCATCATGTCTGCTACGAGGTCGTCGACATCATCACCTCGCGCGACACGCTGGTGAAGGAGGGCGCGCGGGTGCTCGGCGACGGCGTGCCGAAGATCGGAGCTCACGGCAAGCCGGTGCTGTTCCTGCACCCGAAGGACTTTTCCGGCGCGCTGGTCGAAATCGAGCAGGCGTAAGCCGGATCATGGCCTATCAAATCTCAACTGGGCTCGCGATCTACTTCGTCATCTGGTGGATCGCGCTGTTTCTGACACTGCCATTCGGCGTGCGCAGCCAGCACGAGGATGGCCTCGGCGCGCCCGGCACCGACCCCGGCGCACCCGTTCTGACGGGGATGCGGCGCAAGCTGGTCTGGACCACGATCATCTCGATAATCATTTTTGCCGCGGGGCTTGCCGCCTATCACGCCGGCTATCTGTCGGTGGATCGCCTGTCGAAAATGATGGGGATGCCGTTTTAGGCTTGCGTATTGCGTCGTTGTCGGGGGAGCAAATGACTTTTCAGAGGATCGTTGTCGCGCTTCTGGTGCTCGTTGTCGCCGCCCTTGGCGGCATCGGCTATTTCGAGTGGAAGACGGCCGTGCAGGTGCGAACGTTGAAAGCGTTCGTCGAGGGCTACGTCTTCAACGAAGCCGTGATGGCCTGCGAGCAGGCCAAGAGTTCGACGCCGTTCAAATGGAACGGCGGAAAAAGCACTTCGGTGATCGGCCTGAACTCGGTCAAGCTTGATAAATACAGCGTCAGCGCCAGCTACACGCTGGTGGCGGACAACGTTTATTGCGATTACGATCCCATCAAGAGAAAGGCCGAGATCGGCTCGAGCTTCCTGGAGCGGGAGTAACGATCCGGCCCAAACATACGGGATGGGATCGCCATGACCGGGAGCCGGACGGGGGATTATCGGATTCTTCAGGAAGCGGCCTTGCGGGACTATCTCGCAGGCCTGCCTGATATCAAGGCGTTGCTCGGCGGTGAGCCGGCCGGCTGGGCCATCACCGAGGTCGGCGACGGCAATCTCAATCTCGTCTTCATCGTGAAGGGGGCGAGCGGCGGCATCGCCGTGAAGCAGGCGCTGCCCTATGTCCGCCTGGTTGGCGAGAGCTGGCCGCTGCCGCTGTCGCGGGCGCATTACGAATATCTCGCACTGTCCCGACAGGCCAAGCTCGCGCCGGGCCTGGTGCCGGCACTGCTGCATCACAACGAGACGCTGGCGCTCACCGTGATGGAGCTGCTCGAGCCCCACATTATCATGCGCAAGGGGCTGGTCGCTGGCACGCGCTATCGGGCCTTCGTTGGCGACATCACGACCTTCATCGCGCGGACGCTGTTCTTCACCTCCGACCTCGCGCGCACGGCCGCCGAGAAGAAGGAGGCCATCGCGGCCTTCGCCGGCAACCACGCGCTGTGCAAGATCACCGAGGACCTGATCTTCACCGATCCCTACCGCATCGCCGAGCAGAACCGCTGGACCGCGCCGTATCTCGATGGCCTTGCCGCATCCTTGCGCGAGGACATGGAGCTGCATGTCGCGATCAGCAGGCTGAAGCTGAAGTTCATGGCGAGCCCCGAGGCACTGCTGCACGGCGATCTCCACACCGGCTCGATCATGGTGACGGCGTCGGAGACGCGGGTGATCGACCCTGAATTCGCCTTCTACGGCCCGATGGGCTTCGACGTCGGCGCGGTGCTGGCCAATCTGCTGATGGCCTACTTCGCCTCGGCCGGCCACGAGCGGGCGCCGGGCGAGCGGCGCGAATTCGAAACCTGGGTGCTGGAGACGGTCGAGCAGGTCTGGAACGAATTCGCGCGAAAATTCCTCGACCTCTGGCGCACGGAGGCGAGCGGCGATGCCTATCCGGTTTCGCTCTTTGCCGGCGAGAAGGGCGCGATGCGCCTCGAGGCCGAGCGGCAAGCGTACGTGCAGCGCCTGTTCACCGACACGGTCGGCTTCGCCGCCGCCAAAACCATTCGCCGCATTTTCGGCCTCGCCCACAATATCGATTTCGAGCTGATCGAGGACCCGAAGACGCGGGCGATCAGCGAAGCGCGCGCCGTCAGGCTCGCGCGCGGGATGATGGTCGAGGCGGTGGCGTTTCGGACCATCGCCGACGTTACCGGGGCTGCGCGGAAGCTGCGCGACTGGCAGCCGGAGCTATCTGGCTGACGATCTCGTACGAGGTGTACCCGCTCGCAATGACGGGAACAGACGGGGATTTACGACCTGAACCAATTCACGCCGCACTGACGCTTCGACGCTGCAAGCAGCTCGCAGATCCGGTGCGGACGGCACGCCGGCCCGCCGAGACAGGTCGGGGGCGAAGGCCGCCGCCCGCGCAGGCGGTATCGTCGAATTGCGCCCGGGATATTTTGACGTACAGCGCATATTCATTTGATCCGGGCAATTCTGCACGCGCGGTTCGGAGCAAATCGGCGGTTCCCGCAGATAGTCAATAATTACCAGGGACTTGGTCGCAAGGAACCAGATCGTCCCCTTCCACGTTGATAAGGCAACCCAATCAGAAGCGACAATCCAGACAACACAGGGGGCCAGTGATGGACCAGGTGGTAAGCGATGATTCGTGCGAAAGCGGTCAGTTGGAGCAGACCATTTCTGCCGCGCGCGGCGGAATCATCTTCGTCGATGTCGACGGCCAGGTGGTGGGAATGGACAGCACCGCCAGGCGAAGCCTCGACGGTGAAGTGAAGCAGCTCGACTTGCCGCTTCGCAACGAAGACGCGCGTGCGGTCGACTGTTTCGTGTCTGCCGAAACCGTGACCATCAAAGGCATGCCAACCCCGGTTTGCGTGGTCCAGGAGCGCGAACCCGCGGAACGCGAGGCCGCCATTGCCGCGGTGCTGGCGGATACGACGTCTTTTGCCCGCAGCATCATCGATCGGATCAAGACGCTGACTTTCGCATCGTCTCATGCGACGGCACAGGATCTCGATGTTCTCACCTCGCGCGAGAAGGAGATTCTCGGACTGATCTGCAAGGGCAAGAGCGATCTCGAGATGAGCGATCGGCTCAATCTGTCGCAGAACACCGTGCGCAATCACATTTCCTCGCTGTACCGCAAGATCGGGGTGCATCGGCGCAGTGCCGCAATTCTGTGGGCCAGGGAGCGTGGCATCACTGCCGAGAGCTTGCGCGGCGCGAGGCAGCCTTTCGCCGACAAGCGAGCGCCGTAGCGATGAGGCATCTACTAGTTACCTAGTAGTTCTCGCTCTCTTGCGCGAGCGGATTGCTTGCTGTTCCCTGCGATGGCTCGTTGGATTCGCTGGGAGCATCCGTAGTTCGAATGCTGCAGCGCCGCGGGGCGCATCGCCATAGGGCGGGCGGTCAAAAGATGAGGCAATGTCTCCGTGGCCGCTCGCTTGCTCCGACTCTATGTCGCCGGGAATTCGGCCAGCTCGCGCCGGGCCCAACACAATCTGGAACTCTTGCGCGTTTCACTCGGCTCCCATGGATGGGAAGTCGAGACCGTCGACGTGCTGGAGCGGCCGGAGCTCGCCGAAAGCGCTCGCATCATCGCCACGCCTACTCTGTCTTACGAAGATGCGGTTCGTACCCGCCGCATCGTCGGTGATCTCAGCGACACGGCGCGGGTTCTTGAATTTCTCGGGATCGACGAAAAGGACGAGGCATGACTGCTGAGGAAATAGAAGTCACCGGCGTCCTGGAGCGGGTCAAGACCGGAGTCGAAGCCTTCGATGACCTCGTCATGGGCGGCTTGCCGCGGGCGCGTTCGACGGTGGTCGGCGGGACGCCCGGCAGCGGAAAAACGGTGTTTGCCACCCAGTTTCTGGCTCACGGCATTACGCACTTCGACGAGAATGGCGTGTTGGTCACCTTCGAAGAGCCGCCGGCCGACATCGAGGCAAACATGAGCGGATTCGGCTGGGATCTGGCAGAATGGAGAAAGGGCGGCCGCCTCGCATTCGTCGATGCAAGCCCGCCGCCGAACGACGAGCTCGTCATCGGAGACTTCGATCTCGCAGGCCTGCTGTCGCGAATTCAGCACGCGGCCAAGAGCGTCAATGCCCAGCGCGTCGTGCTGGATTCGCTGACGCAATTGTTCGATCACTTCATCGGCGATCCCAAGATCCTGCGTCGTGAACTGTTTCACATCAGCACTGCGCTCAAGAAGTCGGGGCTTACGGTGTTGATGACGGCGGAGCGGAACAGCGAGTACGGCGAGATCACGCGGCATCGGCTCGAGGAATTCGTCGCGGACAACGTCGTGATTCTGCGAAACGTCCTCTATCGCGAAAAGCGCCGTCGTACGATCGAGGTTCTGAAGATGCGCGGCAGCCACCACGTCGAGGGCGAAGCGCCGTTTACGCTGCTCGGCGGCCGCGGCATGGTGGCCATTCCGCTGTCGTCGCTGCGTCTGGAGCAACATTCGAGCACCGTCCGGGTCACGAGCGGCAATGCCGATATCGACGAGATGTGCGGGGGAGGCTTCTTCCGCGACAGTGTCACGCTAGTCAGTGGCGCCACGGGTACGGGCAAGACGCTCCTCGTGACCAATTTCGTGTCCGGGGGCGTCGAGGCTGGCGAGAAGGTGCTGATGTTCGGCTACGAGGAAAGTCGTGGACAGCTGTTCCGCAACGCCAGCGGCTGGGGCGCCGATTTCGCCCGCATGGAAGCCGAAGGCAGACTGAAGGTTGTCAGCCTTTATCCTGAAGCGCAGGGCCTGCCCGATCATTTGCTGACCATCCAGGGCATGGTCGACGAATTCAAGCCGAACCGGATTGCGGTGGACAGCCTCTCTGCGCTGGAGCGCATCGCCCCGGAGACCGGCTTCCGCGAGTTCCTGATCAGCCTGACCTCCTTCATCAAGAAGAGGGAGATCGCGGGCCTCTGCACGGCGACGAGCAAGTCGCTGCTCGGAGGCGAGAGTGCGAGCGAGCAGCACATCTCCACGATGACCGACTCCATCATCCTGCTGCGCTACATTCAGGAGCAGGAGATCATGCACCGCGGATTGATGGTGCTGAAGATGCGCGGCAGCGAGCATGCCAAGGAGATCCGGCGATTTTCCATCGATGGTTCGGGCATGCATCTGGGCGATCCGTTCAAGGAAGCGCCGAACGTCTTCAGAGAATGATATCCGCACGAACGGCAGTTGGAATTTGCATGGCGGACAGCGAGAGCGGCTCGAAGGTCGAGCAGTCGGATTTTCAGTTCCTGATCGAAAAGAATGCCGACGGAATCATCGTCGTGGATGGAGCCGGGCTCGTGCTGTTCGCCAATCCGGCGGCAGAGCGACTGTTCGGCCAGCCATCCAACGCCTTGATCGGATCTCCGATCGGGCTGCCGATCGTGGTTGACGAGATGAGCGAGATTGCAATCCACCAACCGGGAGGCGGATTGGTGGATGCGGAGATCCGTACCGTGGAGACCAGCTGGGACGGCCGTCCGGCGCGTCTTGCGAGCGTGCGCGATGTATCCGAGCGCCGCGCCATGGAGGATCGCACGCGGCATGCGGCCAAGATGGAGGCGATTGGGCGCCTGACCGCGGGCATCGCCCACGACTTCAACAATCTGCTGGCCGTGGTTCTTGGCAATCTGGAGAGTGCAAGGCGCCGTAACGGACGGGAAGGCAGCGAACTCGGCTCGCTGCTCGACAATGCCACGCGCGGTGCCCAGCAGGCCGTGCTCCTGACCAGCAAGCTGCTCGCTTTTGCGAGGCGCAAACCCCTCGAATTTCGCCAAGTCGACCTGTCCGGCCTGCTCGCCGGCATGTCGGATTTGCTGCAGCGAACATTCGACGAGAGGATTACGGTGCGCGCGGACATTCCGAGCCAGCTGTGGGCCGTGGAGGTCGATCCGACGGAACTGGAGGCGGCGATCCTTAACCTGGCGGTCAATGCGCGGGACGCGATGCCTGATGGCGGCGAGCTCGTGATCACGACCGAGAACATCGATTTCGCCCGTGATGATACCGATGACGCCAGCGACAAGGCGGGGCCTCACGTCAGGATCTCGGTCGCCGATACCGGAGAAGGTATGACGGCGGACGTCCTGAACCGGGTCTTGGAGCCGTTCTTTACGACCAAGGGCGATGGGCGAGGGACTGGGCTCGGGTTGAGCCAGGTCTATGGCTTCGTCAAGCAGAGCGGGGGCTATCTCAGGCTTCGCAGCGAGGTCAACGTCGGGACCAGGATCGATATTTATCTACCCAAGGCGGCGCCGGGTTCGGATCAGGTGGCGCAACATGCCGAGAGTAGCTCCGAGCTCGAGGCCATTCCGCGGGCGCGCAGCGGCGAAATCATTCTCGCGGTTGAAGACGACGAGGATGTCCGCGCCATCACCGTGGGTAACCTGCGTGAGCTCGGTTACACCGTCGTCGAGGCCGCTGACGCAGATGCGGCGCTCCGGTTGCTGCAAGGAGAGACGACCTTCGACCTGTTGTTCACTGATCTCGGACTTCCCGGCCGCATCAACGGCAAGATGCTCGCGGATCGCGCACGGGGACTGCATCCGGAATTGAAGGTCCTGATCACGACGGCTTACGCCGGCGACGTTTTGATCCGGGAAGGCCGGCTCGATCCGGAGATCGAGCTGCTCAGCAAGCCATTTTCTTTCGCCGCACTCGGCAACCGGATTCGTGGATTGCTCGACAGCAGGCGTCCAGGGCCTGGCCGTGTCCTTCTGGTCGAAGACGAATTTCTCCTGAATTTGCTCGTCTCGGACATGCTGGCGGAAGCCGGGTTCTCGGTGGATGCGGCCGCGAGTTTCGGCGAAGCCGCAGCCAAGGCGCGCTCGGGAATCGACGATCTTGTGGGGGCCATCGTCGACTTGGGGTTGCCGGACAGGCCGGGAGACGAGCTGGTTACGGAACTGCGCGCGCTGTATCCGGACCTTCCGGTCGTGCTGGCAACCGGCTACGCGGACGAGGATGTCAGAAAGCGCTTTTCCGTCGCCGAAGGCGTTCAACTGCTGACGAAGCCGTTCGACCTCGACCGCTTGACGGCGGCCCTCGGACGAGCCGGCGTGACGTTGTCTCCACCAATGTGAGTTGATCAGGCTCGCGCCGGTCAGACGGGAATACGCATCGCGAGCACAACGGCAACCTCAATCCAGCCGGCGATTCCTAAAAGTATATCCGACCTGCAGAAGGTCGCCTTTGTCGTCGCGCACTTCGATGGCCATCCGGATTACGCCGCCGTTTTTTGCCATGTCTCGTGCGACATCGCGAACCACATCGGCAAAGGACTCCGCAGCTTCAGCCTGCGCAGCTGCGAGATCCCGCAATTCCATTCCCTCTTCGTCAATGGCCAGGGTGTCGCCGTCACGCACGTCGAAATAGTATCTGGTCATGCCGGTCATGTTGGTCGCCCCAGGTCATTTCGCTGCATCTGCGACAGCGAATGACGAGCACAACGGTTCCTCCGGGAATGTCCGGAAAGCGTCGGATCGAGGCGTGGTGTTCCATCGCACCGCGGGCATTGGGCCGCCGGATGCCGATGCGGCTTCGCTTCGATGGGTGTATCCATGGTGCGTCCCCTTGGTTCCAGGCGGGAGCGCGCGTCTCTCTCAGCCACCGATGCCCACTGAGCGCGTTATCGATGATCGTTCTATTGCTATCAGGGAAAGGTCGAGGAAGTCACCAAAGTCTTTGGTTCCAAGAGTAGTCCAGCCAATGGGGAAGGTGTGAGGAGCCTTGACGGACCTGGATGAGCACGCAAACCGATCGAACCTCCCGTCGCTGGCTTGATGCCGGCGCGCTGTCCAACGGAGGAGGCGATGATGACATCGTGCTCCTGTTTTGCCCGACGTGTCAAACTGAAATTCGGAAAGAGCGCAGACTGCTCGGCGCCAAATTCCCCAATGATTTGTACTGTGCATGGGGTTGTTTTGGCGCTTTTGATGTGAAGGCGTCTAGTCCGCCGCTTTTTCTCGCAGCCGCTGGGCATAGACGTTGATGATCAGCGCGACCAGGAGGATCACGCCGCGGATCAGGATCTTCAGGAAACTGTCGATGTTGACGTGGTCGAGGCCGTTGTTGAGGACACCGAGCACGAACAGGCCGACGATGGTGTTGCCGATGCCGCCGCGGCCGCCGAACAGGCTGGTGCCGCCGACGACGACGGCGGCGATGGAGTCGAGGAGGTAGGTGTCGAACTCGTTCTGCTGCGCGCTGCCGAAATGAGCGACGCCGAGCATGCCGCCGATGCCGGAGCAGACCGCGGAGATGATCATCACGCTGCCTAAGATGAGCTTGACGTTGAGGCCGGAATATTCGGCCGCCTCGCGATTTCCCCCGACCATGTAGACGTAGCGGCCGAAGCGCGTGTAGGTCAGCACGAGGTGCCCGCCGAGCAGCATGACCGCCGCGACGATGACGATCCAGGGAATACCGCCGATCGAGCCCGAGCCGAGCGTGGTGACGAGACCAGGCACCTTGTAGGCGATCTGGCCGCGCACCAGGAGCGCCGAGATGCCGGCCGCGATCTGCATCATCGCCAGCGTCATGATGAATGAGGGAATGCCGATCACCGTCAGCCCGAGCGCGTTGACGAGACCGAGAGCTGCGCAGAGCAGGATCGACAGCAGGATGGCGACGACGCCGGGCAGCGGGATGTTGGCGATGTTGACGTAGGATTCCTGCAGCGTGAAGTAGGCGACCGCGATGCCGGTGACGTTGGCGATGCTGGCGATCGACAGGTCGATCTCGGCGCAGAGGATCACGAAGGTCAGGCCGACGGCGATGATGCCCGTCACCGACACCTGTGTCAGGATGTTGCCGAGATTGTCGATCGTCGCGAAGGAGGGGCTGGCGAAGGCGAAGAAGGCGGACAGGCAGATCAGCGTCAGGAACGGCGCGATGTTGCGCATCTGCGAGCGCAGGAAGGGCGCAAGGCCCCGTGTGCGCTGCCCCGCCGCTGCTGCCGTCTCACTGCTCGCCATGGTGCTTCTCCGTCACGCCGCCTCCAGCAGGCGGTCTTTGCTGACCGGCTCGTTCTTGAACTCCCGCACCACCGCGCCGCGCTTGAGCACGAGGATGCGGTCGGCCAGCGACAGCACCGTTTCCGGCTCGGTCGACAGCACGATGATTGCGAGCCCCTTGGCGCGGAGGTCGCGGACGATGTTGATGACGTCGTTCTTGGCGCCGACATCCATGCCGCGCGTCGGCTCGCACAGCACCAGCAGCTTGGGCGGATAGGTCAACCATTTTGCCAGCGCGACCTTCTGCTGGTTGCCGCCGGAGAGCATGCCGAGGTCGAGGCCGACGACCGGCGGCCTGATCTGCAATTGCTCGACCTGGCGCCGCGCAATCTCGCGCTCCTGCGCCGGCTTGAGCAGCAGCGAGGAGATGCGGTCCAGGATGCTGATCGAGATGTTCTTGAAGACCGGCTCCTGGTGGAACAGCATGGCGCGCCGGCTCTCCGGCACCAGCGCCACGCCCGCGCGCCGCGCCGCTGCCGTGCTGGCGAAGGTCTTTGGCGTGCCCTCGACGATCAGCGTGCCGGCGTCAGGCTTGAGCTTGCCGAACAGGATGCGCGACAGCTCCTGCTGGCCGCAGCCCATGAAACCGTAGATGCCGAGCACCTCGCCGGCGCGGGCCTCGAAGGAGACGTCCTTGAGGCTGCGTGCCAGTGACAGTTGGTCGACCTTCAGCACGACCGAACTGTCGCTTGGCCGCGGCAGCATGAGATCGTCGGTGTAACTGTGCTCGAGCGCCTCGCCGCCGCGGCCGATCATGGCCTCGATCAGCGCGCCCTTGGTAGTTGCCGCGCTTGCGGTCTCCGCGACCTTCCGGCCATTGCGGAACACGGTGACTGTGTCGGACACGCGAAGAATGTCCTCGATGAAATGCGAGATGAAGACGATGGCGGTGCCTTCCTCGCGCAGCCGCCGCAGCGTCGCGAACAGCCGCTCGACCTCCGGCGGGGAGAGGGCGGAAGTCGGCTCGTCCAGGATGACGATGCGCGCGCCCGAGAACAGCACGCGGGCGATCTCGATCAGCTGCTGGAGCCCGATCGGCAGATCGCCGAGCCGTGACATCGGATCGACGTCGATGCCGAAGCGGGAAAGCTGCTCGCCGGCCTCGCGCGCCATCCGCCGCCATTGCACCAGGCCAAGGGCGTTGGTCGGCTGGTTGCCGAGGAAGACGTTCTCGGCGACCGTCAGATCGGGCGCGACGGAGAGCTCCTGATGCACCATGGCGATGCCGGCCGCGTGCGCATCGCGTGCGGAGCGAAAATGCGTCTCCTTCCCGTCGATCAGGAAACGGCCGGAGAATTCCGTGTGCACGCCGGCGATGATCTTCATCAGCGTGCTTTTTCCCGCGCCGTTCTCGCCGACGAGACCGTGGATCTCGCCGGGCAGAAGCGCGAAGTCGACACCACGAAGTGCCTCGACGCCGCCGAAGCTCTTCGTGATGCCCTGGAGTTCCAGGATGGGCTGACGACCCTCAGGCATGGAGATTTCAGATCAGGAAGTGATCTTCCATCCACTGCATGCCTGCGGCGTTGGCCTTGGTCACGACGGGGCCGTCGGTGACCACGTTCTTGGGGATGCCCTGGCCGCTCTTCTCGCCGCCGACCACGGCCGCGACACCCGCGATGATCGCGCCGCCATGGATACGGCAGGACGGGTTGCGCACCGTCGCGAACATCCGGCCCTCGCTCACCGCCTGGATCGCCGGCGGCATCGCGTCCACGCCACCGATCAGGATGTTGGTGCGGTTGTGCGCCTTCATGATGTTGGCGGCCGCGAGCGCCATGTCGTCATTGTGGAAGAACGCCGCGTCGATCTGCGGGTACTTGGTGAGGTACGTTTCCCAGAGCCGCGCGGTCTTGGAGACGTCCCAGTCGGCTGGCTGGGTGTCGAGCACCTCGATCCCGGGGAATTGCTTGACCACCGAGTTGAAGCCCTTGGCACGGCCCTGTGCGCCGGTGTGGCCGAGGGCTCCTTGCGTCATGATGATCTTGCCCTTGCCGCCCATGGCGTTGCACAGCGCCTGCGTCACCGAGGCGCCCATGAACTCGTTGTCGGGGGCAAGGAAGGAGTGGACGTTGATTTGATCAAGAGGAGCAATCAGCGTGTCCATGTCGATGACGGGCGTGCCGGCGTCGATCATCTTCTGCACGGGCTGGGTGAGGGTGCCGATGCCAAAGGCCTGGATCGCCACGAAATCCCATTTCTGCGAGGCCATGTTGTCGATCGCGGCGCGCTGCTTCACGGCGTCGAGCTGCCCGTCGAACCAGGTCACTTCCACGTTGAACAGCTTGCCCCAGAATTCCGCGGCCTGCTTGCCCTGGGCGCACCAGGTCGCCTGAAGGCCTGCGTTGGAGAACGCCGCCTTCAGCGGCTTCTCTGATCGTCCAACTTCGGCTGCCAATGCTGGGTTTATGCCCATACTGCCGAGGATGGCAGTCGCGGCGCCGGCGGTCGCTGCCGCCTGAAGAAGATCGCGCCTCGTCGTCGAGAAATCTTTCGTCCCGGACATCGCTCGCTCCCATAGATTTTATCGTCGGCGCGTCATTGATTGCGCTACCGAGACGGAAAGTGTCTCACAAGAAATGATGCCACTCAATGTGCAATCAACGATGTGATCGCAGCAAGCCGCGTTGGTGCAGCGCAAAGCGCTAGGCTATTGTGCCAGCGAAAGCCTCGATCTCCGCGAGCAGCGTGTCCCACGCTTGAGCAATGCTCGGCGACCATTCATTGCCGAGCAGCTCGCACAGTGTGTCCCTGATGACGGCGAAGAAGGCGATGAACAGCTCGCGCGGCGTGCCATAGGCGTCGTGCGAGGCGACTTCGCAGGCAATCAGGCGGAAATGCCCGCTGCGTTCGCCGGCGAAGTCGAGGATCGCCTCGATCGTCAGAGCAAGCATCGATCCCATCACGAGTTCGCTACCTTGCGACCGGAACATCGCCCGCGTTTCGGGATGCGCGTTGAACAGCCGCTGATAAACGAGGGGCGTGAGATCCGCGCAGCGCGAGGCCGCAAGCTCGAAGCTCAGCTCAATTGGATTGGGAAATGTGCTCATCGACACGTCAGTCGAGCAGACAAAAAAAGAGCGGGGCCCTAGCCCCGCTCAAAAATTGTGTCGACCCTATTATCCCCGATTCTAAGATTTGATCTTGATTGACGGGGCGACGCTGCGTTTTGCGCGCCAGGGGCTCCTCCCGAGACTTGGACCACCAGACGTCGACCTCGCGGTCAGGCCTGAGCAAGAGGGATGCTAGATCAACTTTTCTCACTTGTCATCATTTTCGGCAACGATTGTTCAAAATTCGAGCAGTTGACGAAATGATCGGGCTGTTGATCCCGTAAGTGTATGACAAATATAAGAATTATGTGGATGGGCGAGGCCTGCACGGCTGCCTCAAATGCCGGACATGGTCCTTGGGCTGGGTCTCCTCACACATTTTTCGAGAAATTTGCGCGTCCCCAACAAGGCAGGCGAAGTGATCTCGACTCGGGGGTGGTGCGGTGTTTAGTTAGCAGGCGAACGAATGGTTCGGCGGATGCGCGCTCGGCTGCAAAAATTCTTACCGGTTGTCCTGCTCGCGTTGGTGATGCAGGTGCTGGCGCCGATTGCCGCCTGCTGGGCTGCCGGGCAGGTCGTTGCCGATCCGCTATCTGCCGCTGTCATTTGCCATAACGTCAGCGACCAGGGTACGCCGAACGATCAGAACGGCGCGCCGGCGGCGCATGCTGGTGCCTGCGCGCTGTGTTGCCTGGCACAGGCCAATGCGTCCTTTGATTCGCCGTCGCATGCGACTCTGTCCATCCCCCTTCGCTATGCCGAGCGCGTGGTGTGGCACGAGGCGGATGCGTCCACTCTCGCTGCTTACAAGGGCTCGAGCGCCCAGGCGCGGGGACCTCCCCAGTTTTCCTGACGACCCTCGTAGTCGCCTCGGTTCATCCGCGGGCGATTGATGCTGTCGAATGGCCGGAAAGAAAGCCGGCGTCAGGAATGCCCCATGTTATCTCGTCATGCCCGCCGCGGCGTGAGTGTCGTTGCCGTTCAGGCAGCGCTGCTTGCCTCGCCGAGCGGCGTTTTCGCCCAGAGCAACTCAAGGGAGTTGCCCGCGGTGACTGTCGATGCACCCGCGACGGTGAAACTCAAGCCGCGCAAGCCGATGCGGACCGCCGCTACCGGAAGGAATTCGGCCAGGCCGACGGCCGAGCGACCGACCTCGGTCGCTGCGACCGATGAGCAGGGCACGGGCAGCACCCGGGCCTCGATCGATCAGCCAGCGGCGGTGGTACGCTATCAGCTGCCGCAGCGTACGTTCGGCATCACGGCAAAGCAGGCCGACGAGACCGTCAACCTCAAGGATCCCGAGGACGCGGTCAAATACATGCCGAGCCTGTTCGTGCGGAAGCGAAATGACGGCGACAACCAGGCAGTGCTCGCAACGCGAAGCTGGGGCCTGAACTCCAGCGCACGGACGCTGATCTATTACGACGATCTGCTGATCTCGGCGCTGATCGGCAACAACAACTCCGGCGCCTCGCCCAAGTGGAATCTGATCTCGCCCGAGGCGATCGGGCGGGTCGATTTCCTCAACGGTCCGTTTGCGGCCGCCTATCCCGGCAACTCTATCGGCGGCGTCCTGCTGATCACGTCCAGGATGCCGGACAAGCCCTTTGCCGTGGCCAAGGAAACCGTCTCGGTCATGCCGTGGAATCAATACGGCACCAAGGACACCTATATGACGAGCCAGACCAGCGCTGCTGCGGGCAATCGCGACGGCAAGCTGTCCTGGTTCGTCAGCGCTAACCATCTCGACAGTTATCAGCAGCCGCTGACCTACACGACCTTTGGCACCGTGTTTGGCGTCGGCCCCGCAAATACCAGCGGAGCTATCGGCGCGTGGAACAGGACAGGCGGCGTCGCGAATGTCATAGGTACGGGCGCGCTGGCGCATTCACAGCAAACGTCCGGGAATCTGAGAGTTGCCTATGATGTCTCCCCGCTGGTGCAGGCGACTTACTCACTGGGCATCTGGAACAATCACCAGACCTCCGATCCACAGACCTACCTGACGTCGACGTTGAACGGTCAGCCGACCTTTGGCGGCCAAGGTGCGTTTGCGAACAACAAGTACACTTGGGATCAGACGCATTTGAGCAACGCTGTATCGCTCAAAAGCGATACAAGAGGCGTTTTCGATTTCGATCTCTCAGCGTCGAGCTACAACTACCTGCAAGACATTCTCCTCAATCCGTTCACCGTGACCCCGACCGGGGTCGGTTATTCGCTGAACGGCAAAATTACCCGTAACGACGGTACAAACTGGCAGAATGCCGATGCCAAAGGCATCTGGAGGCCGTCCGGTATTGATGGTCTTCACGAGGTCAGCTTCGGTATCCACGGCGACCGGTATCGGCTGGAAAATCCTGTCTATTTGTCCTCGGTCTGGTACGCGACGTCGTCGACCGGCACCGGTCAGCTTTTCACAACTGGCGTAGGCGAAACCCGCACCGGTGCACTTTGGCTGCAGGACGCCTGGAAAATCGTTCCCAATCTGAAGCTGACGGTGGGCGGGCGACTCGAGACCTGGCGCTCACTGGATGGTTTCAATATCAACTCCAATCCGACCGCCACCAGCGGTATCCCGGCGGCGCCGATTCCGGTCTTCGTTGCGGTCCCAAAGAACCAGCCAGGACTCAATTCGACCAACTTCTCTCCGAAAGCCTCGCTCTCCTATGATCTCAGCAAGGAGTGGAACGTCACCGCGAGCTTTGGTGAGTCATATCGCTATCCGACCGTCACCGAATTGTATCAGAACATAACGGTTGCAGGTGTCGCGACGTTCGCCAATCCCAACCTGAAGCCCGAGCAGGACTTCACCGGTGAATTGAACGTTGAGCGGAAATGGAACGATGGCCGCGTCAGGCTGACGCTGTTCAAGGAGAGAACCAACAATGCGATCATCTCGCAAACCACGAACGTGACGAATTCGACGGGCGGTCAGACTCCCACGACGACCATCGGCAACGTCGACGCGATCCGGATGCAGGGCATCGAGCTGTCGGTCGACAAGGATAATGTATTGGTCAATGGGTTGCAGGTATTTGGCAGCGTAACCTACGTCGACTCTCGGATTCTAAGCGATCCGACGTTTGTCAGTACGATCGGTGGCACGACCGCGACGGGCAAGCGCGTGCCCAACGTTCCAGAATGGCGCTCCACGGTCGGGGTTACCTATCGGCCGAACGACAACTGGGCCTATACGGTCGCTGGACGCTACACAGGAAAGCAATATGCGACGCTCGATAACACCGACACCTTTGCACACGTCTATCAGGCCTTCGACCCGTTTTTAGTGTTCGATATGAAGATTCACTACAAGGCGACGCAGAACTTCTCGTTCGATTTCGGCATCGACAACATCTTTAATGCGCAGTACTTCCTGTTCCATCCGTTTCCGGGACGAACTTTCGTTCTCGCCGGCAAGTATTCGTTCTGAAGGGTGGGGCACTCACGACGGCGACAAGAAAGGCAAGTCAACATGCAAAAGCTTCCAACCATATTCGCGCTCGCGGCGTTCTCGGCTGTTATGATCGCAGCCCCCGTCCGAGCTGACGACGTCAAGGTCGGTGACCTTGTGATCTCGCAGGCCTGGAGCCGGGCGACGCCCGGCGGCGCCAAGGTCGCCGGCGGCTTCCTGACCATCGAGAATAAGGGGACCGTGCCCGACAGGCTCGTGGCTGTGTCGGCGGAGATCGCCGGCAAGGCCGAGGTCCACGAGATGGCGATGGACAACGGCGTGATGAAGATGCGGCCGCTGGACAAGGGCCTCGTCATTGGGCCGGGCAAGACCGTGAAGCTCGCCCCCGGCGGCAATCACCTGATGCTCCAGGATCTGAAGGGCTCGTTCAAGGAGGGCGAGAAGGTGCCTGTGACGCTCGAGTTCGAGAAGGCCGGCAAGGTCTCCATCTCACTCGACGTCCAGGGTGTCGGCGCCCAGGCGCCGGGCGGCGGTGGAGGCATGATGATGAAGAAAATGCCCGATCATTCGGGAATGAAGATGTGATGCGTGTGATCTAACTAGCGGGAGCTCGAGCATGTCGAAGACACCCCGGCTGATCCTGATGGCCGCGCTCGCCGCATCGCCTGCGGCGGCCCACGTTTATCTGGAAGGCAAGCAGGCCACCGTCGGTGCGTCCTACAAGGCCGTCTTCGCCGTGCCGCACGGCTGTGCCGGGTCGCCCACGGTCAAGATCCGCGTGCAGATCCCTGAGGGCGTCATCGCGGCAAAGCCGATGCCGAAGGCCGGCTGGAATGTCGATGTCGTCGAAGGGCAGTATGCCAAAGCCTACGACTATCACGGCAACAAGCTGACCTCGGGGGTGAAGGAAGTGGTCTGGTCCGGAGGCAAGCTGCCGGACCAGAATTACGACGAGTTCGTGGTCAGCAGCTTCCTCACCGACACGTTGAAGCCGAACACCACGCTGTATTTCCCTGTCGTGCAGGAATGCGAAAAGGGCATCAGCCGCTGGATCGAAATCCCGGCGGACGGGGCAGGGCATTCGCACGAGGAGAAGTCGCCGGCGCCTGGCGTAAAACTGCTGCCCAAGCCGTAATGCGTCTTCTCGCCGCGCTCGTGATATTGCTCCTCGTTGCCGGCTACTCGACCGGAGCGTCGGCACATGCAGCGCTGATCTCGGTTGAGCCGGCGAGCGGCAGCATCCTTCCGAGCGCGCCGAAGACGGTCGAGTTGCGCTTCAACGAGGCGGTGACCCCAGGTGCGATCCAGTTGATCGACGGCGCGGGCCGAGCGCGCGACGATGCGCGCGTCACGGCATCGGGCGAGAGCATTTCGATGGCGATGCCGCCGGGCCTTCCGCAGGGCACGGCGGTTGTGAGCTATCGGGTGATCTCGCAGGATGGTCACCCCGTAGCGGGATCGGTGATCTTTTCGGTCGGCGCGCCGACCGCCACGCAACCTCCGGCCAATGCGGACGGTAGGTTGAACGCGCTGATCTTGATGTCGCGGATCGGGCTCTATCTCGGGCTGTTTGTCGGTGTCGGGGGCGTATTCTTTGGCCGCTGGATTGCGTGGTCCATGACGGGCATGGGCGCGCCGCGCGCCGCGCTGCTTGTCGGTCTTCCGAGCGCCGTTGTCTCGCTTGGCGTGCTGGGTCTCGATCTCCTTGGTCTCCCGCCCGCAGCGATTCTGACAAAGTCTCCCTGGGCCATCGCATTCGCAACCAGTGCAGGTCCCTCGTTGCTGGTCGCCATCGCGGCGATGCTGCTCGCGCTGATGGCTCTATCGCGAGCGTGGCATGCGCGCGCTCTCGCGGCCATCGCCTTCGCCGGCGTTGGGCTATCGCTCGCGATGACTGGGCACGCCGCAACGGCATCGCCCGAGATGCTGACGCGACCGGCGGTCTTCGTCCATGGCCTCGCTGTCGCCTTCTGGATCGGTGCGCTGGCGCCGCTTGCGGCGCTGCTGTCGAAGCCGACGCCGGCGCTGCTGCCGCTCCTGAACCGCTTCTCGCGCATCGCCATGCCGGTGGTCGCCGTGCTGGCGCTGACCGGCCTTACGCTTGCGATCATGCAGCTTGAGAAACCAAGGGCTTTGGTCGAAACCAGCTATGGTCTCATTCTCTCAGTCAAGCTGGCGTTGGTGCTGTTCCTCCTAGCGCTCGCGGCTCTCAATCGTTACAGGCTGACACCGGCGCTGGCGACGGATCAAGAAGCGGCGCCCGCGCTCAAACGTTCGATCCTGCTCGAATGCGGGGCTGCGCTCGGCATCTTCGCCCTCGTCGCCGGCTGGCGCTTCACGCCGCCGCCGCGGACGATCGTCCCGGAAACGCCGCTGGCGATCCACATCCATACCGACAAGGCGATGTTCCAGGTGCTGGTGTCCCCGGGGAAGGTGGGCGTGGACGATTTCGTGCTCCAGCTCATGACCGGCGAAGCGACGCCGCTGAAGACCAAGGAGGCGACACTGACGCTGAGCCTGCCGGAGCGTGGCATCGAGCCGATGGAGCGCGCTGCCGAGCTCGGGCCTGACGGCTATTGGCATGTGCGCAAGATGGAGCTGCCCTTCGCCGGCCGTTGGCATGTGCGGATCGATGCGCTGGTGACCGATTTCGAGAAGATCACGCTCGAGGACGACCTTGAGGTCGCACCGCCTTAAGGCCGACACGGTTCAAGTCGAACCTGAAGGCAACGGGAAAATGACAGGAATTCCGCCGCCTTAGCGGCTTTTCCTCATTCCCGGTCTTGTGTTTTCGCTCCCAATCCGGTTTCACTGCAACCCCTCACTGATTCCCAGAGTATTGCCATGCGGTTGTCGCGGTTCTTTCTGCCCATTCTGAAGGAAAATCCGAAAGAGGCGGAGATCGTCTCGCATCGCCTGATGCTGCGTGCTGGCATGATCAGGCAGGAGGCTGCGGGTATCTATGCGTGGTTGCCGCTCGGCTTCCGGGTGCTGAAGAAGATCGAGCAGATCGTGCGCGAGGAGCAGGACCGCTCCGGCGCGCTGGAACTGCTGATGCCGACGCTCCAGCTCGCCGACCTCTGGCGTGAGAGCGGCCGTTACGACGCCTATGGCCCGGAGATGCTGCGCATCGCCGACCGCCACAAGCGCGAGCTGCTGTACGGACCGACCAACGAGGAGATGATCACCGAGATCTTCCGCGCCTACGTGAAGTCCTACAAGAACCTGCCGCTGAATCTCTATCATATTCAATGGAAATTCCGCGACGAGCAGCGTCCGCGTTTCGGCGTGATGCGCGGCCGCGAGTTCCTGATGAAGGACGCTTACTCCTTCGACCTCAACGAGGCCGCCGCGCGCGTCGCCTACAACAAGATGTTCGTCGCCTATCTGCGCACCTTCGCGCGGATGGGGCTGAAGGCGATTCCGATGCGGGCCGAGACCGGCCCGATCGGCGGCGATCTCAGCCACGAATTCATCGTGCTCGCCGAAACCGGCGAATCCGGCGTGTTCATCAATCGCGACGTGCTGGACCTGCCGGTGCCGGGCGAGGACGTCGACTATGACGGTGATCTGACCCCGATCATCAAGCAGTGGACCTCGGTCTATGCTGCGACGGAAGACGTTCATGACGCAGCGCGCTTCGAGCAGGAAGTGCCTGAGGACAAGCGCGTGAACACGCGCGGCATCGAGGTCGGCCAGATCTTCTATTTCGGCACGAAGTATTCCGAGCCGATGAAGGCGATGGTGGCGGGCCCCGACGGCGTCGACGTGCCGATCCATGGCGGCTCCTATGGCGTCGGCGTCTCGCGCCTGCTCGGCGCCATCATCGAGGCCTGCCATGACGATGCCGGCATCAAATGGCCGGAGGCGGTGGCGCCGTTCCGGGTCGCGATTCTCAACCTCAAGCAGGGCGATGCGGCGGTCGATGGGGCCTGCGAGAAGCTCTATGCCGAACTGACCGCCAAGGGCGCCGATGTGCTCTACGACGACACCGACCAGCGCGCCGGCGCCAAATTCGCCGCCGCCGACCTGATCGGCATCCCCTGGCAGATCATGATCGGGCCGAAGGGGCTGGCCGACGGCAAGGTCGAGATCAAGAAACGCAGTGACGGCTCCCGCGAGACAATGTCGCCTGCGGACGCGGTCGCGCGGCTGGTCGGCTGAATATTGTTCATCGCCCGATATCCCGGCCGCCAATCCGGCCACAATTGACCCCGAATCATGGGATTATCGAGCGATGGATGAAACCATGACCGAAACCGTTCAAACTGCGCCCTTTGCACCCTTCGAGTGGATGCTGTCGGCCCGCTACCTGCGGGCACGGCGCAAGGAGGGATTCATCTCGGTCATCGCCGGGTTCTCCTTCCTCGGCATCATGCTCGGCGTCGCCACGCTGATCATCGTGATGGCCGTGATGAACGGCTTCCGGAAAGAGCTGCTCGACAAGATCCTCGGGCTGAATGGCCACATCCTTGTCCAGCCGCTGGAATCGCCGCTGACCGACTGGAAGGACGTCGCCGAGCGCATCAGCCAGGTCCAGGGCGTCCGGCTGGCTGCCCCGGTGGTCGACGGCCAGGCGCTGGCGTCCTCGCCCTGGAACGCCTCGGGCGTGCTGGTGCGCGGCATCCGCTCCGACGATCTCAACAACCTCACGTCCATCGCCAAGAACATCAAGCAGGGCTCGCTCGAGGGCTTTGACGACGGGCAGGGCGTTGCGATCGGCCGGCGGCTTGCCGACCAGCTGTCCCTGCATGCCGGCGACAGCATCACGCTGGTGGCGCCGAAGGGCGCGGTGACGCCGATGGGCACGACGCCGCGCATCAAGCCCTACAAGATCGTGGCCGTGTTCGAGATCGGCATGTCCGAATACGATCTCGGCTTCGTCTTCATGCCGCTTGCCGAGGCGCAGGCCTATTTCAACCGTAGCAGCGACGTCACCTCGATCGAGGTGTTCACCACCAACCCCGACAAGATCGATTCCTTCCGCAAATCGGTGACGGAGGCGGCGGGCCGGCCGGTGTTCCTGGTCGACTGGCGCCAGCGCAACTCGACCTTCTTCAACGCGCTCCAGGTCGAGCGCAACGTGATGTTCCTGATCCTGACCATGATCGTGCTGGTGGCAGCCCTCAACATCGTCTCCGGCCTGATCATGCTGGTGAAGGACAAGGGCAGCGACATCGCGATCCTGAGGACGATGGGCGCTTCGCAGGGCTCGATCATGCGGATATTCCTGATCACGGGCGCCTCGATCGGCGTGGTCGGCACGCTGGTCGGCTTCTTCGTCGGCCTCGTGATCTGCCTCAACATCGAATCCATCCGGCAATTCCTGTCCTGGCTGACCTCGACCGAATTGTTCTCGCCGGAGCTCTACTTCCTGTCGAAACTGCCCGCCGAGATCGACGTCGGCGAGACCACGGCCGTCGTCGTCATGGCGCTGACGCTGTCGTTCCTGGCGACGCTCTACCCGTCGTGGCGCGCCGCGCGCCTCGACCCCGTCGAAGCGCTGCGGTACGAGTGAGGGGCTGATGGAGCAGCAGCAGGGGGCTGAGGATGTACCGGTCATTTATCTCCATGAGATAAAACGGCAGTACCTCCAGGGTGAAGCGGCGCTGACGATCCTCGACAACGCCAAGCTGGCGCTGTGGGCCGGCCAATCCGTGGCGCTGGTCGCGCCGTCGGGCTCGGGCAAGTCGACGCTGCTGCACATTGCGGGCCTGCTCGAGGCGCCCGATTCCGGCGAGGTCTATGTCAACGGCGCGCCGACCTCGCAGCTGCCCGACATCGAGCGCACCCAACTCCGCCGCAGCGACATCGGCTTCGTCTACCAGTCGCACCGGCTGCTGCCGGAGTTCTCGGCGCTCGAGAACGTGATGCTGCCGCAGATGATCCGCGGCCTGAAGAAGTCCGAGAGCGTCAAGCGCGCCAAGGAGATTCTCGGCTATCTCGGCCTCGGCGACCGCATCACGCATCGGCCTGCCGAGTTGTCGGGCGGCGAGCAGCAGCGCGTCGCGATCGCGCGAGCGGTCGCCAATGCGCCTCGCGTGCTGCTGGCGGACGAGCCGACCGGCAATCTCGATCCGCACACCGCCGACCACGTGTTCCAGGCGCTGATGCAACTGGTCAAGGCGACCAGGGTCTCGATGCTGATCGCGACCCACAACATGGAGCTCGCCGGCCGCATGGACCGGCGCGTGTCGCTGGCGAACGGCCAGGTCATCGAGCTCGAATGACCAACCCGCGAAAACAACCCCATGCACAGTAGACGGCGGTTGCCGGCTACGATCGGGGTGACGTCTTCCAGCTATTTGACGGATCGGGCATATCCGCTGCGACGGCGCATCGCCGCAGCGGGCGGGGCAACTATGGCCGGATCACCGTCAGCTTGAACGGCCCGCCATTGGCGGCGGCGTGCGCCACGGCCTCGTTGACGTGATCGAGGTCGAAGTCGGTCGTCTGGTATTCGTCGAGCCGCAACAATCCGGCGCGAACGAGGCCGATCAGGCGGCTCGCCGCATCCGGCGGATACATCCAGACGCCGTGGATGGAGATGCAGTTGCGCATCAGCCAGGGGTAGGGCAGCTCGAGGCCCGGTCCTCCCGCCATGCCGACGCCGCCCATCAGCACGACGCGGCCGTAAGCGCGCACCGTCATGACCGCCGCGCGCACCACGCGCGTGCTCACCGATGGCGGCATGATGTCGAGCACGCAGTCGATCGGGCCTCCCGCGGCGCGCTTCATCGCCTCGCGGTCGTCGTCCTCGTTGCCTGTCAGCCTGACCGGCTTCACCCGCGCGCCGAAGCGGCGGACGAGGTCGGCCATGACAGCCTCGTTGCGGCCGGGCGTCACCACGCAGGCCGCGCCCATCGCGAGCGCGACGGAGACGGCGGCGCTGCCGAAATTGCCGGTGGCGCCGCTCACCAGCACGGTCTCGCCCGGCTGAAGCTTTGCGGCGAGAAAGCCGCCATAAGGCACCAGCGCCGTGCCGAGCGCGCACCATTGCGAGGCTTCCTCCGGCGTGATCTCGCCGAGCTTCTTCACGTTCTCGGTCGGCACCCGCATCTGCTCGGCATAGGAGCCGTGGCGGAAATGCCGTTGCAGCTTCATGCCGCCGGGGCCTGCGGCCGTGAGCCCCTGCAGGGCGATGTCGGGCGCCACGACGTCGTCGCGCGAACGCACCGTCGGGTCGCAGAACACCCAGTCGCCGACGCTGAGCTTGGTGGCGTCAGGGCCGACCTCGCGCACCCGGCCGATGCCGCCGGGGCCCGGAATGATCGGCAGGTCGAGCGCGTAGTTGCGCTCGCCGCTGAAGACTTCGTTCATGTAGGAGAGGACGCGCGTGGCCACGACATCGACGATGACCTCGCCGGTGCCGAGCACCGGGTCCGGAGCGGTTTCGACCACGAGCGGCGATCCCAGCGTTTTGAGTACGGCAGCTTTCATGATGTTCACCTCAGAGACTGACGACACCCATATGCGGCGGCCTTGAACGCGCAGGAAGGCCTGGTATTATCCTAGTACTCCCAAGGCCCTCCATCGCGGAACCACACCATGGCCGATCCACGCCGCGTCGAATTCGGCGACTTCCTGCGCTCCCGGCGCGAAAAGCTGTCGCCGAAATCCGTCGGCCTTCCCGCAGGCCAGCGGCGGCGCACCGCGGGGCTCCGCCGCGAGGAGGTGGCGCAGCTCGCCGGCATCGGCGTCGACTGGTACATCCGCCTCGAGCAGGGCCGCACCGTCAGCCCGTCGGTCACGACAGTCGATGCGCTCGCGCGAGCGCTGCGTCTCAGCAAGACCGAGCACGCACACCTCAAGGATCTCGCGCGCGACGGCGACAGGCGTCCCTTTACCCGAGAGGTGGTGCCGCCGCCCATTTTGCGCCTGGTCGAGAGCCTGCCGCATCCGGCCTACATCACCGGGCGGCGCTGGGACGTGCTGGCCTGGAACGAGGCGGCCGAGGAGGTCTTCGCATTTGGCCGCTTGCCGGAGGAGGATCGCAACACGCTGCTCCTGATGATGACCAACAAGAAGACCAGGAAATCCTACGGCGCGGGCTGGGCTGACGTCGCCAAGCGTATGGTCGCGATGTTTCGCGCCACCCACGACGTCTGGGCCGGCGATCCCGCTTTTGCGGAATTGCTGATGCGCCTGCGCGAAGGCAGTCCCGAGTTCGTCAAATGGTGGGGCGCGCACGAGGTGCACGGCACCCTGTCGGGCCGCAAGACCATGACGCATCCGACCAAGGGCGTGCTGCATTTCGAGCACACGAGCTTTCAGGCCAATGACGATCCGGCGCTGAAGCTCGTGATCTACACGCCGGTCTGAGGAGGGCACTCGGCAGTCCAGTGCTCACGTTCGTTTCGCGCCCAGCAAGATGGGAACGGTATCGCGGAGCTTGAGCGACTTCACCATGTCCTGAGTGATCGCCTTGTACGTCTTGAAGTGAGCCGTCTCGATGTGAGCTTTGTAAGCATCGACGTCGGCATAGATCTCGAACACGAAGACGTGCGCCGGATTTTGTTGGTCCGCCACTGCATATAACGCGAGCACTCCTGGTTCGAGCCGGACGGCAGCCTCGATCTGCTGCTTCACTGCCGCCGTGTAGGGCTCGACCTGCAACGGATCGATCTCGATCTCGGCCACTCGCACATAGGGCTGATGCATATCTTGAAGCTTCTCTTGCGCCATCTCTTGGGCTCCTGCGGAACCGGCCACGGCAAGCGTCAGTATCGACGCTCCAAGAACGAGAAATCGTCTGGCGTTCATCACGCCCTTCGGCCTGCGCTTGTGGCCAGCTCTCTTGATCACTTCCGATATTGCTCGTCGCTGACCTTCTCCATCCAGTCGACATTCTTGCCGCCGAGGGATTCCTGGATGGCGATGTGTGTCATGGCCGTCGTCGGCGAGGCGCCGTGCCAGTGCTTCAATCCCGGCGGAAACGATACGACGTCGCCGGGGCGGATTTCCTCGACCGACCCGCCCTCGCGCTGCACCCAGCCGAGCCCCGCCGTGACGATCAGCGTCTGTCCAAGCGGGTGCGTGTGCCAGGCGGTACGGGCGCCGGGTTCGAACGTGACCTGGCCTGCGCCGACGCGGGCAGGGTCGGGAGCCTGGAAGAGCGGGTCCACGCGCACCGAACCCGTGAACCAGTCCTGCGAGCCTTTCTGGGACGGACGAGATCCGTTTCGCTTGATGTCTATATCCATGGGCAACTCCTTCCGTGGTTCAGATGCGAGCGCCCGCGTCCGTCCGACTTCGATCGTCGCGGCGGCGCCGCCGCAGATGAGCACGCCTCTGCGAGTGATCATCGCAGTCCTCGGCTCATCGAGGGTCGTATCCCGGTTTCTTGTAGATGGTCTCCGGCTTGCCGATGATATCCGGTTTGTAGACCTGCTCGGTCCAGTCCCAAGGCTCGACGTCTTCAATTCCCACGGAAACGGACTCTTCTCCGTAGTTGAGAGCGCCCATTGCCGCGTCAGTGACGGCTTGCGCAAGTGCATGCTTCTGCCGCTCGGATTTGCCCGGGTAGAGCTTGACGATGATGTGGGGCATCGCTTTTCCTCCTTCAGCGCGGCCGCTTTTCGATCACGTCCTTGACGACGGGCGCCGCGGAGAACGCGTTGGGCCAGCCTGCGTAGAAGGCGAGATGACCGAGCACTTCGCCGGCTTCCTGCTGCGTCAACCCGTTATCCATCGCCCGGTTCAAATGGTAGGTAATCTGGGCGACTTGCCCCGTCGAGATGAGAGCGCTAACGGTGACCAGGCTCCGGTCCCGGGGCGTCAGACCCGGTCTCAGCCAGAGATCCCGGAAGAGCGCGTCGGTCGTGTATTGGACGAGGCTCGGTGTGATCTGGCCGAATTGTTCGCCGACCCGCGTCGCCCGCTGCTTTTCTACCGCCTCGTCGAGAGGGAGGTGTGGTCCCGATGCCGGTGAAAGCTGATCGTCCCCGATATTGCGGCTCTGGAAAACGTCCCTCGCTGCGGGAATCGCATTCATCGCGTTGGCCCATCCGGTATAGAACGCCAGATGCGTGATGATCTCGGAGATTTCCGCAGGCTTCACGCCGTTATCGAGCGCAAGTGCGAGATAACGCGGCAGTTCGACGGTCTGGTTGCGCGCGATGAGGGCCGCGATCGTGACAACGCCGCGATCACGAGGGGAAAGGCCGGCGCGCTTCCAGAGGTCACCCACCAGAAATTTCTGCTCGTACATCTCCAGCGCGGGTGCGACGGCGCGGACGTGTTCAAATCTCGACATGGGATCAGCTCCTTTGACGGCGACCTGTTCGGCGGCAGTCGCGCCGCCAACGAACAGACCGAGAGAAAACAGAGTGGCTGCAATCATTCTCATTGCGCGCTTCCTTCGGCTGTGAACGGGCGCGCCATCAGCCACCACGCAACCAGCGCGGCGCAAAGCACGGTGAGAGCGCTGGCGAGAAACAGGACGTTCAGTCTCGCTCCGGTCGCGATCAAGCCGAGCGCAGGGCTGGCGAGCCCCTGAGCCAGGTCGAGAAAGGCGGTGTAGGCGCCCATCGCAATACCGCGGCTCTGTGCGGGCACTCGGCCAACTGCCTCGACGCCAAAGCCCGGGTATACTAGCGAGAAACCGAACCCGGTCAGCGCGGCTCCTGCCAGCGCCATCTCGGGTCGGACCGCGAGCCAGATCAGCGCCTGGCCGATGGCCTCAATCACCGCGCAGACCAGCGCGACCTTCGCGCCGCCAATCGCATCTGCCAAATGGCTGAAGCAGATCCGGGCAATAATGAAGGCCACCGCATAGGCCGTATAGGCGAGCCATCCGTTGTCCCAGCCCCGCTTGGCGAACAGCAATGCGACGAACGTCGTCACTGCACCGAAGCCAACGCTTCCGAGGGCCGAGCCAAGGCCCGGCACCCAGACGGCACCGACCACTGCGGTGAATGAAGGACGCGCGTGCTGCACGGGCGCGACCATGGGAACAGGCGCAACGAGCAGCAGAGTCATCAACGGGGCCGCGGCCGTGACGATCGCGATCGCCGTGAAGCCGTAGGCGGCGTAGAGGGAGGCGCCGGCCGGCGCGCCGATCGCGAAGGCCGCGAACATCGCCGAACCAACCCAGGCAATGACCTTGCCCGTGCTCCCGGCATTGGCGAGTGCCAGTCCCCAACTGACCGCGGCTGTGATGATGAAGCTTTCCGCGGCGCCGAGCAGACCTCGTCCCAGCAGGAGAATTGCGACCGAAGCCAGCGGCACGGCGCTGAAACACAGCGAGAGCAGATAGAGCAGCCCGGACGCTGCGGCCGCGACGAGACCGATGATCACGCCGCGCTTGGCGCCGCGACTGTCGGAAAAGTGGCCCGCCCACGGGCGCGAGATCAGCGAGGCCGCGAACTGACTGCCGGCGACAAGGCCGACTACGAACGTACCCAGCCCCAGACCGTCGTGCACGTAGAGCGGAAGCACGGGCATCGCGACACCGATCACGAGGAAGGCGACGAACACCACCGCCATGATCGGCAGCAAGGCCGCCGCGGCGCGGGGGCTCGCAGCCGGCTCCTGGAGAGCGGTTACTGACATGTCGACATCGAGGGTTCCCGCTGGGTTGCGCGGTAAATGATCACGTTTTGCTGCCGGAGACGGCGTTGCCGTCCGATGGCTGATCCGAACCTAGGCCTTCCGTCGCACCGCGATTAGATGATAAATTCCGAATGCAGTTATTAAAGTGGCTAATCAATGCATCGGGACGACGCGAGCGATCTCCTGGCTTTCCTCGCAGTTGCGAGGGAACGCAACTTCACGCGCGCCGCATCGAAGCTCGGCATGACGCAGTCCGCACTCAGCCAGATCATCAGGAATCTCGAGGAGCGGCTTGGCGTCCGGCTGCTGAACCGGACAACGCGGAGCGTCACGCCAACTCAGGCCGGAGAACGGCTTTTCCTGAGTATCGGACCCAAGTTCACCGACATGGATGCCGATCTTGCTGCGCTCAGCGAATTTCGCGAGAAGCCGGCGGGATTGATCCGGCTGACGGCCACGGAGTATGCCGCCGCTGAAATCCTTTTGCCCGCGCTCGGAAAGATCTTGCCGAAGTACCCTGATATCCACGTCGAGATCATCATCGACTATGGCCTCACCAACATCGTGGCGCAGCAGGTGGATGCGGGTATTCGTCCCGGCGAACTCGTCGCCAAGGATATGATCTCAGTCCGCGTCAGTCCCGATCTGCGGATGGCCGTGGTGGGGTCGCCATCCTACTTTGCCGAGCGCAAGCGGCCCAAACTTCCTCAGGATCTCACGCATCACAACTGCCTCAACCTTCGCCTGCCAACCCACGGCGGTAGCCTCTACGCGTGGGAGTTCGAGAAGAACGGGCGCGAGCTCAATGTGCGCGTCGAGGGACAGTTGGTGTTCAACAGCGCTGGTCTCCTCCTGGATGGAGCCCTCAAGGGATTGGGTCTCGCCTACCTGACGGAGGGACACGTGCAGCCGTACATTGCGCAGGGACGGCTGGTCAGGGTCTTGTCCGATTGGTGTCCGCCGTTTTCTGGCTATCACCTCTATTATCCCAGCCGGCGTCAGCCTTCGCAGGCATTTTCGCTGCTGGTCGAGGCTCTCAGGCACCGGCGGCGAGACTGAGCATGGTTTCGTGCGATGTCGCGCGGGCCTGCAAAGCAGGGCCGAAGAACACGTATCATCGTTGCAGCCAGCACAAAGTAACGTAGCATTTTGTAGTATTGGCGCGCGGTCGACGAGGGATCGGATGAAGCGTCGGCAATTCATTTCGCTTCTCGGTGAAGCTGCCTTGGCGCCAATCGCCGGGCCTCAGGTCTGCGCTGACCCACCGGCCAATTGTGCCGCTCCGGCGAAGCTCAAGGCAGATCACGACCAATCCTACGGATATTTCTGGTGGTTGGGACGCTCTCGCCTCAATGGACGTCTGGTCCCGTGGATTGGTGCGCTCGGCCGAGGTGGCCAGTCGATCCGCATCGTCCCGGAGCTTGATCTCGTTGTCGCGGTGACCGCGGGATACTATCAAGACTACAGCCCTGAGACGTTCAGATTGCAGTACGGCGTGTTCAGGGATGTGTTGCAGGCAATCTCGCCTCCGGCGTAAGGCCCCCGCGAACCGTTTTGCGAAACGATGACCTTTCGGAGTAGGTTCGTCAGTCAATACTGCATCACCGGGGTGGGCTTGGACTGTGACTGGCAAACGAACGCGCGAGGGAAGCGGCCGGGTCAAGCTCGAGGAAGTCGCCAGTGCAGCGAATGTCTCGACGGCCACAGTGTCGCGGGTGTTCAACGAGCCGGAGAAGGTCTCCGAAGCGATCCGGGAGCGCGTGAAGGAAGCGGCGCGCGCGCTCAACTGGATCCCGAATGCGGCGGGCAGGGCACTGGCCTCGAGCCGGACGCACATCATGGGCGCGATCATCCCCACGCTCGACAACGAAATCTTCGCGCATCAGGTCGGCGGCATGCAGGCCGTCTTCAGCAATGCCGGATACACACTTTTCCTGGGATGCTCCAATTACGACCCGCTCGAAGGCTTGAGGCAGGCGGAAGCCATGCTGGCGCGGGGCGTGGAGGCGATCGCGCTCGTCGGTGAGAGCCATCCCGCGGAGCTTTTCGCGGCCCTGAAGGCCCGCAACATTCCCTATGTCGTCACCTATTCCTACAGCACGCGGTCCGAACATCCCTGCATCGGGTTCGACAATCGCGCCGCCTTCATGCGGATGACCAATCATCTGCTCTCGCTCGGACATCGCCGCTTCGCCTGCATCTTTCAGCCGGTTGCGAACAACGACCGTGTCGCCGCGCGGCTTGCCGGCGTGAGGGAGGCGTTGGCGGCCGCGGGTCTCCAGCTGGCGGACGAGGACTTGCTGATCGGTCCGTCCACGCTGGAATTCGGCGCCGAGAGTTTTTCGCACCTGATGACGCGGGACGGGAAGGCGCGACCGACGGCCATCGTGTGCGGCAACGACAACATCGCGCTCGGCGCGTTGATGGCGGCCAACGCCCTCGGCCTGAACGCGCCCAAGGATTTCTCGATCACCGGGCTCGACGATCTCGCGATCTCGTCGCGCTTTACCCCACGCCTGACCACGATGAAGGTCGACAACCAGGCGATCGGCACGTTGGCGGCCAATCAACTCCTCGCCGTCGTGGCTGGCCAACAGGCCAGCCCGAAGTCGGAAGAGGTCGTTCCTGTGCTGCAGGTCAGGGACAGCTCCGGCCCCAGGCCTGAAGAGCGCGGGTGATCATCCGGCCGGGAAGGGCGGCATTGCCGGTTCGGTTCGCGGGATAGCTGACATGCGCGCAACAAAAATCGTCTTACCTCATTGAAAGTCAAAGTAAATCGTCTCTTGGCGCAGAATTGACAGCATGTATGTAAGCGCTTACAGGCTCAAACGCCAGCAACAAAGCGAGCGCTTCCCGTGGGAAGCGCCATGGAAGGAAATGCGGGAATGCGCCTTGGTCTGTCGAAAACATTGAACGGTTGCGCGGTCGCAGCCACGCTTTTGCTGAACTCCCTGGCGATCGCGCCGGCGGCTCATGCCGAAGAGAAGCTCGTGGTCTGGTGGAACAAGGGATTCTATTCGGCCGAGGAAGACGCGCTGCTCCAGGCGATCCACAAATTCGAAGCCAAGACCGGCGTGAAGGTCGAGCTGTCGCAATACGCAACGCAGGACATGATTCCAAAAACCGTCGCCGCGCTCGATTCCGCCACGGTGCCCGACGTGGCCTACGCCGACACCTTCAACTTCCAGAGCGTCGGCAAGTGGGCGGCCGAAGGCAAGCTCGAAGATCTCAGCTCCGTCCTCGCGCCGATGAAGGACCAGTTCGACAAGTCCGCGCTCGATACCGTCATGCTGCAGAACGAGCAGACCAAGAACAGGGCGTACTACGCCTTCCCGGTCAAGCAGGCGACGGTGCATCTGCATTACTGGAAAGACATGCTCGAGGAGGGCGGTCTGAAGGAGGCCGACATTCCGAAGGACTGGCACGGCTTCTGGAATTTCTGGTGCGACAAGGCGCAGCCTGCCGTTCGCAAGGCCAGCGGCAAGCGCGTCTACGGCATCGGCCTGCCGATGGGCGTGGACAGCAGCGACAGCCTGATCGGCTTCCTGACTTTTGCCGAGGCCTACAACGTCGTCATGGTCGACGACAGCGGCAAGCTGTTGCTCGACGATCCCAAGGTGAAGGCCGGGCTCGTGTCCGCGCTCAAGGACTACACCGATATCTACAAGAAGGGCTGCGTGCCGTCCTCCGCGACGAGCTGGAAGGACGCCGACAACAACGTCGCCTTCCACAACAAGACGACGGTGATGACCTTCAACCCGACCATCTCGATTCCCGGCAAGTGGCTGGACGACTCGACCAACCAGACCCTGACCGCCGAGCAGCGGGACGAGGCCAAGAAGAACTACGAGGAGCGGATCCGGACGCTGCCCTGGCCGAGCAAGCCGGACGGCTCGCCGATGCACACCCGCAGCTCGGTCGTGGTCGGCGTGGTGTTCCGGCAGGCCAAGAACAAGGCGCGTGCCAAGGAGTTCGTGCAGTTCCTGCTCCAGGACGAAAACCTCCAGCCCTATGTCGAGGGCGCGCTGGGCCGCTGGTTCCCGGTGAAGCCAGCCGCCGTGAAGTCGGCGTTCTGGAACGAGGATCAGCATCGCAGGATGCTGCGCGACCAGTTCGCAGCCGGCGTCGGCGGCTACGAGATGACGCGGAATTACAAGTTCACCATCGTCAACAACGAGAATGTCTGGGCCAAGGCCACGATCCGTGTGGTTCTCGACAAGGTGCCGCCCGAGCAGGCCGTCGACGAAATGATCGACCGCATCAAGAAGATCGTCAGCGACTGAGGACTGGCGTCCGCAGCAGCGCGTGGTGTTGCTGCGGACGTCCCGATGTCGTTGGTCTATGTTCGCGAACCGGCAGCGAGGCCGCTGCCACATCAGCCGTTGTTTGGAGCTTGCCTGTGACCATCGCTCTCAAGGGCATCATTCCCGTGATGCTGACGCCGTTCACCGAAGCGAACGCGATCGACTATGCCGGCCTCGAAAGGCTGATCGAGTGGTACATCGCGTGTGGTGCCGACGCGCTGTTCGCGGTCGCCCAGTCGAGCGAGATGCAGTTCCTGACGCTGGACGAGCGCGTCGCGCTGGCGCGGTTCGTCGCCAAGACCGCGGCCGGCCGGCTTCCGGTCATCGCCTCGGGCCATATCAGCGAATCCCGGGAGGACCAGCTGACCGAGCTGGCGTCGATCGCGAGGACGGGCGTCGATGGCCTGGTGCTGGTGACGAATCGTCTTGCCTCGCTCGATCTGACCGGAACGACATTCACCGACAATCTGAGCTGGCTGCTCGACCGGCTGCCCCGGGAGATGACGCTTGGTCTCTATGAATGCCCGGCGCCATTCCGCCGGCTTCTCTCCGACGACGAGCTGGCCTTTTGCGCAGACAGCGGGCGCTTTGCGATTCTCAAGGACGTGTCGTGTGATCTTGCAACGGTGCAGCGTCGGGTCAGGCTGACCAGTGGCTCGCCGCTCACGATCGTCAATGCCAATGCGGCGATCGCCTTCGACGCGATGAAGTCGGGGGCTCCCGGATTCACCGGCGTGTTCACGAACTTCCACCCCGATCTCTACAAATGGCTTCTGACGAAGCACCACAAGCATCCGGAGTTGGCGAACGAGCTTTCGGTCTACCTCGCGCTGGCCGCGATGGCGGAGCCCATGGGCTATCCGAAACTCGCAAAACTCTATCACCAGCGGCTCGGTACCTTTGCCTGCGTCGAAAGCCGGGCAGTCGATTTCGACATCAAAGAGCGCTTCTGGGCGCTCGATGCGCTGATCGACAAGATCATCGAGGGGCAGCAGGCGTTCCGCGCGAAGATCGCGGCGGCGGGCTGAGCAAATGTGGCGATCGCACGCGAGAATGTGGCGACAATGGGGAGAGAAAAAACGCTGTGCGCACGCTTCGATGTTTCGATCACAGAATCGTGCGCGCGACGTTGTTACGCGCGTTCGCGGCGCATCGCGCGTCGTTCGCATTGGAACTGCTGAAGAGTCTTGTTTCAAAGGGTTTCCGCGCAAGCGCAGCTCATTTTGATTCACGAAGCGTGGCCCTTTGGCGTGAACTGTTGCGTCGAGGTTACAGCAATTCCGTCGATCACTGTTATGACGTCGCCATGGCCCGGGGGCCTAACGACGAAAACTGGAACGGGATTCAAATGAACAAGAATTTGTTGCTCGCTGCTGTGAGCCTCGTCGCGATCAGCGCGACTGCGCCGGCGCTGGCTGCTGACCTCGCTGCGCGTCCTTACACGAAGGCGCCTGCGATGATCGCCACGGTCTATGACTGGAGCGGCTTCTACATCGGTATCAACGGCGGCGGCGCTTCCGCTCACACGACCTGGGATCAGACCGCTCCGCTGGTTGGCGGCGAAGGTTCCCACAACGCCACGGGCGGCACCGTCGGTGGCCAGGTCGGCTATCGCTGGCAGTCGGCACAGTGGGTGTTCGGCCTGGAAGGCCAGGGCAACTGGGCTGACTTCTCGGGCGACAACCTCAGCGCTCTGACCGGCTTCACCGATCGTTCGAAGATCGATTCGTTCGGTCTGATCACCGGTCAGGTCGGCTACGCTTGGAACAACGTCCTGCTCTACGTGAAGGGCGGTGCGGCTGTGGTTGGCACCAAGAACGAGCTGCGTGCAGCCGGCGCGACCTTCTCCTCGGTCAGCGACACGCGTTGGGGCGGCACCATCGGTGCGGGCCTCGAGTTCGGCTTCGCTCCGAACTGGTCGGTTGGCGTCGAGTACAACCACATCTTCCTGTCGGACAAGGACGTCACCTTCGCAGGCTTCCAGACCGATCGCATCCGCCAGGACGTCGACATGGGTCTCGTCCGCCTGAACTACAAGTTCGGCGGCCCGATCATCGCGCGCTACTGAGCAAAGTACTGAGACCGATCGCTTCGAAGGAAGCGGTCGTCGAAAGCCCCGGCCTCGCGCCGGGGCTTTTTTGTTGCGTCAATTCAGCGAGTTAACCATTCCATTTTGAAGCGGCTGAGCCGGCTTGACTCCGGAGAACGAAATGAGAACAATGTTCTTCATACGTTCTAGTGATGGGAGCAAGCCATGTTCAGGATTTTCGTGGAAGAAGCCGCTGCACTGACGTCGATCGCGCTGTTCGTCGGGATGATCGCAATCTGGGCCCAAGTGATCCCGCAGCTCTAGCCAGGGGGCGCTTGGGGAAAAGCGGGATGAGGCGTTGGATCGGCAGCTCTGACGTGGACTCTGGCGCGGTGAGCCCCCACCATTGGGAGGCGAGTCGGCGAAGGTACTCCGATGGCGAGTGCAGGATGCCTCCACTGCCGGCGACCGCTCCATCTCATCTGCAAGAGGCCGTCACGCGACCATGCCGAGCGCCGGATTTGTCCACCTTCACGTTCACTCGGCCTATTCGCTGCTCAAGGGCTCGATCAAGATCGCCAAGCTCGGCGAGCTCGCGAAGAAGGACCACCAGCCGGCGCTGGCGCTGACCGACACAGACAATCTGTTCGGTGCGCTCGAATTCTCCGACAAGATGGCGGGGTCCGGCATCCAGCCGATCGTCGGCCTGGAGCTCGCGGTCGATTTCGGCGACCAGGATCCCAATGCGCGCAACGCGCTGCCGCCCTCGCGCGTGGTGCTGCTGGCCGCCCAGGAGCGCGGCTATCGCAGCCTGATGCGGCTGAATTCGCGCGCGTTCCTCGAATCGCCCGACACCCATGCGCCGTTCATCAAGTTCGACTGGTTCGACGGCGAGACCGAAGGCCTGATCGCACTGACCGGCGGCCCCGATGGGCCGATCTCGCTGGCGCTTGCCAGCGGCCAGGCCGAGGTCGCATCCGCACGCTGCGAGCGTCTCGCCGGCCTGTTCGGCGACCGCCTCTATGTCGAGATACAGCGGCACAACATCGACAAGGAACGGCGTATCGAGAGCGGGCTGATCGACATCGCCTACGCGAAGGGCCTGCCGCTGGTTGCGACCAACGAGCCGTATTTCGCCGCGAACGACGACTACGAGGCGCATGACGCGCTGCTTTGCATCGCCGGCGGCCGGCTGATCGCGGAGACCGAGCGCGAGCAGCTCACGCCGGATCACCGCTTCAAGACCCGTGCGGAGATGGCGGTGCTGTTCGCAGACATCCCGGAGGCGCTGGCTTCGACCGTCGAGATCGCCGAGCGCTGCTCGTTCCGCCCGATGACGCGCAAGCCGATCCTGCCGTTCTTCACGGTCGGCGCCGCCGGCAGCTCCGACGCGGCAGCCGTCGAGGCCGCCGAATTGAAGCGGCAGGCGGAGGAGGGGCTCGCCAACCGCCTGCGCGTCCACGGCCTGTCGCAGGGCACGAGCGAAGAGGACTACAACAAGCGCCTGGCGTTCGAGCTCGACGTCATCATGCGCATGAAATACGCGGGCTACTTCCTGATCGTGTCGGACTTCATCAAATGGGCGAAGAGCCAGGGCATTCCGGTCGGACCGGGCCGCGGCTCAGGCGCAGGCTCGCTGGTGGCGTGGGCGCTGACCATCACTGACCTCGACCCGATCAAGTTTGGCCTGCTGTTCGAGCGCTTCCTCAATCCCGAACGCGTCTCGATGCCGGACTTCGACATCGACTTCTGCCAGGATCGCCGCGGCGAAGTGATCAAGTACGTCCAGGAACGCTACGGCCGCGACCAGGTCGCGCAGATCATCACCTTCGGTACGCTGCAGGCGCGCGGCGTGCTGCGCGACGTCGGCCGCGTGCTGCAGATGCCCTACGGACAGGTCGACAAGCTGACCAAGCTGGTGCCGCAGAATCCGGCGGCGCCGGTGACGCTGGCGGCTGCGATCGAGAGCGAACCGAAACTCCAGGCGTTCCGCGATGAAGATCCGATCGTGGCGCGCGCCTTCGACATCGCCCAGCGCCTCGAAGGCCTGACGCGGCACGCCTCGACCCACGCGGCCGGCATCGTGATCGGCGATCGCCCCTTGAGCGAGCTCGTGCCGCTCTACCGCGATCCCAAATCCGACATGCCGGTGACCCAGTTCAACATGAAATGGGTCGAGCCGGCCGGCCTCGTGAAGTTCGACTTCCTCGGCCTGAAGACGCTGACCGTGCTCGACGTCGCGTGCAAGCTGCTCAAGCCGCGGGGCATCGATGTCGATCTCGCCACGCTGCCGATCGACGATGCCGAGAGCTACCAGATGCTGGCGCGCGGCGAAGTGGTCGGCGTGTTCCAGGTTGAAAGCCAGGGCATGCGGCGCGCGCTGGTCGACATGCGGCCCGACCGTTTCGAGGACATCATCGCCCTGGTGGCGCTGTATCGCCCGGGCCCGATGGCGAACATCCCGACCTATTGCGCGCGGAAGCACGGCGACGAGGAGCCGGAATATCTGCATCCGGTGCTCGAGCCGATCCTGAAGGAGACCTTCGGCGTCATCATCTACCAGGAACAGGTGATGCAGATCGCGCAGGTGATGTCGGGCTATTCGCTCGGCGACGCCGACCTCCTGCGCCGCGCCATGGGCAAGAAGATCCGCGCCGAGATGGACAAGCAGCGCGACATCTTCGTCGCGGGCGCGGTGAAGAACGGCGTGCCGAAGGGGCAGGCCGAGACCATCTTCGAATTGCTCGCCAAATTCGCCGACTACGGCTTCAACAAGAGCCACGCGGCTGCCTATGCGCTGGTGTCGTACCACACCGCCTACATGAAGGCGCATTATCCGGTGGAGTTCATCGCGGCGTCGATGACGCTCGATCTGAACAATACCGACAAGCTGTCCGAGTTCCGCTCGGAGGCGCAGCGTCTCGGCATCAAGGTCGAGCCGCCGAACATCAACCGCTCGGGCGCGACCTTCGAGGTCGGCGACAAGGTGATCTACTACGCGCTCGCCGCGCTCAAGGGCGTCGGCATCCAGGCGATCGACCAGATCATCGAGGAGCGGACCAAGCGCGGCCTGTTCACCTCGCTCGCCGACTTCGCCGCGCGCGTCAATCCGCGCGCGATTAACAAGCGCATCATCGAGAGCCTCGCCGCCGCCGGCGCCTTCGATACGCTGGAGCCGAACCGCGCCCGCGTCTTCGCCGGCGCGGACTCGATCCTCGCCGCCTGCCAGCGCGCGCATCAGGCCGAGACGATCGGCCAGAACGACATGTTCGGCATGTCGGCGGACGCGCCGACCATCATGCTGCCGCAGATCGAACCGTGGCTGCCGGCTGAAAAACTCCGCCGCGAATACGACGCCGTCGGCTTCTTCCTGTCGGGCCATCCGCTCGACGATTATGCCACCGTGCTGAAGCGGCTCCGGGTACAGTCCTGGGCCGAGTTCTCGCGCGCGGTGAAGACCGGCGCCACCGCCGGCAAGGTTGCAGCCACCGTGGTGTCGCGCATGGAGCGGCGCACCAAGACCGGCAACAAGATGGGCATCATGGGATTGTCCGATCCCACGGGCCATTTCGAAGCGGTGCTGTTCTCCGAAGGCCTGGCGCAATATCGCGACGTGCTGGAGCCGGGCGCCGCCGTGCTGCTGCAGCTCGGTGCCGAGTTGCAAGGTGAAGACGTCCGCGCGCGCGTGCTGCATGCCGAGCCGCTGGATGACGCTGCCGCCAAGACACAGAAGGGCCTGCGCATCTTCGTGCGCGACACCAAGCCGCTCGATTCGATCGCCAAGCGTCTGGCCGGACCGGAAGCTGCGCCGACAAACGGTGTCGCGCCAAAAATCGGCAGTCCCGGCATCGCGCCGCGCTCCAATGGCGACGGCGAGGTCTCGCTGGTGATGATGCTCGACCTCGAAACCGAGGTCGAAATGAAGCTGCCCGGCCGCTTCAAGGTCTCGCCGCAGATCGCCGGCGCCATCAAGGCGGTGGCCGGCGTCGTGGACGTGCAGCAGATCTAGCCGGCCGCCCCGAACGTGCATCCGCGCAACGCACGGATGTTGTGGCCTCGTCATGCGATCGCGGCTATGCTCGGCCGCGATGCAGCTCGTTGGTGAGGGCGCGTCCGTCGCGCCGGGGAGGGAGCGAAACATGTGCGATCAATGCTCTGAATCCGTGCGGGGCAAGCTGGCGCCGTCGCGCCGGTCCGCGCTGTTGCTGACGGCCGCCGCACTCGGCACTGCCTTCGCCGGCCGCGCTTTCGCCAAGGAGCACAAGGCGCCGCCCAAACCGCAGAATGTGCTGTCGCCCGATGCGGCGCTGAAGCGGTTGATGGACGGCAATGCGCGCTACGTCGAGGGCGTCACGCGGCGCCACGATTTCAGACATGAGCGCGAGGCGCTGGCCGGCGGGCAGAATCCGTTCGCGGCGGTGCTGAGCTGCGCTGACTCGCGCATTGCGCCGGAATACGCCTTCGACACCGGCCGCGGCGATCTCTTCGTCTGCCGCGTCGCCGGCAATTTTGCCGGCACCGAGACCATCGCCAGCATGGAATACGCGGTCGCCGTCCTCAATACGCCGCTGATCCTCGTGCTGGGTCACGATGCCTGCGGCGCGGTCGATGCGACGCTGAAGGCGATCAAGGACGACAAGCCGCCGCCGGGACACATTCCCTCGCTGGTCGATGCGCTTGCGCCGGCTGCAAAGGCCGCGATGCAGCAGGGCGGGAACGTGCTCGACAAGGCGATCCGGCAGAACGTGATCGACACCGTCGCCAAGCTGAAATCGGCCGCGCCGATCCTGAACGCAGCGGCCGAGCAGGGCAAGCTGAAGATCGCCGGCGGCATCTACCGCCTGACGACGGGAACGGTGGACATGATCGCGCAAGGCTGAAAGCTCAGGGCTGACGCAAAGGCTGACGCTGACGTAGAGCTGACGCGAGACGCCATGCCTCGAGGTGCGCCATGTCGCCGCCTCAATCCAAGCCTTTCGTTCAACTGCCGTTCAGCCGGCCGCGCGTCTCATGCGTGGTACCTCAACAACAATAACGGGCAAGCAAGCCATGCGCGGGACACACAAGGTCTTCCTCTGCCTCCTTCTGCCGATCCTCTTCGTTGCCGGCGTGCTCGGGCCAGTGCGCGCGCAGCAGCAGGAAAAGCGCATCGCGCTTGTGGTCGGCAACGGCGCCTATTCGAAGTCGCCGCTGGCGACCACCGCCAACGACGCCGGCCTGATCGCGCAGACGCTCGAGGCGGCTGGCTTCGACGTGGTCGGCGCGCGCGATCTCGACGGCGACACGCTGCGCAAGAGTCTTCGCGACTTCATCCAGAAGGCGCAGGCTTCGGGACCCGGCACCGTCGCGATGATCTATCTGTCCGGGTATGGCGTGCAGCTCGCCGGCGAGAACTATTTCATTCCGGTCGATTCCAACATCACGCGCGACACCGACATTCCGACCGAGGCGTTGCGCATCAGCGACTATGCCCGCCAGCTCGCTTCCATTCCGCTCAAGGCCAGCATCATCGTGCTCGACGCGGCGCGGGCGCAGCCTTTCGTCGAGGGCGGCCAGCAGCCGATCGCGAGCGGCCTGGCCCTGGTCGAGCCCGATCCGAACATGCTGATCGCCTTCAACGCCGCGCCCGGCACGGTGGCGCCGGAAGAGCCGGGGCCCTACGGCATCTATGCGCAATCGCTCGCCGAGATGATCCGCACCGGCGGGCTGTCGTTGCCGGAGGTGTTCGACCGCGTTCGCCTGCGCGTCAACGAGAACTCCAAGGGCGCGCAAGTGCCGTGGGACGATCAGAAGATCTCCGCGCAATTCAGCTTCTTCGATCGCGCCCCCGACGCGCCGCCGCAGGCGGCCGCACCCGACCAGGTCGCCGCAATCCGCAACAAGCCGATCCGCGATCTCGGCGTACAGGACGCCTACGCGGCCGCGCTCGAGCGCGACACGCTGCCGGCCTATGAGGAGTTTCTCGCAGCCTTTCCCGGCGATCCCCTCGCCAGGCGCGTGATGGCGATCGTTGCGGCGCGCCGCGAGGCGATCACCTGGCGGCGCACCTATCGCGCCGACACGCCGGATGCCTACTGGTCGTACCTGCGCCGCTATCCGCGCGGACCTCATGCGGGCGACGCGCGTCGACGACTGGCGATCCTGACGGCGCCGCTCGAGCCGCCGCCGACGTTTGCGATGATGGACTACGACGTGCCGCCGCCGCCGCCGGAGGAGGTCGTCTATGTCGATCGTCCGGTGCTGTATTTCAGCGATCCCGTGTTCGGCTTCGTGCCGCCACCGCCGCCGCCGGTCTACTATCTGCCGCCGCCGCCGCCGGATTTCGTGGTGCTGCCGCCGCCGCTGCCCGTGGTCGGCCTGTTCGTGCTGCCGCAGCCGGTGTTCGTGCCGATCCCGGTGTTCGTCCGGCCGCCGGTCTACGTCGCGCCGCCGCCGAACAACATCATCTACCAGAACATCCACAACACCACGGTCATCAACACGGTGATCAACCAGGCGCCGGCGGCACTGGCGGCCGGCAATACCGCTGCGGCCGCAGCCGTTGCCGCGAACGGACCAGGACGCCCAAGCGGGATGACGCAGGTGCCGACCGCCGTGAAGCAGCAGGCGCAGACGATCCAGGCCAATCCGAACCAGCAGCTCAAGCCGAGCCAGGCTGCGCTGGTCAGCAACCCGACGGCCAAACCGGCGGCGATGATGGTGAAGCCGGTCAACGCCGCGCCGACGGCGGTCAATCCGTCGTCGACGCCGCCGGTCGGTCATGGGCTTCCTGCGCAGCCACCGGTTCAGACGCCGAACGGCAAGCCTGCCCCGACGACAACCGCACCGGCGGCCAATGTCCCGCCGGCGCAGGCCAACGCTCCGGCAATCGCGCCCGCGCCCGGGCAGTCGAAGCAGCCTGACGCGCACGCACTTCCGGTTCCGGGTGCCCATGGCGTGCCGCTCGCGCCCGGTCGAACCGGTGCGCCGTCGTCCGCTGTCCACGCGCCCGGTGGCCAGGTTCCCGGCGGCAAGCCGGCGCCAAATGCGCCGCCGCCGCCGACCGCTGCTGCCCCCGCCACCTCAACGTCGCCAACAGCGGGACACCCGTCCGGGCCAGGCCATGCCGTCGCGCCGCCTCCGGCGCCTACGACCGCCAGGCCAGCCGCGACCTCGGTCAAACCGGCATCTCCTCCGCCGCCGCCACCGGTGGCCCGGCAGCAAACAAGGCCCGAACCGCCACGCGCCGCCGCTCCGCCGCCGCGTCCGCAGATCTCTGCACGCCCCGCGCCGGCACCGCCGCCGCCACGCGCAGCTCCACCGCCGCCGCGGATGGCCGCGCCACCACCCCGTCCGGCGCCGCCGGTTGCGGCCGCCCGTCCGGCGCCACCGCCAGTGGCGAGGCCGGCCCCGCCGCCACCGCCACGGGTCGTGGCTGCGCCGCCACCGCGTCCGGCCCCGCCGCCGCCGCCACGCCCTGCGGCCGCAGCCCCGAAAAAATGCCCGCCCAACCAGCCAAAGTGCTAGCGGAGCAGGGCGGAAATCGCTGAAAGGGCCTTTCGGGGACGGTAAAAGCCCCGAAAGGCCCTTATTTCCTTGCTTCTCGCCGAAATGGCGCTATATAGCGCGCCATCTCACACGGAAGCATGGCTCACAAGGCCGTCCGGTGGCAGCCGGGGCGACAACGCTCCGTTTTGCTCACACGCTTCCGGAGGAACCAACCGGAGAATTAGAACGATGGCACTACCCGATTTCACTATGCGTCAGCTGCTCGAAGCTGGTGTTCACTTTGGTCACCAGTCTCACCGCTGGAATCCGAAAATGGCTCCGTTCATTTTCGGCGCTCGCAACAACATCCACATCGTCGACCTCGCGCAGACCGTGCCGATGCTGCACGCGGCCCTCCAGGCCGTCAGCGACACGGTTGCCAAGGGTGGCCGCATCCTGTTCGTCGGCACCAAACGCCAGGCGCAGGACGGCGTCGCTGATGCGGCCAAGCGCTGCGCGCAGTATTTCGTCAATTCGCGCTGGCTCGGCGGCACGCTGACCAACTGGAAGACGATCTCGGCTTCGATCAAGCGCCTGCGCCACCTCGACGAGGTGCTGGCCGGCGGCGAAGCCAATTCCTACACCAAGAAGGAGCGCCTGACGCTCCAGCGCGAGCGCGACAAGCTCGATCGCTCGCTCGGCGGCATCAAGGACATGGGCGGTCTGCCCGACCTGATCTTCGTGATCGACACCAACAAGGAAGACATCGCGATCCAGGAAGCCCAGCGGCTCAACATCCCGGTCGCCGCGATCGTCGACACCAACTCCGATCCGAAGGGCATCACCTACGTGGTGCCGGGCAATGACGACGCCGGTCGCGCGATCTCGCTCTATTGCGACCTGATCGCGCGCGCCGCGATCGACGGCATCTCGCGCGCCCAGGGCGAATCCGGGGTCGACATCGGCGCTTCGGTTCGTCCGGTCGCCGAAGAGCTGCCGGCTGCGTCCTCGAGCGGCTTCCAGGGCCTTGCCGGTCCCCGCGGCACCGCCGACGACCTCAAGAAGCTTCCGGGCGTCTCGGGCGCGATCGAGAAGAAGTTCAACGACCTCGGCATTTTCCACTACTGGCAGCTTGCCGAGCTCGACCACGACACCGCGCACAAGATCGGCGAAGAAGTCGGTCTGCCGAGCCGCGCGGATGCGTGGGTGGCCAAGGCCAAGGCGCTGACCGCGGAAGCGGAATAGTCAAAACGAGCGATGCGTTGGCCGGACAGGGTCCGGCCGCCATTTCATTCAGTTGACGCGAATTCCTGAGATGGACCGCGGCGGGGCAATTGGAGCCACGCCGCGGCGAACCGGCAGGCAAGAAGGATTTTCAACGATGGCAACGATCACTGCTGCGATGGTCAAGGATCTGCGCGAGTCCACCGGCGCAGGCATGATGGACTGCAAGGCCGCGCTGACCGAGAACGACGGCAACATGGAAGCGGCGCAGGATTGGCTGCGCAAGAAGGGCCTGTCGAAGGCCGCCAAGAAGTCGGGCCGCGTCGCGGCCGAAGGCCTCATCGGCGCGCTCACCAAGGGCACCAAGGGCGTCGTGGTCGAGGTCAACTCCGAGACCGACTTCGTCGCGCGCAACGGCCAGTTCCAGGGCCTGGTGAAGATGGTCGCGCAGGTCGCTTTCGACGCCGGCGCCGACGTCGAGAAGATCAAGGTTGCCAAGGTCGGTGACGTCACGGTGGAAGCAGCGATCAACGACGCGATCGCCACCATCGGTGAGAACATGACGCTGCGCCGGGCCGCTTCGCTCGAAGTGAGCCAGGGCGTGGTGTCGAGCTATGTCCACGGTGCGGTCATCGACGGCGCCGGCAAGATGGGCGTGCTCGTTGCGCTGGAATCGCCCGGCAAGGCCGACGATCTCGCAGCGCTCGGCCGCCAGATCGCGATGCATGTCGCCGCCACCAACCCGCTCGCGCTCGACCCGACCGGCCTCGATCCGGCCGTCGTGAAGCGTGAGAAGGACGTGCTCGCGGACAAGTACCGCCAGCAGGGCAAGCCGGAGAACGTGATCGAGAAGATCGTCGAGTCCGGCCTGAAGACCTACTACAAGGAAGTCTGCCTGCTCGAGCAGGCCTTCATCCACGACACCGGCAAGTCGGTGGCGCAGGCGCTGAAGGAAGCCGAAGGCAAGGTCGGCGGCCCGGTGAAGATCGCCGGTTTCGTGCGCTATGCTCTCGGTGAGGGCATCGAGAAGCAGGAATCGGACTTCGCGGCCGAGGTCGCGGCGGCCAGCGGCAAGAAGTAAGCGCCGGAACACCTCCTTCCGGCGTGCCGCCGGAAGCGGCGCCCGGACAAGGAAAGTGCTCATGACTGATCCGGTCTATCGTCGCGTCGTGATCAAGCTGTCCGGCGAATATCTCGCGGGACAGCAGGGCTTCGGCATCGACCAGCCGACCATGGACCGGGTTGCGGACGACCTGATCGCCGCCCGCCAGCTCGGATGCGAGGTGGCGGTCGTGATCGGTGGCGGCAATATCTTTCGCGGCGTCGAGGTCTCCTCGCGCGGTGTGTCGCGCCCGACCGGCGACACCATGGGCATGCTTGCCACCATGATGAACTGCCTCGCGCTCGAAGCCACGATCGAGCGCAAGGGCGCGCCGGCGAGGGCGCTCTCTGCCTTCGTCATGCCCGAGATCTCCGAGCTGTTCACCCGCATTGCGGCGCACAAATACCTTGCCGAGGGCCGCATCCTGCTGCTCGGCGGCGGAACCGGCAATCCGTTCTTCACCACGGACACGACGGCCGTGCTGCGCGCCGCCGAGATCGGCGCCCAGGCGGTGCTGAAGGCGACCAATGTCGACGGCGTCTACTCGGCGGATCCGAAGAAGGACCCGACGGCGACGCGGTTCGACCGGCTGACGCATTCGCAGGCGATCGAGGGTGGCTACAAGGTGATGGATGCGACCGCCTTCGCACTTGCCCGCGAGACGTCGCTGCCTATCATCGTATTTTCGATCGCGGAGCCGGGGGCGATCGGCGCGATTCTGCGCGGCGCCGGCCACGGGACTGTTGTCGCCGGCTGACGGCACATCGGGTGCGCCCCGAGGGAGGGGCGCGGTGAGGTCGCCGGGTTACTGAAGGAGAAACGTGATGGCCACGGGTAATTTCGACCTCAACGAAGTGAAGCGCCGCATGCAGGGCGCGGTCGCCTCGCTCAAGCACGAGCTTGGCGGCCTGCGCACGGGCCGCGCCTCGGCCTCGATGCTCGATCCGGTGCAGGTCGATGCCTATGGCAGTCACATGCCGCTCAACCAGCTCGCCACCGTCAGCGTGCCGGAGCCGCGCCTGATCTCGGTGCAGGTCTGGGACAAGTCGATGGTCAAGGCGGTCGAGAAGGCGATCGTCGATTCCAATCTCGGCCTGTCGCCTGCGACCGAAGGCCAGGTGCTGCGCCTGCGCATTCCCGAGCTCAACGAGGAGCGCCGCAAGGAGCTGGTCAAGGTCGCGCACAAATACGCCGAGGCCGCCAAGGTCGCCGCGCGCCACGTCCGCCGCGACGGTCTCGACGTGCTGAAGAAGCTCGAGAAGAATCACGAGATGTCGGAGGACGATCAGAAGCGTCACGCCGACGAGGTGCAGAAGGCGACCGACGGCACCATCACCGAGATCGACCAGCTGCTGGCCGCCAAGGAAAAAGAAATCCTCACCGTTTAAGGCTTCTTTTCCATGCCCAACGCCGCCGCGCCTGCAACTGAAGGACCCGACCGGTCCGACGCGCCTGCGCATGTCGCCATCATCATGGATGGCAACGGGCGCTGGGCGGCGGCGCGCGGCCTGCCGCGGGCGGAGGGACACCGCCGCGGCGTCGAGGCATTGCGCCGCGTGGTGCGTGCCTCGCATGAGCTCGGCATCCGCTATCTCACCATCTTCTCGTTCTCGTCGGAGAACTGGTCGCGCCCGGCGAGCGAGATCGGCGATCTCTTCGGTCTGCTCCGCCGCTTCATCCGCAACGATCTCGCGAGCCTGCATCGTGACGGCGTCAAGGTCCGCATCATCGGCGAGCGCGACGGGCTCGAGGGCGACATCTGTGCGCTGCTCAACGAGGCCGAGGAGTTGACGCGCGACAACACGCGTCTCACGCTCGTCGTCGCTTTCAATTACGGCTCGCGGCAGGAGATCGCGAAGGCCGCACAAAAGCTTGCGCGCGAAGTCGCGGAAGGCAAACGCGATCCTGCCTCGATCGATGCCGATTCAATCGGCGCCCATCTCGATGCGCCCGACATTCCCGATCCGGATCTCATCATCCGCACCAGCGGCGAGCAGCGCCTGTCGAATTTCCTGATGTGGCAGGCCGCCTATAGCGAGCTCGTGTTCGTGCCGGTGCACTGGCCCGACTTCGACAAGGCGGCGCTCGAAGGCGCGATCGCCGAATTCGCCAGGCGCGAGCGCCGTTTCGGCGGCCTGGTCGCGAAATCAGCCTCGTGAGCGAATCGGACACCGCACCGGCAGGCACCAAGCCGGCCCCGAGCAATCTCGTGATGCGAGTCCTCGCGGCGCTGGTGCTGGCGCCGTTGGCGATCGGTGCTGCCTACGTCGGCGGCTGGCTGTGGGCGCTGCTCGTGACCCTGGTGTCGGTCGGACTGTTCGCGGAATGGCTGATGGTCGTGGGCGCAGGCTCGACCGCGCTGACCGGGGCAGGGACGATCGTCATCGCCATGATGGGTTTGTGCGTTGCCGCCGGCGCGCTCAAGACCGCCATCATCGTCGGCTGCGTCGGCGGCGCGATCATCATGCTGATCGCACGCGGCAAGTTCATGTGGGCCGCGACCGGATTTGCCTATGCGTCGGCGGCGCTGCTGGCCTCGATCCTGGTGCGGAAGGATCTGGTCAACGGCTTCTCCGCGCTGATGTTCGTGCTGCTGGTGGTGTGGGCGACCGATATCGGCGGGTATTTCGCCGGCCGCGGCATCGGCGGACCGAAGCTGTGGCCGCGCGTCAGTCCCAAGAAGACCTGGGCGGGTGCGTTCGGCGGTTTTGCGGCGAGCCTTGCCGTCGCGTCGGGGTTTGCGGCTTTCGGCGTCGGAAAGGCAGTTCCGCTGCTGCTCGTCAGCGCCGTCCTGTCGGTGGTATCGCAAGCTGGCGATCTGTTCGAATCCGCCGTCAAAAGACGCTTCGGCGTCAAGGATTCCAGTCACTTAATTCCGGGCCATGGCGGGCTTCTGGACCGCCTGGACGGCTTTGTCGCCGCCATCCTGGTGGCATGGATTATCGGTTTTCTCCGCCATGGTGTGCATAGCGCCGGAAGCGGTCTTATGGTTTGGTGAGGATATGAGCGCAGTCCCTTTGCGGAACAACAAGCTCGCTGTGTCGGACATCCGCAGCGTCACGGTTCTCGGCGCCACCGGCTCGATCGGCGACAGCACGATGGATCTGCTGCGCGCTTCGCCCGAGCGCTATCGCGTCGAAGCCCTGACGGCGAACAGCAATGTCGAAGCGCTGGCCAAGCTCGCGAAGGAGTTTTCCGCGCGCTACGTCGCGATCGCGGACAGCACCAGGCTCGCCGACCTGAAGGCTGCACTTGCCGGCACGAGCACGGAATGCGGCGCCGGCGAAAGCGCCGTGATCGAGGCCGGCGCGCGTCCGGCCGATTGGGTGATGGCGGCCGTCAGCGGCGCGGCCGGATTGAAGCCGGCCCTGGCTGCGGTCGATCGCGGTGCGCATGTCGCGCTCGCCAACAAGGAATGCCTGGTTTGCGCCGGCGATTTCTTCATGCAGCGCGCGGCGAAAGCGGGCGCCTGTATCCTGCCGGCTGATTCCGAGCACAACGCGCTGTTTCAGGCCCTGGCCTCGGGCAATCGCGACGAACTGGTCCGCGTCATCATCACCGCCTCGGGCGGACCGTTCCGGACCTGGAAGAGCGCCGACATCGAGCAAGCCACCCTCGCGCAGGCCCTGAAGCATCCGAACTGGAGCATGGGCCAGAAAATCACGATCGATTCCGCCTCGATGATGAACAAGGGTCTCGAGGTGATCGAGGCCTCCTATCTGTTCGCACTGTCGCCGGACGAGATCGACGTGCTGGTGCATCCCCAGTCGATCATCCACGGCATGGTCGAGTTCTCCGACTGCTCCGTGGTGGCCCAGCTCGGCTCGCCCGACATGCGCACGCCGATCGCCCATTGCCTCGGCTGGCCCGACCGGATCAAGGGTCCGGCGGCCAAGCTCGATCTGGCCAAGATCGGCCAGCTCACGTTCGAGGCGCCGGATTTCGAGCGATTCCCAGGGTTACGTTTGGCCTTCGATTCGCTGCGGCACGGGAAGGGCGCGACCACTGTGTACAATGCCGCCAACGAGGTCGCGGTCGCGGCCTTTATCGCGGGCAAGATCCGGTTCGGCGCCATCGCCCGGCTGGTCGAGGCGACGCTGGAGGACTGGATCCGGGGCGGGAACCACGGCCCCATGACTTCAGCGGACGACGCAATAAACATTGACCATGTTTCGCGAAATAAAGCTGCCGCCCTATTGCCTCAAATTGCCTTAAAGGCATCCTAGGTAGTTCGGGGCCAGGGCCTTGCGGCGCTGGATGAGGGGAATCGATGTCTGACTTTTTCGTCCATAGTTTCAATACGTTGAGCCATGGGCTCCTCGGCTACGCGGTTCCGTTCCTGTTCGTCCTGACCATCGTCGTGTTCTTCCACGAGCTCGGCCATTTCCTGGTCGCGCGCTGGGCCGGCGTTCGGGTGTTAACCTTTTCGCTCGGGTTCGGGCCTGAGCTGGTCGGGTTCAACGACCGTCACGGCACCCGCTGGAAGATTTCGGCGATCCCGCTCGGCGGCTACGTCAAGTTCTTCGGCGACGAGGGTGAGGCGTCCACCCCGTCGGCCGAGACGCTCGCAGCCATGACGGCAGAGGAGCGCGCCGGCAGCTTCCACTACAAGAAGGTCGGTCCGCGCGCCGCCATCGTCGCCGCTGGTCCGATTGCCAATTTCATTCTCGGAGCCCTGATTTTCGCAGGCATGGCCCTGTATTACGGCAAGCCGAGCACGATCGCGCGCGTGGACGGCATCGTTGCCGACGGCGCTGCGGCCGCCGCCGGCTTCAAGATCGGCGACGTCGTCATCCAGATCGACGGCAAGCCGATCGAGAGCTTTGCCGACATGCAGCGGATCGTCGCGACGAGCGCCGGTTCAGCGCTGGTTTTCCAGGTGAAGCGGGATGGCGGCATGGTGTCGCTCACCGCGACGCCGGCGCTGCTGGAGCGAAAGGATCCGTTCGGCAACCGCCATCGGGTCGGCGTGCTCGGCGTCGAGCACAAGTCCCAGGCGGGTGAGGTCTCGACCGCGCCGGTCGGGGTGGGCGAGGCGCTCAAGATCGGGGGCGAGCAGGTCTGGTTCATCATCAGCAGCACCTTCAAGTTCCTGGGTTCGCTCTTCATGGGGCAGGGCAATCCGAGCGAGGTCAGCGGTGTCCTCGGCATCGCCAAGATGTCGGGGCAGGCGGCCAGCGCCGGGTTCCAGTTCGTGATCAATCTGTGCGCCGTGCTCTCGGTCTCGATCGGGCTGTTGAACCTGTTCCCGATCCCGCTGCTCGATGGCGGTCATCTTCTGTTCTACACGGCCGAGGTGGTCCGCGGCCGTCCGTTGTCCGAGCGCACCCAGGAAATGGGGTTCCGAATCGGCCTTGGTCTGGTGCTGATGCTGATGGTGTTCGCGACCTACAACGACATTCTTCGGATGGCGGCGTCCTGATAGGGGCTTTTTTGTGGCGTTGCTGTTGAGCAACGTCTTGGAATGAAATTGAAATTACGGCGCGCTCGGCCGTTTGCGGCGTCGGGGAAATTGGCTACAAGCGGCTTGAACTTGGGGAATCTCCCAGACCGGCTTTGGGGTTGGGTCTGGTACGTTGATAAGGGCGCGTTGCGCATGAAGTTTGGACTGCGACTCCGGGGGGGCTTGCTCGCAACCCTGATCATGTTCGGCGCGCCGGTGATTGCCCCGGTTGGGGCTGTTTTTGTGTCTTCGTCTGCGCTCGCCCAGACCGTGCAGTCGATTTCCGTCGAAGGGAATCGCCGCGTCGAGGTGGAGACGATCCGGTCCTATTTCAAGGCCGGCCCCGGCGGTCGCCTCGATCAGGCTGCCATCGATGACGGCCTCAAGGCGCTGATCGAAACCGGCCTGTTCCAGGACGTGAAGATCAACCGCGGCGCCGGCGGCCAGCTCATTGTCTCCGTGGTGGAAAACCCGGTGATCGGGCGCATTGCGTTCGAAGGCAACAAGAAGATCAAGGACGAGCAGCTCACCGCCGAGGTCCAGTCGAAGGCCCGCGGCACGTTCTCCCGCGCCATGGTGCAGTCGGACACGCTGCGAATCGCCGAAATCTATCGCCGCTCCGGCCGGTACGACGTCACCGTCGTGCCTGAAATCATCGAGCAGCCGAACAACCGCGTCGATCTCGTCTTCACGATCAACGAAGGCGCCAAGACCGGCGTGAAGTCGATCGAGTTCATCGGCAACAATGCGTTCTCGTCCTACCGCCTGCGCGACGTCATCAAGACGCGCGAGACGAATCTGCTCAGTTTCCTCGGCAGCGGCGACGTTTACGATCCTGATCGCGTCGAAGCCGACCGCGACCTGATTCGCCGTTTCTACCTGAAGAACGGCTTCGCCGACGTTCAGGTCGTGGCCGCGCTCACCGAATACGATCCGGCCAAGAAGGGCTTCAACGTCACCTTCAAGATCGAGGAAGGCCAGCAGTACCGCGTCGGCAGCGTCGATTTCCGCACCAGCATCGCGAACTTCGACCCAAGCACGTTGCGCTCCTTCTCGCGCGTCAATGTCGGTTCGCTCTACAACGTCGAATCGGTCGAGAAATCGGTCGAGGACATGCAGATCGAGGCCTCGCGTCGCGGCTACGCCTTCGCGATGGTGCGTCCGGGTGGCGATCGCAATTTCGACGCCCACACCGTCTCCGTCGTGTTCAACGTCGACGAGGGCCCGCGCACCTATATCGAGCGCATCAACATCCGCGGCAACACCCGTACCCGCGACTATGTGATCCGCCGCGAGTTCGATATTTCGGAGGGCGATGCCTACAACCGCGCGCTGGTCGACCGCGCCGAGCGCCGCCTGAAGAACCTCGACTACTTCAAGACCGTGAAGATCACGACGGAGCCGGGCTCCTCCAGCGACCGCGTCATCCTGGTCGTCGATCTCGAAGAGAAGTCGACCGGCGACTTCTCGGTCTCGGGCGGCTACTCCACGACCGACGGTGCGCTGGCCGAAGTCTCGGTCTCCGAGCGCAACCTGCTCGGCCGCGGCCTGTTCGCCAAGGCCTCGGTGACCTATGGCCAGTATGCCCGCGGCTACTCGCTGTCGTTCGTCGAGCCCTATCTGCTCGACTATCGCGTCGCGCTCGGCCTCGACCTCTATCAGCGCACCCAGCTGTCCAACAGCTACATCTCCTACGGCACCAAGACGCTGGGCTTCAGCCCACGCCTCGGCTTCCAGCTGCGCGAGGACCTGGCGCTCCAGCTGCGTTATTCGATCTACCAGCAGGAAATCTCGCTGCCGTACTACCTGGCGAACTGCAACAACGTCCTTGGTTCGTCGGCATTCAACCCGAGCCCGGCCTTTGCTGCGACGCAGACGCCGCCGATCGACCTTAGCTCGACGAGTGGCCTCGGCTGCTACAGCGACGGCGAAGCCTCGCTGCCGGTGCGCAAGGAGCTTGCGAGCGGCAAGACGCTGACGTCGGCGCTCGGCTACACGCTGACCTACAACACGCTCGACAACAACAAGAACCCGACCGACGGCCTGCTCGTCGACTTCAGGCAGGACTTCGCCGGCGTGGGCGGCGACGTCTCCTACCTGAAGACCGTGGCCGATGCGAAGTACTACCAGTCGCTGGTGTCCGACCTCGTCGGCGTGCTCCACGTCCAGGGCGGTATCCTGAACAAGATCGGCAGCGACGACCTGCGCATGCTGGATCACTTCCAGATGGGCCCGAATCTCGTCCGAGGCTTCGCGCCGAACGGCATTGGCCCGCGCGACCTCAACCCCTACGGCACGCAGGACGCGCTCGGCGGCACCAAGTACTGGGGCGCTTCGCTCGAGTTGCAGATGCCGTTCTGGTTCCTGCCGAAGGAAGTGGGTCTGAAGGGTGCGGTCTACGCCGACGCCGGTGGTCTCTACGACTACAAGGGCCCCACGACGTGGTCTGTAACCAACGAAATGACCACGACCGCGAACTCGTCCTGTACGCCGTCGACCGTCAATCCGAATTCCACGGGAACCTGTACCGGCCTGGTTTACGACGACAGCAAGGTCATCCGGTCGTCGGTCGGTGTCGGTCTGATCTGGGCCTCGCCGTTCGGTCCGCTGCGCTTCGACTACGCGGTGCCGCTCACCAAGGGCAAGTATGACCGCGTGCAGGAATTCCGGTTCGGCGGTGGCACGTCGTTCTAATTCGAACAGGGCATGACCCGGCCTCTGGGCAGTTTCCTCGAGGCCGGTCGCCAAAAAGATCGTGCTCAATCCGTGAGATAAGGCATGATGCGGCCTGACCGCTTCATGCCGAAGCCGGACCGCGACGGGGTGGAATGGCGCAGCCGACCTTCTTCAAAAAACCTCCAGCCTCGACGCTGGCGGACATCGCCGCGCAGACCAAGGCCCAGCTGGTCGATCCCAGCAGGGGCGGTCATGTCATCACGGGTCTTGCTTCGCTCGACGAAGCCGGCCCGATGCATTTGGCGTTCTTCGACAACCTCAAATACGCCGACGAGCTGAAGGCGACCAAGGCCGGCGCCTGCCTGGTCAGCCCCCGCTTCGAGGCACAGGTGCCTCCGCATGTGGCGGTGCTGCGGGCGGCACAGCCGTTCCGCGCCTTTGTCGGCATTGCCCGGGAATGGCATGGCGACGCGCTGCGCCCGCAGTCCTGGTTCGGCAATGACGGCATTGCACCATCGGCCATCATCGATCCCTCGGCGCGGCTCGAGGACGACGTGATCGTCGAGCCGCTGACCGTCATCGGCCCTGACGTCGAGATCGGCAGCGGCACCGTGATCGGCGCCGGCGTGGTGCTTGGTCCCGGCGTCAAGATCGGACGGGACTGCAATGTCGGTGCCCGCACAGCCATCCAGTGCGCGCTGATCGGCAACAACGTGCTGATCCATCCCGGCTGCTCGATCGGTCAGGACGGCTATGGCTTCATCTTCTTCGGCCCTGAAGGCCATCTGAAAGTGCCCCAGACCGGCCGCGTGCTGATCCAGAACAACGTGGAAGTCGGCGCCGGCACCACCATCGATCGCGGGTCCTTGCGCGACACCGTGATCGGGGAGGGCACCAAAATCGACAATCAGGTCCAGATCGGCCACAATGTGACGATTGGCCGGAATTGCCTGCTGGCGGCCCAGATCGGGCTCGCGGGCAGCCTGACCATCGGCGACAACGTGGCGCTGGGAGCAAAGGTTGGCATCAACAATCACCTCAAGATCGGCGACGGGGCCCAGGTCACCGCGATGAGCGGCGTCAAGGACGACATCCCGCCGAACGGTCGCTGGGGCGGTTTCTTTGCCAAGCCCACCAAACAATGGTTCAAGGAAATCATCGCAGTGGAGCGCCTGGTACGCGACGGCAAGGCCGATCCGAAGGATGAGGGACGGGAATGACGGCGGAATCACCTGTTAAGTTCGAGCTGGTGGACATCAATGCGATCCTCCAGACGTTGCCGCACCGTTTTCCGATGCTGCTGATCGACCGTGTCATCAATATCCGGGCCGACTACAGCGGCATCGGCATCAAGAACGTCACCTTCAACGAGCCGGCCTTCCAGGGGCATTTCCCCGAACGCCCGGTCTATCCCGGTGTCATGATGATCGAGGCGATGGCGCAGACCGCCGGCGTGATCGGCATCAAGTCGGTCGAGGGCACCGAGAAGCCGCGGGCGGTGTATTTCCTCACCATCGACAAATGCAAGTTCCGCAAACCGGTGCTTCCCGGCGATACCATCGAGTATCACATGCGCTCGCTCGGCCGCCGCAAGGCGATGTGGTGGTTTCACGGTGACGCCAAGGTCAACGGCCAGGTCGTCGCCGAAGCCGACGTCGGAGCCATGCTGACCGACTGAGAACGGCGTCTCGTCCGTTCAAGTGTTGGATGAGGTCGTTGACGCAAGCGGCGCGGCTCGTTCAGCCGGCCTCTGCAACAGGCCGAGATCATACGTCACTGGACAGATCGGGCGCAGTCGCGCTAACCACCGGAAAGCCGAGCAAGTTCAACACATAGCCAGACCTTTTTGATGAGTAAGATCGACCCCACCGCGCGGGTGGAAGACGGCGCCGTGATCGGCGAGGGCACCGAGATCGGGCCCTTTTGCATCATCGGTCGCAATGCCCGGATCGGGGCCAATTGCAGGCTGCTTGGACAGGTCACCGTCATCGGCCACACCACGGTCGGCGACGCCTGCGTGATCTCGCCGTTCGCAGTGCTCGGCGGCGCGCCGCAGGATCTCAGCTACAAGGGCGAGCCGACCACGCTCGACATCGGGTCCGGCAACACCATCCGCGAGGGTGCGACGATGAATGTCGGCACCGTCAAGGGCGGGGGCAAGACGCGCGTCGGCAACGACGGCTACTTCATGAACAACAGCCATGTCGGCCATGACTGCGTGGTCGGCAACAACGCGATCTTCGCGACCTCGGCGACGCTCGGCGGCCATTGCGAGATCGGCGATGCCGTCTATATCGGTGGGCTGTCCGCGGTGCATCAGTTCACCCGCATCGGCTCCTATGTGATGGTCGGCGGCCTCTCGGGCGTGCGCGACGACATCATCCCGTATGGGCTCGCCAACGGCCAATATGCGGCGCTCGAGAGCCTCAACCTTATCGGGATGAAGCGGCGCAAGTTCACCAAGCAGCGGCTTGCGACCGTGCGGGCGTTCTACCAGAAGCTCTTCCACGGCCCCGGCACGTTCGCCGAGCGGCTGGAGTCGGTGCGGCCGCTCGAGAGCGAAGATCCCGCGATCGCCGAGATCCTCGGCTTCATCGGCAAGGGCAAGCGCCCGCTCTGCCTCCCGGCTATCGAGAAGTGATGCTGCGATGGCCGCGGACATGACATCGGCGGCTCCTGCGATTTCATCACCGGTCGGCGTGGTCGCAGGCGGGGGCGCAATGCCGTTCGCGGTCGCAGAGTCGCTCGCCGCGCGCGGCATCACCCCGGTGCTGTTTCCGCTGCGCGGCGCGTGCGATCCGGCGCAGGTCGAGAAATTCCGCCATCGCTGGATCTCGGTCGGCCAGCTCGGCCGGGCCATGCGGCTGTTCCGCGAGGAGGGCTGCCGCGACCTGATCTTCATCGGCACGCTGGTGCGGCCCTCGCTCACGGAGATCCGCTTCGACGTCAAGACGCTGCGATTGCTCGGCAACGTCATCCGTGCCTTCCGCGGCGGCGACGATCATCTGTTGTCCGGCGTCGGGCGGATCCTCGAGCAGGACGGCTTTCGCATGGTCGGCATCAAGGACGTCGCGCCCGACCTGCTGATGCCCGAGGGGTGCATCACCCGCGCCTGGCCGGCCGAAAATGCCAAGGGCGACATCGAACGCGGGCGCGCGGTGCTGACCGCGCTCGGACCATTCGACATCGGGCAGGCCGCGGTGGTGATCGACAGCCATGTGGTGGCGGTCGAGGACATCGAAGGCACAGATGCGCTGCTGGCGCGCGTGGCGCGGCTGCGCGAGGAGGGCCGCATCCGTGCCGCCACGGGACGTGGCGTGCTAGTGAAGGCGCCGAAGAGCGGCCAGGATCTGCGCTTCGACCTGCCGACGATCGGCGCGCGCACGATCGAGGGCGTCGCCAGGGCCGGCCTTGCCGGCGTCGCCGTCATCGCCGGCAACACCATCGCCGCCGAGCCGCAGGCGATGATCGCGCTCGCCGACGCCAAATATCTCTTCATCGTCGGTTTGCCCGTGTGATGCAGGTTCGCGATCCCAAGCGGAAGATTTTTCTGATCGCGACGGAGGAATCCGGCGACCGGCTCGGCTCTGCACTGATGAAGGTGCTTCGCCAGCGCCTCGGCGACGGCGTGCAGTTCGAGGGCGTCGGCGGCCGCACCATGGCGCGCGAGGGGCTGGAGACGCTGTTTCCGATCGAGGAGCTGTCGATCGTCGGTCTTGCCGCGGTGGTGCAGCAGCTGCCGAAGATCCTGCGGCTGATCCACGAGACCGCGGATGCCGTGACGGAGGCTGCTCCGGACGCGCTCGTCATCATCGACAGTCCCGACTTCACCCATCGCGTGGCGCGCCGTGTGCGAGCGAAAAATCCGGCGATCCCCGTGATCGACTACGTTTCGCCCTCGGTCTGGGCGTGGCGGCCGGGCCGCGCGCGCGCCATGCTCGGCTATGTCGATCATGTGCTCGGTCTGCTCCCGTTCGAGCCGGAGGAATACCGCAAGCTCGGCGGGCCGCCTTGCAGCTATGTCGGCCATCCCCTGATCGAGCAGTTGTCCTCGCTTCGGCCTGGTGCGGACGAGCAAAAGCGCCGCGAGGCTGAAACGCCGGTGCTGCTGGTGCTGCCGGGCAGCCGTCGCAGCGAGATCCGGCATCATCTGGACGTGTTTGGCGCGGCACTCGGGCGGTTGCGGTCCGATGGCGTCGCGTTCGAATTGATGCTGCCGACCATGTCGCATCTCGAAGCCACCATCCGTGCGGGTGTCGCGAGCTGGCCGGTCAAGCCGCAGATCGTGGTCGGCGAGGCCGAGAAGCGCGCCGCATTTCGCATCGCGCGTGCGGCGCTGGCGAAGTCGGGCACCGTGACGCTGGAGCTGGCGCTGTCAGGCATCCCGATGGTGACGGCCTATCGCGTCGGCGCGATGGAGGCGTTCATCCTGCGCCGTGCGATCCAGGTCTCCTCGGTGATCCTCGCCAATCTCGTGATCGGCAAGGACGTGATCCCCGAATATTTGCAGGAAGACTGCACGCCGGAAAAGCTCGCGAGCGCCCTGTCCGAGGTGCTGACGGAGACGCCAATGCGCCGGCAACAGGTCGAAGCCTTCGCGCAGCTCGACACCATCATGTCGACCGGCAACACATCGCCGAGCGTGCTCGCCGCCGACATCGTGCTCGCGACGATGCGGAAGGGGCACGCCGGTTAGGCGAGCCCGCCGTCCACCCGGAAGCACTGGCACGTGATGCGCCGGCTCGCGTCGGAGGCGAGGTAGAGCGCCATGTCGGCGATATCCTCAGGCGTCACCGCATCGGGAATGGCCTGGCGCGTGCGCATCTCGGTGATGACCTTCTCGTCCGGATACCACAGCTTGCGCTGCCGCTCGGTGATCACCATCCCCGGCGCGATCGCGTTGACGCGAATGCGGTCGGCGCCGAACTTGCGGCCGAGCGAATTGGTGAAGCCGACGATGGCCGCCTTGGCGCCGGCGTAGACCGGCAGCGCCGGCGCGCCGCGCATCCAGGCCACCGACGACATGTTGATGATCGAGCCGCCGCCACGCGCCTGCATCTGCGGCACCACCGCCTGCGCGGCAAAGAACACGTGCTTGAAATTGACCCCGATCATCCAGTCGAAGTCCGCCGGCGTCACGTCCGAAAGCACCTGGCGCTGGTCATTGGCGGCGTTGTTGACGAGGACCGCGGCATCGCCAAGCGATGCGTGCACCTTCGCCAGCGCGGCGCGCAGGGCGTCGATATCCATGAGATCGCAAGGCACGAACAGCGGTGCAATGCCGGAGCTCTTCGCCACATCCTGCGCCAGCGCTTCGCCAGCCTGCGTATCGAGGTCGAGGAAGGCGACGCGGGAGCCCTGAGCGGCGAACGCGCGCGTAAAGGCGGCACCGATGCCGCTCGCGCCTCCGGTGATCACCACCACGCGATTGGCGAGGTCGGCATAGGTCGTCTGGGTCATGCGATCAGTCGCTCCGTCTCGGGGTCGAACAGGCAAATGCGGCGGGTATCCAGCGCGAAGGAGGCGGTTGCGCCCGGTACGGGCCGGATGTCCGGCGAGATGCGCGCCTGCGCGGGTTCGCCGCCGAGCCGCAGCAGAACGATGGTCTCGGCGCCAGTGGGCTCGACCAGCTCGACCGGCGCGGTGACGATGACGGGCGCGCCCGCAGCGCCAGAGAACAATCGGTCGCCCTCGGCGATGCATTCCGGCCTGATCCCGAGCACCACCTCGCGGCCGAGATAGGATGCGGCTGCCTCGTAGCCTTGCAGGCGGAGACGCACCTCGTCCGGCCGGCCGGCGCCGATCACCGCCACGGGCCCGCCGCCCTCTGCCTCGAGCCGGGCCGGCATCGTGTTCATCGGCGGCGAGCCCATGAAGCGGGCGACGAACAAATTGGCGGGATAGCGGTACACCGTGTCAGGGTCAGCGAACTGCTGCACCACGCCCCGATGCATCACGGCAATGCGCGTTGCCATCGTCATCGCCTCGATCTGGTCGTGGGTGACATAGATGATGGTGGCGCCGATGCGCTGGTGCAGCCGCTTGATCTCCATGCGCATCTCGACGCGCAGCTTGGCGTCGAGATTGGAGAGTGGCTCGTCGAACAGGAAGAGCAGGGGATCGCGCACCAGCGCGCGCCCCATCGCGACACGCTGGCGCTGGCCGCCGGACAGTTGCGACGGCTTGCGGGCAAGCAGCGGCTCGATCTGGAGCAGTCTGGCCACATTCGCCAGTGCCTTTTCCTGCTCGGCCTTGGCGACGCCCCGGCATTCCATGCCGAACGTGATGTTCTGGCGCACCGTCATCGACGGGTACAGCGCGTAGGACTGGAACACCATGGCGATGTCGCGGTCCTTCGGCGGCACGTCATTGACCACCCGTCCGCCGATCTCGATCGTACCGTCGCTCGCGCGATCGAGCCCGGCGATGATGTTGAGAAGCGTGGACTTGCCGCAGCCGGAGGGGCCGACCAGCACGGTGAATTCGCCGCTCTCGATGTCGAGGTCGATGCCTTTCAGCACCTCCAGATTGGCGTAGCGCTTCGACAGGGCGCGAATGCTCAGTGCTGCCATGATTCATCCATCATTTCACGGCCCCGGCAGTGAGGCCGCGTACGAAATACCTGCCGCCGAGGAGATAGACCAACAGTGTGGGCAGCGCGGCGATGATCACCGCGGCGCTCTGCACGCCGTGTTGCGGGATGTCCGCGACCGCGGCCGACAGCGCGATGAGTGCGGCCGTGACGGGCTGCTGCTGGCCGGTCGTGAAGGTCACGCCAAAGAGGAACTCGTTCCAGATGTGCGTGAACTGCCAGATCACGGTGACGATCAGGATGGGAGGCGAGAGCGGCAGAATGATGCGCCAGAAGATCCGAAAGAACCCGGCGCCGTCGATGCGCGCGGCCCTGATCAACTCGTGCGGAATGGCGACATAGTAGTTCCGGCAGAACAGCACGGTGAAGGAGAGCCCCTGGATCGTGTGAATCAGCACGAGGCCCGTCAGCGTGTTGATGAGCCCGATGTCGCGCAGCACGATGGTCCAGGGCAGGAGGCGCATCTGCTGCGGCAGAAAGAGGCCGAGGGTGACGATACCGTAGATCCAGTTGTCGCCGCGAAAGCGCCAGAGCGACACGGCGTAACCGGCGACTGCGCCCAGCAGGGTGGAAAGGATTGTCGCGGGAATCGTGATGAGCGCGGAGTTCAGCATGTACGGCCGGATGCCGTTGCAGCTCTCGGCGACGCAGAAGCCGCCCCAGGCCAGGGCGTAGTTGCCCCAGGCGAAATGTTGCGGCCAGCCGATCATCGACCCCTGCGCGATCTCCTCGTTGGTGCGGAGCGAATTCAGGACGACGACGACGAGCGGCGCGAGCCAGGCGGCCGCGAGCAACGACACGACGAGATAGATCAGGACGCGGCTCGGCGCGAAGCTGCTTTCACGCATGGTTGGCCTGCCGCCGCTGGACATAACGCCACGCCGCATAGGGCAGCAGCACCGCGAGAAGGATGAGCAACATCAGAACCGCCGCCGCCGCGCCGCGGCCGAGCTGGCTACGCTGGAACATCAGATCATAGACGACGAGGGCCGGTAGCTGGGTCGCGATTCCAGGTCCGCCGTTGGTGAGCGCGCGGACGAGGTCGAAGGCCGAGATCGCAAATTGCAGCTGGATCACGATGACCGTGATGGTGATCGGCCAGAGCGTCGGCAGGACGACGCGCCAATAGGTTCGGATCGGTCCGGCGCCGTCGATCTGCGCGGCCTTGATGATGTCGGCGTCGACGGAGCGAAGACCGGCCAGGAAGAGGGCCATGGCGAAGCCCGAGGACTGCCAGACCGCAGCGATGACGATGGTCCAGATCGCCATGTCGCGGTTCACCAGCCAGTCGAAATGGAAGGTGGTCCAGCCGAGGTCATGGACGAGCTTCTCGATCCCGATGCCGGGATTGAGCAACCAGCTCCAGACCGTGCCGGTGACGACGAACGATACCGCCAGCGGGTACAGGAAAATGGACCGCAGCACGTTCTCGGCGCGAATGCGCTGGTCGAGCAGGATCGCGAGCACGAGGCCCGTCATCAAGCTGAACAGCACGAAGGCGATGCCGAACAGCAGAAGATTGTCGAAGGCGATCTGCCAATTCCGCGATGCGAGGACCGCGGTGTAGTTGTGCAGGCCCACCCAGCCGGAGACCGGAATGAGGGTGGATGGCGTGAACGAAATCCAGATCGTCCAGATCGAAAACGAAATGAGGTGCGCTGCCGACAACAGCAGCGGCACCCAGATCATCAGAAATTCAGGCAGTCGGCGTACCATCTCAGAGGTCGCCGGCCGGCCCGGTTGCGTTGCTGTCGAGACGGCGTTGCTCAACGCGAGCTCTCGACGGCGTCGGCGAGGCGGGTGACGGCCTCCTCCGGCTTGATCGTCTTGTTCTTCACATATTCGGTGATGACGTCGATCATCGCGGCGGTCAGGCCGTTTTCCTGCGCCATGTTGTGCGCAAGGCTCAGGACGGCCTGATTGCTGGCGACGGCGTCCTTCAGCGCTGCGGCGGTGCGCCGCTGACCGTCGGACCAGCCTGCACCGGACAGATCGACATCGGTGCGCACGGGGATCGACCCCGTGATTTGCGAATACATGGTCTGGATCGCCGGATCCATCACCAGCTGCGCCATCAGCGTCTGGCCCGCCTGCAGATCGGCCTCCTTGCGCTGCCAGAAGATGAAAGCATCGGCATTCAACAGGAACACCGGCTTGCCGTTGTCGCTGGGGCCTGGAACGATAGTGAAGTCGTCGAACTTGAAGCCGGCGTTTTTGAGCACGCCCTGCGCCCAGCCGCCCATGATCAACATGCCCATGTCGCCGTCGACGAAGCGCTTCAGATTGGTGGCATAGGGCTGAGCGCCGACATTGGGGTCACACCAGTCGGCAATCTTGCGCGTCTGTGCGAAGGCTGCCTTGATCTCCGGGCCCTGCAGCGCCTTCTTGTCAAGATTCATGATGGCGGTGCGGTATGCCGTCGGGCTGATGCCGGCGAAGGAAGCCTCGAACTTCTGCCCGTCGTCGGGACGGGTGCCACCGTTGGCGAGGGGATAAGCCATTCCGGCCGACTTCATCTTCTCGGCAAGTTCGTTGAAGTCGGCCCAAGTGACGGGGACCTTGTCGGCCTTGGCCTTGTCCATCCCGCGCTTGGAGAGAAACAGCATGTTGGTGCTGTAGATCTGCAGCGGCAGCGCGATCCACTTGCCGGCCGGCTTGTGCAATTTGGCAAGGTCCGGCGCGACAACCTTTTCATAGCCGGCAGCCGCGACCAGGGAGTCGAGATCGACGGTCGGGGCAATCTTCGACCAGGCGGCGATCTCGGGGCCCTTGAGCTGCGAGCAGGCCGGCGGATCGCCGGCGATGATCTGCGCACGCAGCTTGTTCATCATCTCGGTGGTGAAGCCGGGAACGGGCGAGTGCTGCCAGATGCCGCCCTTTTCCTCGAACTTCTTGCCGAGCGCCGTGATCGCAGCACCGTCGCTGCCCGCGGACCATTGCGAGATTGCGGTGAGGCGCGGCTTGACCGCGCCTTGCGCGCGGGCAAAGGCCGGCAGTGCGAGTGCGGCAGCAGATCCAGCGAGCAGACGACGCCTTGTTGTTGTAATTGGCATGGCAGTTCCTCCCGGGTGTGAAGTTGTTTGCGCCATTTTGGCGCTGTTGTTGGCGTGCGCGAGCCGCACGCGGCTCAAGTCATGTCAGGCGGCCTCCGTCGACGCGGCCGGCATGCCGCCAGATCTCGCCAGGCAGAATGCAGCGAAGGCGAGGGCTGCCTGCGGATCGTTCCCGTTCGAGGGCGGCACGAAGGCGAGCGACACCTGCGCGTGTTTCCGTCCGCCGAGGAGACACGCGTCGATGCCGTCGACGATGGCTTTTCGATCGTCCTCCGCGAGCAGCGATGGCCAGCCGCTGACGACAACGCCGCGGCATGGCTTGACGTTCAACGTGTTGCCGATCGCGAGGCCGAGCCGGATGAGGCGCTGGCGCAACTCCTGGCGCACCCGGGACGAGAGAGGGATCGCGGTCACCCAGTCAGGGCCGAGCTGGAGCAATTCCGCTTCGGTGGTGCGCAGCAGTTCGGCCAGCGCCGGCAGCGACGTATAGGCTTCGACGCAGCCATGATGACCGCAGCGGCAGCGGGGGCCGTCGGTTCCAAACACCATGTGGCCGAGCTCGACCGGATCGAGCGCGTCATCTTCGATCGGATCGTCCACCCAGGCGCCGGCGACGCCCTGGCCGACGAAAACGAACAGGTGTGGATCGCTGAACGGATAGCTGTCCGAGCGACAACGATGAAAGGTGGCGTGCGCCACCACCGAATTGATGAAGGCGACAGGCACACTGGGGAACATTTCGCCGAACATGCCGCCGATGCGCTCGACGTCACAGGGAATGATCGGATTGCCTGAAACGCTGAGGCGGCCGAGGCCTGGAACCGTTATGCCCACCTGCGAGAGCCTGATGTGGCGGCGCTGCGTCCAGTCGCGCAGCAAGGTGAGTGCCTCGCGAAACACCCGGCCGACGGATTCGACCGTCGGCTTCTTCGGCAGCGGCACGCGCTCGGTGTAACGCAACTCGCCCGACAGGCCGCCGACGCCGACGCTGAGCCATTGGCCGGTGAGCTCGAGAGCGCCCAGCGCCACGGTGCCGTCGAGTGAGACGAGACCAGTCGGGCCGCCGACATAAGGGGCAGGGCGCCGGACTTCCTCGATCAGGCCTTCGGCCTTCAGGTCGAACAGAATACGCGACAGGCTCGCCTCGGACAGGCGCACGGCCTTCGCCAGCGGAGGCCGGAACGAGCCGCCGGACTGAAGCAAGTGAGTCAAAATGGCAGCACGTGTCTGCCGCCGACTTCTCGGCTGCTCCGGCATTTCCATCCCTGTCGTCATTCTTACTTAGTGTAAGAATTTGCCTGCGGAGCGTTTCAACTGTCAAGCACTCGTCGGCGTGATGCGTGGACTTGTTGTTGTGCGCGGCACAAGACGAGCGGCGGCCTCATCAGTTCGTAGGGTGCGCAAGCAAAAACGGCGCCATCGCAAGATGGCGCCGTTTCGAAAGCCGTATCGGCTCGGACTTACTTGCGATCCTTCATCGCGACGTAGTCGCGGCGGGTGACGCCGGTGTAGAGCTGGCGCGGACGGCCGATCTTCTGCTGCGGGTCCTCGATCATCTCGCTCCACTGGCTGATCCAGCCGACGGTGCGGGCGACCGCGAACAGCACGGTGAACATCGAGACCGGGAAGCCCATCGCCTTCAGCGTGATGCCCGAATAGAAGTCGACGTTCGGGTAAAGCTTGCGGTCGATGAAGTACTGGTCGCTCAGCGCGATCTTCTCGAGCTCGAGCGCCACCTTCAGCATCGGATCGTCGCCATGGCCGGTCTCCTTGAGCACGGCGTGACACATCTTCTGCATGATCTTGGCGCGCGGATCGTAGTTCTTGTAGACGCGGTGACCGAAGCCCATCAGGCGGACTTCAGAGTTCTTGTCCTTCACCTTGGCGATGAACTCGGGGATCTTGTCCACGCTGCCGATCTCGGCAAGCATCGCAAGCGCAGCTTCGTTGGCGCCGCCATGTGCCGGGCCCCAGAGGCAGGCGATGCCGGCGGCGATGCAGGCGAACGGGTTGGCGCCTGAGGAGCCCGCGATGCGCACCGTCGAGGTCGAGGCGTTCTGCTCGTGGTCGGCATGCAGGATGAAGATCTTGTCCAGCGCATCGGCGAGCACCGGGTTGATCTTGTACTCCTCGCACGGCACCGCGAAGCACATGTTGAGGAAGTTCTCGGCGAAGGTGAGCGAGTTCTTCGGATACACGAAGGGCTGGCCGACCGTGTACTTGTAGGCCATCGCCGCCAGTGTCGGGATCTTCGCGATCATGCGCATGGAAGCGATCATGCGCTGCTTGGGATCGTTGATGTCGGTCGAGTCGTGGTAGAACGCGGCGAGCGCGCCGACCGAAGCCACCATCACCGCCATCGGATGGGCGTCGCGGCGGAAGCCCTGGAAGAAGCGGGCCATCTGCTCGTGCACCATCGTGTGATGGATCACGCGGTCGTCGAAATCCTTCTTCTGTGCGGCGGTCGGCAGGTTCCCGTAGAGCAGCAGGTAGCAGGTCTCGAGGAAGTCGCCGTTCTCGGCGAGCTGTTCGATCGGGTAGCCGCGGTATTCCAACACGCCCGCGTCACCGTCGATATAGGTGATCTTGGACTGGCAGCTCGCGGTCGAGGTAAAGCCGGGATCGTAAGTGAACAGGCCGGACTGGCCGTACAGCTTGCCGATATCGATGACATCAGGTCCGACGCTGCCGCTGTGAATCGGAAGATCGTAATTCTTGTTTCCGACCGTCAGCGTGGCGGTCTTGTTGCTTGGTTTTGCGTCCATCGTAGGTCCCCGATGTGTGGTGAAACGGGCCGGAGCCGGAATCCCCCAAGGGAGAAAATGGGGCAGGCCGGATGTTCCAGAATGTACGGGGAGATGGGTATATTATTGCTGTGTGCGCTGCAAGATCATGGCAGCCATGGCCTACTTACGTCTTAGGTTCGTCCTTGGCCTGATCCTCGAGCCGGGCGAGGCTCTCCTGGCGTCCCAGCACGTCCAAAACCTCAAAAATACCGGGCGAGGTGGTGCGGCCGGTCAGCGCCGCACGCAGCGGCTGGGCGACGGCGCCGAGCTTGAGACTATTTTCCTCCGCGAATGCGCGTAGTGCAGCTTCCGTGGCGGCGCCGCTCCAGGTCTCGACATTCTCCAGCGCGGAATGAAGCTGGCCGATCAGCTTGCGGTTGCCAGGCGTCAGCAGGGCGACCGCTTTCGGATCGAGCTGCAAAGGCCGGTCGGCGAAGATGAAATCAGCGCCGTCGATCAGCTCGATCAGCGTCTTGGCGCGCTCCTTCAAAGCCGGCATGGCCTTGAGCAGCTGGGCGCGCGTGGTATCGTTCAACTTGGCTTTAATCTCGTCGCGAGCAGGCACGACGTGGTCGAGCACATCTCCGAACATTTTCACGAGTGATTGATCGTCGGCGTGGCGGATGTAATGGCCGTTGAGGTTCTCGAGCTTGGCGAAATCGAAGCGGGCGGCGGCACGGCCGACGCTGGCGAGATCGAACGCGGCGATCATCTCCTCGGTCGAGAAGATTTCCTGGTCGCCATGGCTCCAGCCGAGGCGGACAAGGTAGTTGCGCAAGGCGGCCGGGAGGTACCCCATGGCGCGGTACGCGTCGACGCCGAGCGCGCCGTGGCGCTTGGACAGTTTCGAGCCGTCGGGCCCGTGGATGAGGGGGATGTGCGACATGCTCGGCAGCGCCCAGCCCATCGCGTCGTAGATCTGCTTCTGGCGCGCGGCATTGATCAGATGGTCGTCTCCGCGAATGACGTGGGTGACGCCCATGTCGTGGTCGTCCACGACCACCGCGAGCATGTAGGTCGGGTTGCCATCGCCGCGCAGCAGGACGAGGTCGTCGAGATTCTCGTTCTGCCAGACCACGCGGCCCTGAACCTGGTCCTCGATCACGGTCTCGCCGGTCTGCGGCGCGCGCAGGCGGATGGTCGGCTTGACGTCGGACGGGGCAGTCGCGGGATCGCGGTCGCGCCACATGCCGTCATAGAGGCGGGTGCGGCCCTCGCTGCGCGCCTTCTCGCGCATGGCGGCGAGCTCCTCCGCGGTAGCGTAGCAGCGATAGGCCTTGCCGTCGGCGAGCAGCTGCTCGGCGACTTCGCGGTGACGGGCGGCGCGGCTGAACTGGTAGATGACGTCGCCATCCCAGCCGAGCTCCAGCCATTTCAGCCCGTCCAGGATCGCGCCGATCGCGGCCTCGGTGGAGCGCTCCCGGTCGGTGTCCTCGATCCGGAGCAGCATCCTGCCGCCGTGCTTCTTCGCGTAGAGCCAGTTGAACAGCGCGGTGCGGGCGCCTCCGATATGGAGGAAGCCGGTCGGCGAGGGGGCAAAGCGGGTGACGACGGAATCGGTCATTCTTGGCAGGGCCTATGCATTGGAGGCGGTGGTATATAACAGGACCGGAGCATAACTAAAGCCCGGCAGCGGATGCCTTAAGGCCTTGGCGCAGCCAAGCGAATTTGGCAGAAGGACCGCTGATTTCCCTACAGGATTTTCGTAATGACAGAACCGGTGGCGACTGAGGTTGGGCGCGATTTCATTCGTGACATCATCCAGGCCGACCTCGACCAGGCCAAGTACAAGGAGATCGTGACCCGGTTCCCGCCGGAGCCGAACGGCTATCTCCACATCGGCCATGCCAAGTCGATCGCCCTCAATTTCGGCATCGCCCAGGAGTTTCCGGGCCGTTGCCATCTACGCTTCGACGATACCAATCCGGTCAAGGAAGAGCAGGAATATATCGATTCCATCCAGGCCGACGTGCATTGGCTCGGCTTCGACTGGGGCAAGAACCTGTTCTTTGCTTCGGATTATTTCGACCGCCTGTACGAATGGGCGGAGAATCTGATCCGCGACGGCCTCGCCTATGTCGACGACCAGACCCAGGAGGAGATCCGTCTCTCTCGCGGCACGTTGACGGAGCCCGGCAAGAACTCGCCGTTCCGCGACCGCAGCGTCGATGAAAATCTCGACCTGTTCCGCCGCATGAAGGCCGGCGAATTCCCGAACGGCGCGCGCGTGCTGCGGGCCAAGATCGACATGTCCGCGGGCAACATCAATCTGCGCGATCCCGTGCTCTACCGCATCCTGCATGCGCACCATCCGCGCACCGGGACCAAGTGGAGCATCTATCCGAGCTACGACTATGCCCACGGCCAGTCGGACGCGATCGAGGGCATCACGCACTCGATCTGCACGCTGGAGTTCGAGGACCACCGGCCGCTCTATGACTGGTTCATCGAGAAGCTGCCGGTGCCGTCGAAGCCGCACCAGTACGAGTTCGCGCGGCTGAACCTGACCTACACGCTGCTGTCCAAGCGTGTGCTGACACAGCTCGTCCGCGACGGCCATGTCGCCGGATGGGACGATCCGCGCATGCCGACCATGGCGGGCATGCGCCGCCGCGGCGTGCCGCCGGCCGCGCTTCGTGAGTTCGTCAAGCGCATCGGGGTTGCCAAGGCCAACAGCGTGGTCGACGTCGGCATGCTCGAGTTCTGCATCCGCGAGGAGCTGAACCGTACTGCGCAGCGGCGCATGGGCGTGCTACGGCCGCTCAAGGTCGTGATCGAGAACTATCCGGAAGGGCAGAGCGAGGAGCTCGAGGCGATCAACCATCCCGACGATCCCGGCGCCGGCACGCGCAAGATCACGTTCGGCCGCGAGCTCTATATCGAGCAGGACGACTTCATGGAGAACCCACCGAAGAAGTTCTTCCGCCTGTCGCCGGGCAACGAGGTGCGGCTGCGCTACGCCTATTTCGTCAAGTGCACCGGCGTGATCAAGAACGACAAGGGCGAGGTCGTGGAACTGCGTTGCACCTACGATCCCGCGACCAAGGGGGGCAACGCGCCCGACGGCCGCAAGGTCAAGGCGACCATGCACTGGTTGCCGGCCGCGACATCGGTGCCCGCGGAGATCCGCATCTACAACCAGCTTTTTGCCAATCCGAGCCCGGACGCCTCGAATTTCGCGGCTGATCTCAATCCGAACTCGTTGGAAATCCTGTCCGACGCGCGGATCGAAGCCTCCGTTGCCGAGAGCAACTCGATGGAGCCTATGCAGTTCGAACGCCAGGGCTATTTCGTGCGCGACAGGGACTCGACGCCGGGCAAGCCGGTGTTCTCGCGCACTATCGGCCTGCGCGATACGTTCGCGAAGGAAGTCGCCAAGGGTTGAGGGACGCGGACATGAGCAAAGAGGCCGACGCCATCGTTTCCGCCATCATCGCGAAATGGTGCGCCGGCTTCGCCAGCCTTGATGCGGCGGCTCTGTCATCGCTCTATTCGAAGAACGCATTCTTCTTTGGCTCGAACCCAACGCTTTATCGGGGCAGGGACGGCGTCACCAATTACTTCAACGGCCTGCCGCGCTGGCGCAAGCCCAGCGCGACATTTTCGGAAGTGCAGGCGACGCATGCAGGGCCTGACCTGATCAACATGGGCGCAACCATCAATTTCGATCTCGCCGGTGAACGGCCCGATCTCGTCGTGAAGATGAGCTGGGTCATCATCCGCGAGGACGGTGACTGGAAGATCGTCAATCACCACGCCTCGGCGAAGGCGCCGCTGATTTAGGGACGACGCGATCCCACAATTATCGTCATTCCGGGCTCGCGACGCAGTCGCAAGCCCCGGAATCCAATAACCACCAGCTTGAGCCTGGATTCCGGCCTTGCGCCAAGTGCGCGCCCCGGAACGACAGAAAATACGAACCGAAGCTCTTTGCGCGCGTTGAGGTGGATCCAACCGAGGATCCCACCATGCAGAACATCGCAGAGCATATGGAAGTCATCGGCGCCGACGGCGTCCATGTCGGCACCGTCGACAAGGTCGAGGGCAACCGCATCAAGCTGACCAAGAAGGACAGCGGCGAGGGCAGCCACAGGGGCCACCATCACTTCATCGACAAGCGGCTTGTCGCCGGAGTCGAGGGCAACAAGGTCCGGCTGTCGGCCAAGGCGGACGTCGCCGTGACGATGGAAGAGGAAAAGTAGGGGCTCGGCCCCTGCGTTCCCTATCCGTACCGCTATTCGGCCGGCTATTATATACTTTACACCACACGACGCTAGGGGTAGTTAAGTGACTGCCCCCGGCGGCGCTGATTACATCCCGGGAGCTGGCGCGCCCGGAACAATGTTGTGCGCTCTAGATGACGTCCGCGAACACGGCGAAGGCAGCACCGTGGAGTTGTGGCGTACAGTTGATGGGCGACTGGTGATTCGCGCTTATACCGAGTGCAGAAACGCTTCGACCTATGTTGACCTATGGGACCTGCTTGATTGGCTACAGTCTGGTTCTGGTGCAGGGACAGTGGAAGATAATGCCTCCGACAAACCCACTTGAGCCAATTCTCGAAGAGATAGAGAGGGCTCTCTCTCTTAAGCTTGGCTATCTGGCCCTGACTGTGGCGCTAACAATCCCGTCCATTTGCGTAGCTCTGGAGCATCCAAGTGGAGAGGATGACAGTGGACGCTATAGAAAGTGGTATAAGCAGCACATCGGCGCGAAATTCAAAAATCTCACACCGAGCGATTGCTGGAGTCTTCGCTGCGGAGTGGTGCATCAGGGCCGATTTGGCACCGACAGTCAGAAATATGATCGCGTTGTGTTCGTTCCGCCGACAGATAAAACACTGCGCATCAAGGGCAGCGCGATACTAAATTTTACTCGACCTGGTGCGCCCCCTACTTGCCTGCTCCTAGAATTGAGGGATTTCTGCGAGGCTATGATTGGTGGGGCGCGTGATTGGTTTGCCGCGAACCAAGCCGACCCGGTTGTTTTGCGCAACATGCAGCGGTTAGTTAAGCCACGTCCGGAAGGGCTAGACGCAGCATTCGATGTAGGTCCGGTCATATGGTGAAAAAAACAAGCGCAGATGAGTACACCGAAAAGGAGGCTCAAGAGCGTTTCGAGGCCGCACTTCGTAGCGGCCTAAAGACGGCCCCAAAGCCTCTCAAGGAAAAGCCGAAGCTACGCACGCCGCTTCGCGCGCCAGCGAAGAAACCGGCGCGCAAGGCGTGAGAAATCCTGTTTAGTGAGATTGACGATACGTCAGACGCTTGCCAGCCGCGCCTTTGATGGCAAGGTCCGCACGTTCCCCGTCGCCAATACCGAGCGCAACGCGGTTGCTGTAACGGAAGTCAAATTCTGAGAGATAGCGGTGCAGGTGCTTCTCAGCACAGTGCTGATAGACGCCCTTCATGCCGCGCTTGAAGATGCTGTAATAGCCCTCAACCGTGTTGGTCGAGATCGTCTCGCCAGCTTCGTAGCGGACATACTCGTCGCGCGAATGCACCACGGTCTTGTGGCTGGCAACGCCGTGAATATCAACGATGACGCGATAGTGGCTGGCTTCGTCCGTCATCAGCTTGGCTTCGCGGCTGAGATTATTGCGGATGATCGGAAGAATGTCGCCAGCGCTTGCGCCGTCGATATGGAATGAGCGGGCCGAACCGCCGCGCTCGACAAGGGTAAGGACGGCGTTCTTGTGGTGGCCAGCGCGGGCTTTCTTCGCGCCGAGCTTTCGGCCAATGAACGTCTCGTCGGCTTCAACGGTTTTGCCGCCGCTGCCTAGAAAGGGCGCCATCAGGCCGCCAGCGCGCATTGCCTCGCGGATGCGATGGGCGAGGAACCACGCGGTTTTGTAGGTGACGCCAAGCGAGCGGTGGAGCTGATGGGCGCTCATGCCCTTCTTGCTCGAAGCCATCAGGTAGAACGCCTGAAGCCAGACGTTGAGCTTGATGTGGCTGGACTCCATCACGCTCTTAGTCGTGACAGAGAAGTCCTTGCGGCACTCTTTGGAGGCGCAGCGATACACGCCGGGCTTCTTGGTTGCGTAGGACTCATTGACCGTGCCGCAGTGCGGGCAAACGCGCTCAGCGCTCCAGCGGAGACCTTCAAGGTATTCGCGGGCTGCTTCGTGGCTCTGAAAGTGCGGTGCCGTAAACTGAGACATGGGGCCAAATCCCTAAAGAATGCGGAGATTCTAGGGATTGGGCCTTGTGGTGTCAAGTATATAATCGCCATTCGGCCGCCTGCACGTTCCGGTAGCCTCTGCACCCATCTGATATCGCAGGGTTGCTAGGGAATGGCGGAGCCCGGCCGGCCACAACGTGCCTCGCAAGGTATCGTCGGAACCTGGCCGACAGGCGGGGCCGCGTCGGCCGGCGGGTTTGTGCCGGCAGGGTTTGGCGTCTGGCCCGCGGTCGTCGGGACGCTGCGTGAATGGGCAAAGGCTGAGGCGGGCGCCGGGCGCCTGTTCCCCTGGGTGCCGATCGCCTTCGGCTGCGGGATCGCGCTCTACTTCGCCGCCGATCATGAGCCCGTGTTGTGGGTCACGGCTGCGACGGCGGCCGCATTGACGCTTGGCGCGGTCTTGTTGCGACGAAGCCGGTGGTTCGCGCCGGCGATCATGATCGCCGCGGTCGCTGCCGGCTTTGCCATGGCGACATGGAAGACGGCGCGCATCGCGCATACCGTGCTCACAAGGCCGCTTTATTCGGTGTCGCTGTCGGGCTTCGTCGAGACCCGTGACATCCGCGAGCGCACCGACCGTTTCGTGCTGCGCGTCACCGCGATGGAGGCGCAGCACAGCGATTTGAAGCTCGAGCGCGTCCGCCTCTCCGTGCGCAAGGGGACGGCGCCTGATGTCGGCAGCTTCGTGCAGCTGAAGGCGCGGCTGATGCCGCCGCTCGCGCCGTTGCGACCGGGGAGCTACGACTTCTCGCGCGACATGTTCTTCCAGGGGATCGGCGCGTCCGGTTTCGCGATGGGGGCAATCACGACTGTGACACCGCCCGATGCCGGCGGCTTGCAGCTGCGCTATGCCGCCGTCCTGCAAGGCCTGCGCGATGGGATCGACGCGCGCATCCGCGCCGTACTCGACGGCGACAACCGCGCGATTGCGACTGCGCTTCTGACCGGCCGCCGCGATGCGATCACGACGCCCGTCAACGACGCGATGTTCATCTCCGGCCTCGGCCACGTGCTGTCGATTTCCGGCTACCACATGGCTGTCGTCGCCGGTGTCGTCTTCTTCGCGGTTCGCGCACTGCTCGCGCTGATCCCCGGGCTGGCGGCGGGATTTCCCATCAAGAAATGGTCGGCCGCCGCGGCCCTGGTCGCTTCTGCTTTCTATTTGCTGCTCTCGGGCGCTGAAGTCGCAACCCAACGATCGTTCTTCATGACTGCCGTGGTGCTGATCGCGGTGATCGTCGATCGCCGCGCCGTCACCTTCCGCACGCTGGCGGTCGCGGCGCTGATCGTGCTGGCGGTGGCGCCGGAGGCGCTCGTGCATCCGAGCTTTCAAATGTCCTTCGCCGCGACGCTCGGGCTGGTGGCCCTGGTGCAGATCGGCATGCCGAACCTGTTTGCCTCACCTGATCACTCGGCGACCGCGCGCATCGCGCTGTGGGGCGGCCGCGAGATCGCGATGCTGTTCATGGCCTCGATGATCGCCGGGTTTGCAACCACGCCTTATGCGGCCTTCCATTTCCATCGCGTCACGCCCTACGGCGTGCTCGCCAATCTCGGCGCGATGCCGGTGGTCTCGGCGCTGGTGATGCCCGCGGGGCTTCTGGGATTGCTCGCGGCTCCCTTCGGACTCGACGGTGTGTTCTGGTGGTTGATGGGGATTGGCATCGACTGGATGGTGGCGGTGTCGCGCTGGGTGGCCGCACTGCCCGGCGCGATCGGCCATGTCGCCGCCTTCGGCACTGCGCCGTTGATTGCGGCGAGCCTCGGCCTGATCCTGATGGGCCTGTTGCGCACGCCGCTGCGCTGGTCGGGTGCTTGCGTGCTCGTGGCTGCGACCGTCTGGGGGCTGTCGGTCCGGCAACCCGATATCCTGATTGCCGCTGACGGCCAGAACGTCGCAGTGCGAGGCAGGGATGGGCAACTGCACGTGATCAGAATGAAGAAGGACAATTTTCTGCTCAAGGAGTGGCTTGCCGCCGACGCTGACCCGCGCGACACGGCCAGCGCCTCGCTTGGTGACGGCGTGTCATGCGACGACGCCGGCTGCGTGACGACGCTCGCCGACGGTCGCATGATTGCGCTGTCGCTACGCATCGACGCGCTGGCCGACGATTGCAGTCGTGCCGCGCTGCTGGTGACGACCAGGCCTACGGCGCCGGATTGCGCCGCGATGGTGGTCGATCGACCGCGTCTCGCGCACCAGGGCGCGCTGGCGCTCACACAGCGCGGTGACGGTTTTGCGATTCAGGCTGTGAGGGGAAGGGGCGCAAACCGCCCCTGGTCGCCGGCGGCGACCGGCGATGGAGACTTCGAGCAGACCCTCATGCCAAGGTCGGTAGCTCCACGCTCCCGGGACGTAACACCGTCGGAGGCCGACCTTCAGGCTGAGGAGTAAGATCGACCTTTCAGCCGATCGGCAGGCGCGGCGTCGTGGTGCGGCTGTCAGCGATCCCTTGCGGCTTCTGCTCGCGCTCGCCGAGCGGCTGGGTCACGGGCAGTTGCAGCACGGTTGCGCGCTGGCCTTCGACGAGCTGCGTCACCAGCACGTATTTGCCATCGGGGAATTCGATCGCATCGTGATGACGATCGGGAATGTGCGGATCGACCTTGCCGAACTTGCCGACGCGCGAGTTGACGGTGCGCGTCCAGATCCACCTGTTATCGTAACGGACGTTGTCGGCGAACGCGAGCTCCGTTCCCGGCAGCAGGCAGACCGCGACCGACATGTCGGCTTCGGAGGCGAAGCCGCGCGTCGAGGTGCCGCGAAATGTTGTCGTGACGATCGTCTCGCCGACTTCTGCGGGACGTGTCGCGACGGCATGCAGGCTATAGTCACACATCGGGTGCTCCTCATCAGGGATAGCAACCCGCGCCTCTGGCCTGGAGGCGCAGGCCTCTATCAGAGTGGAAGCCTGCAAGACTCCGCTCGGTTGTAGGCAAATCTGCGGCTCGGATACGCAAGCCGCAATCACAATATCTTTCCCGAACCGCCAGGAACAAAGCCTGCTTCCGTGCATTCGGCGACCGTCGCCGTCAGCGTCCGGCCGGTGCCGACCAGCCCGAATATGGCCATGCCGGCCGCGAGGATTGCTCGACGGTATTATGCGCATCACGCAATTGCGCGCTCGTCGCCTGCGGCGCCTTGCGGGCGCGATGTTGCGGCTGCGCAGCGAGGGCTTGTGACGCCGATGCTGCAATCAGCGCCATCGTGACGGTGCTCAGGAAGATCTTGCGCATGGTTGTCTCCTCGGTCGCCTGGAGGCTTATGAAGCGATGCGTGCTTCGTCGCGGCGTGCCGAGGATGTAGTACTGGAGAGGGGGCCGGATAATCTGTGCAAAACCAGAAAGACCATCCGGCCGGAGCGGACAATCGTCCGCTCCGATCGTTGAATGCGCGTGAGCGCTCAGGTCGTCCGGCGCTCAGTACTTCCGATACAGTCCGATCAGCTTGCCCTGGATCTTGACCCGGTTGGGCGGGAGGATGCGGACCTCGTAGGCCGCGTTGGCCGGCTCCAGCGCGATCGAGGCGCCGCGGCGGCGGAAGCGCTTCAAGGTGGCTTCCTCGTCGTCGATCAGCGCGACCACGATATCGCCGGTGTCGCAGCTCTCGTTGCGCTGGATCAGCGCCATGTCGCCGTCGAGAATGCCGGCGTCGACCATGGAATCGCCGCGCACTTCGAGCGCGTAGTGCTCGCCAGCGCCCAGCATGTCAGGGGGGACGCTGATGGTGTGGCTGCGGGTCTGCAGCGCCTCGATGGGCGTGCCGGCTGCGATCCGGCCCATGACGGGCACCGCGACCGGACGCTCGCCCTCGTCGGCGGGCGGGCTCGATGTCGTGCGCACCTTGCCGAGATTGCCTTCGATGACGCTTGGCGTGAAGCCGCGGCGGCTACCGGCGGCGGCTTGGAGCTCCGGCAGCTTGATCACCTCGATGGCGCGGGCCCGGTTGGGCAGGCGGCGGATGAAGCCACGCTCCTCGAGCGCCGTGATCAGGCGGTGGATGCCCGACTTCGAGCGCAGATCGAGCGCGTCCTTCATCTCGTCGAAGGAGGGCGGCACGCCGCTTTCCTTCAGCCGCTCGCTGATGAACCGCAGGAGCTCGTATTGTTTGCGCGTTAACATCTCGACCAAAATCCCCCTGACGATGTCGTTCGATTCCGAGACGCTGAATTCAGCAATAAGCCGCTACATGCTCGAAACAAATCATGAACGAACACTATATGTTCGATACATGTTCCGCAACTGCTTAATTTACCGTGAACGCGGCAAAGTTCGCGGAACGGTTGCGAACGATGCGCTCAGGCGGGCAGTCGCAACACCTCGCAGTGCGCTCCCGCTTCGGCCTTCGGTGCGAATGGCGGACGCACGAGAAGTGCCTGTGCCGCAGCGAGATTCGCAAGCAGCGAGGAGTCCTGGTGATTGACGGGAAGGGCGACGAGCGTGCCGTCGGCACGCTCGTCGAGACGCGCACGCAGATAATCCTCGCGCTGGTCATTGGCGCCGACGTCGCGGCCGAGCACGGCGCGTTCGCGGCGATGATGGACAACCGAACGGCCGGACAAAGCGCGAATCAGCGGGACCATGAAGAGGAAACCGCACACGTAGGAAGACACGGGATTGCCGGGCAGGCCGATCACGCGCATCGCTCCGAGCTGTCCGTTCATCATCGGCTTGCCCGGCCGCATTGCGATCTTCCAGAACGCCATCGCAGTGCCTTCGTCCCGGAGTGCCTGCTGCACCAGATCGTGGTCGCCGACCGAGGCGCCGCCCGTCGTGATCAGGATGTCGGCGCTGGATTCTCGCGCGCGGCGGATACCGGCGCTGGTGGCGGCAAGCGTATCTGCGGCAACGCCGAGGTCGATGGTGTCGGCGCCCTCGCTGCGGGCGAGCGCGTGCAGGGCGTAGCCGTTGGAATAGACGATCTGGCCATGACCGGGCGTCGATCCCGGCATCACCAGTTCGTCGCCGGTCGCGAGGATCGCGACTTTCGGACGGCGGCACACCGCGAGCTGCGGGTGGTTCATGCCGGCGGCAAGTGCAAGGTCCCGCTCGGTGAGCCGTACGCCCTTGCGCAGGAGCACGTCGCCCTCGCGGAAATCGATGCCGGCGGGGCGAATGTGGCGCCCGGTGACGGCGGCCTCCTTGATGGTGATGCGCTTGCCGTCGGTGACGGTGTCCTCCTGGATCACGACCGCATCCGCACCATCGGGGATGACACCACCGGTGAAGATTCGCACGGCTTCGCCGGCGCTGACGGTCCCTGCGAACGGCCGGCCGGCTGCGACTTCGCCGATGACGACAAGCTGCGCCCCGGGCTTCGCCGCATCGGCCGCACGAACGGCATAGCCGTCCATCGCCGACATCGCCTGCGGCGGCTGCGTCCGCCGCGCCGCGACGTCGCGCGCGAGCACGCGGTGGAAGGCCGCGTCGAGTGCGACGACCTCTTCGGTCAGCGGCTGCGCGCCGGCAAGCACCGCGGCGAGCGCGTCGGAAACCGGCATCAGGGCCACGGGTGAAAACTCCAGCTGCGCCCGTTCGGGCAAATCGGCGGCGAGAGTTCTAGCCGAGTGCAGGCGCAGAGGCAAAACGGTGGTCGCGCAGCATGATTTATCGTGCGTCGTCAGCTTGGCGACGAAGGCGCAAGATCAAAGTCGCCGCGGCATGATCCGGAAGGCGAAGCAGACCGGTTCGAGGATGGCCATGGCGAGGATGACGAGAGCCACGGCCAGCACCGGTCAGGTCCCCGGCTGCTTGTCCGGACTGACGTCTGGCGCTTCGGGACTCTGGTCCCTGTCAGGCATCGGATCGGCCTGGGCCTTGAGATCGGCGGCCTTGCTGATCAGTTTTGCGGAAAGGTCAGAATCCGAGGTGGTTCTGGCGTATTTCATCAGCAGAGAGGCCTGCTTGGTGAGGTAGGTTTTGCCCAACACGATGATAAGTCCGATGTAGAATTCCCAACGGACTCATGAGTCCGGAAACGGGCATTCGTTCCCGGAACTCTGTATAAAAATGTACAAAGCGACTTGGTTCCAAACCCGGAGGCGAAATAGTTCCAGAGGGGCGGTCCGTTCGGGGATCAGATCCCCAGTGCCCTCAGCGCATTGCCGACGTCGTGAGGGGAGGTCACATGCACCGCGGTCAGGCCGCGGGCGCGGGCGCCTTCGACGTTCTCGGCGAGGTCGTCGAAGAAGACAACGCGGTTCGCCGGTACGCCCATCGCGGCAACGACATGGTCGAACGCTTCTGCATCCGGTTTGCGCAGACCGATGCTGGAGGACAGATAGAGCTCGCGAAAATGGCCGAGCAGGTCGGCATATTCCTTCGAGAAGTAGTCCACGTGCGGGCGGTTGGTGTTGGAGAAGGCGTAGACCGGCATCTGCTTCGCCGCGCGCGGCAGCAACTCGGCGATGTCGGGCATCTCGCCGGCAAAGATCGCGTTCCATCCTTCCAGGAACTGCCCATCCGAAATGCTGATGCCGAGCGATGAGCGGAGCGAGGCAAAGTAGTCCTCGTCGCTGATCTTGCCGACCTCGTGCAGCCGGTAGGCCTCGTCACGCACGTAGCGCGCCACGATCGCTTCCGGCTTGCAGCCTGCATGTCCCGCCCAGCAGGCGATCGCCTTGGAGAAATCGATATCAAGCACGACGCGCCCGAGGTCGAACAGAAGCGCATCCGCGCTGCCGGGAGAGAGCGAGGTCACATGCATCCTTCCAATCAGTATCGATAGGGCTCGTGGTCGAACAGCGGGAATGCGCTGAACACGCTCGGCGCATTGGTCGCGGTGGCCGGGTGCAGGCAGGACTTATTGACCTCGGCGAACGAAGTGGCTCCCAGCAGGCCGAGGCAGCGCAGCACCTCGTCCTCGAGCAGTTCCAGCATCCGCGTCACGCCGGTCTCGCCGGCCGCCGCCAAGGCCCAGCATTGCAGCCGGCCAATGCCGACGAGGTCTGCGCCCGCGGCGATCGCCTTGACGATGTCGGTGCCGCGGCAGATGCCGCCGTCGACCATGATCTTCGCGCGCCCCTTCACGGCGTCGACGATTTCAGGAAGCACATGCATCGCGCCGCGGCCGTGATCGAGCTGGCGGCCGCCATGGTTGGAAACGTAGATCCACTCGACGCCGTGATCGACCGCGATCTGCGCGTCCTCGGCGGTGGCGATGCCCTTGAGGATCAGCGGTATCCTGAACTTGTCCTTGACCATCTTCACGGTCCGCCACTCCAGGCCCTTCTGGTAGTCGCCGCCGGTGGCGCGCAGGCGGCTCTCGCGAACGTAACGCTTGGCAATGTCACGCTCACGACGGCTGTAATGGGCGGTGTCGACGGTCAGGCAGAAGGCGGCGTAGTTGGCCTTCTCGGCGCGGCTGACGACGTCGGCCACGAATGCGTCATCGCCACGGACGTAAAGCTGGTACATGCGCAGCGCATCGGGCGCGGCCTCGGCGGTCTTTTCCAGCCCGGGCTCGGAGACCGAGCTCAACATGTGCGACGCCCCGAAAGTGCCGGCCGCGCGGGCAACACTCGCTGCGCCATGCGGGTCGAAGATTTCCAATGCGCCGACGGGGGCGAGCACCACGGGCAGGCGCATCTTGCGGCCGAAATGCTCGACCGAGCCGTCGACCTTGCGCACGTCGCGCAGCACACGCGGACGGAAAGCGATCTCGTCCAGTGCCATGCGGTTGCGGCGCATCGTGGTCTCGGTCTCGGCGGCGCCGACGATATAGTCCCAGGCGTTCTGGTTGAGGTTGGAACGGGCTTTCCTGATGAATTCGTGCAGGTTCTGGAACGGCTCGTTGCTGGCGCCGAGTTCGACGTTCCGTTCCGGCCGGAGCGCTTCGTTCATTGTTGTCCTCCCGAGAATTTGAAGCCTTATCTCATCGCCTATCCCGTTCAGCCCTCCAAAACCATCCTAAAATCGCATAGCTGCGAAGCGCGGCCCGGCCGATCGATTCCCGCGCGGCGGGCGACGGCTTCGGAACGTTGCCAAAAGTTTAGGTCAGGGCGAAGGGATTTTTGCGATATACAAGCGGGCGTGGCAGCCCGGCCTTGAAGAAACCTGAATGGTATTGTGAGAACCGAATTGGACTGCCATTTGCGTGGCGTCCCGTCCCAAGCGAAAAAGGCCACCCATTCCATGCGGAAAACCCTGCTGTTCCCCCTGGGCGCGCTCACCGGAGCCTGCCTCACCCTCCTCGTGTCCGGTCCGCAGGGCGGGCTATGGGCGGCACGGGCGGCGGCGGGCGTAGGCACGGGCGATGCCTATTCCCAGCTCAATCTGTTCGGCGAGGTCTTCGAGCGCGTCAAGGCGAGCTATGTCGAGAAGCCCGACAATGCCAAGCTGATCGAAGGTGCGATCACGGGCATGGTGACCTCGCTCGATCCGCATTCGCGCTACATGAACGCCAAGGCCTGGGCCGAGATGCAGGAGACCACCTCCGGCGAGTTCGGCGGCCTCGGCATCGAGGTCACGATGCAGGACGGTCTGGTCAAGGTCGTCTCGCCGATCGACGACACGCCGGCGTCCAAGGCCGGCATCATGTCCGGTGACCTCATCAGCAAGATCGACGGTGAAAACGTGCAGGGCATGACTCTCGAGCAGGCCGTCAATAAGATGAAGGGCCCGGTCGACACCAAGACCAAGCTCACCATCATGCGCAAGGGCGCCGATGCTCCGCTCGACGTCGCGATCACGCGCGAGATCATCCATGTCCGCCCGGTCCGCTTCCACGTCGAGAATGGCGACATCGGCTACATCCGCGTCACCTCGTTCAACGAACAGACCACCGACGGCCTGAAGAAGGCGATCGCCTCGATCTCCAAGGAGGTCCCGCCGGAGAAGCTCGTCGGCTACGTGATGGACCTGCGCAACAATCCGGGCGGCCTGCTCGACCAGGCCGTGTCGGTGTCGAGCGCGTTCCTGCAGCGCGGCGAGGTCGTTTCGACCCGCGGCCGCAACCCGGAAGAAACCCAGCGCTTCACCGCGCATGGCGGCGATCTCACCAAGGGCAAGCCGCTCGTTGTCCTGATCAACGGCGGCTCGGCGTCAGCCTCGGAAATCGTCTCCGGCGCGCTGCATGACCACAAGCGCGCAACGCTGATCGGCACGCGCTCGTTCGGCAAGGGCTCGGTGCAGACCATCATTCCGCTCGGCGCCGGCAACGGTGCGCTGGCGCTGACCACAGCGCGCTACTACACCCCGTCGGGCCGCTCGATCCAGGCGCAAGGCATCGCGCCGGACATCGAGATACTCCAGGACGTGCCGCCCGAGCTGAAGGGCCGCGTCGACACCATCGCGGAATCCCAGATGCGCGGTCATCTGCAGAATACGGAGGGCGCGGAGCAGACTGGATCGCAGTCCTATGTCCCGCCGGAAGAGAAGGACGACAAGGCGCTGCACGCGGCCTATGACTTCCTGCACGGCGTCACCGTGAATGCGGCGGCCGCCAAGCCGGCGCCAAAGGCGACGGTGCCGAACTAGGCTATATCGGTCCTTGCGACCTCAAGACATCGCCCGGGAGTGGATGGCCACTCCCGGGCGAATTCGTTCTGGATACAGCCTCAGCTCGGAGGAGCCCCATTCTAGCTTGCCTCGCGGTGGCGGCTTTCGTGGCCCCCGCGCTGGGCGAGGCGGCTGCGATGGAGCGCGAACAGCTCCACGATCCTGTCGGCAGGCTTTGCGGCGCTGAACAGATAGCCCTGCATCTCGGTGCAGCCGAGCGCACGCAGCAGCCGCTGCTGCTCCTCGGTCTCGACGCCTTCGGCCGTGGTCGCCATGCGGCGGGCGCTGGCGAGGTTGACCACGGCCTGCACGATGCTGGCGGAGCCGTCGGGACCTGCGATGTCGTCGACGAAGCAGCGGTCGATCTTGATCTTGTCGAACGGGAAGCGGTGCAGGTAGCTCAGCGAGGAGTAGCCGGTGCCGAAATCGTCGAGCGCGATGCGCACGCCGATGGCACGGAGCTGGTGCAGGATCGTCAGCGCAGTGTCGTCGTCGCGGATCAGCACGGCCTCGGTGATCTCGAGCTCGAGCCGGCTCGCCGGCAGGTTGGAGGCGGCCAGCGCCGCCATGATCTTCAGGGCCAGCGTGCCGCTCTTGAACTGTACCGGTGAGACGTTGACGGCGAGGCGGATGTCGTCGGGCCAGCCGGCCGCGTCGCGGCAGGCGGTCGCCAGCACCCATTCGCCGATCTCGTTGATCAATCCGGTATCCTCGGCGATCGGGATGAACTCGGTGGGCGAGACCATGCCGCGTTCGGGGTGGCGCCACCGTACCAGCGCCTCGCAACCGGCGATGCGGTCGTCCTTCAGGTTGAGACAGGGCTGGTAATGGACCTCGAGGCCGCCATGAGCGATGGCGTGCCGAAGGTCGACCTCGAGCTGGCGCCGCTCGCGCACCTTGGCGTCCATCTCCGGCTCGAAGAATCGATAGGTGCGGCGGCCGGCGGATTTGGCGGCGTACATCGCCATGTCCGCGTTCTTCAGGATCTGATCCAGCGCAGTGCCGTGTCCCGGCGCCAGCGCGATACCGATGCTCGCGTCGGTGGTGAGGTGATGGCCCATGCAGTCGAACGGCGCCCGGATCGCCGCAAAGACCCGCGCAACGAACTCGTTGACCTGGTCCTGCGAGGTCACCGCGCTCTGCACGATCGCGAATTCGTCGCCACCGAGCCGTGCCACGAAATCGGTCGGGCCGGCGCAGTCACGCAGGCTCTTCGCCACCGACTTCAACAGCTCGTCGCCGACGAGATGGCCGAGCGCGTCGTTGACGCCCTTGAACTCGTCGATGTCGATGTAGTGCACCGCGATCTCTTCGCCGCCGACGAGGGCGAGGAGCTCGCTGCGCAGATGCTCGTGGAACATGGCCCGGTTGGGCAGGTCGGTCAGCGCGTCGTAGTGGGCGAGGTGGGTGATGCGCTCTTCGATCCGACGGCGTTCGGTGATGTCCTCGTGGGTTGCGACCCAGCCGCCGTCGTCGAGCGGCTCGTTGACGATCTGGATCGATCGGCCATCGCTGGTTTCGACCACCATGGAGTTGCGCACGTGGATGTCACGCAGCACGCGCGCGGCATACTGGTCGACGTCGCCGGCGAACGAACCCGTGTCCTTGCGATGCGCGATGATGTCACGGAAACTGTAGCCCGGTTTGACGATGTCGGCCGACAGGCCGTACATCTCGATGTAGCGCTGATTGCAGACCACGAGCCGCTGCGATGCGTCGAAGAGCAAGAGGCCCTGGGTCATGTTGTTGACGGCGCGGTCGAGGCGCTGCTTTTCCAGCGTCAGCCGCTCCCGGGACAGGCGGTGCTGCTCCAGGAGCTTGCGCACGATCGCGATCAGCACGCCGGCGATCGCAAGCGCGGAGGCGCCGGCGACCGAAATCAGGATGCCGATCTGCTCGCGCCAGTCGGCTAGCGCCGCCGCACGCGTGGTCGTCGCCATCATCAGGATCGGGAAGTGCGGCAAGGCGCGCGCCGAGGCCAGCCGGTCCTCGCCGTCGACCGGGCTGACGATGCGCCCGGCGAAATGATCGAGCGCGAAGATCTGCTGCTGCTCGAACGAGCCGTTCCTGAAATTGCGTCCCATCATGTCGCGGGACTCGGGATAGCGGGCAAGCAGGGTGCCGTCCCGATGCAGCATCGAGATCGTGGCGCCTTCACCGAGCATGACGGTCTCGAAGAACTTCTCGAAATTGGCCGGCTCGATGCCGCGACCGACGATGCCCATGAACTCGCCGTGCGGCCCCATGATCCGGCGCACGATCAGGATGGTCCAGGCCCCGGAGATGCGGCTATGCACCGGTTCGATCAGCACCTCAGGCGCCTGCGGATCGTAGCGGAAGGTGCGGTAATAGGCGCGATCGGCAACATTGACCTTCGGAGCCGGCCACGCCGTCGAGGAATTGATCAGATTTCCGTCCGCGTCGATGATATTGACGCCGCCCATGTACGGGAGCGCATCGATCTTCGAGCGCAGCATCCGGTGCACGTCCTGGCCGGAGAGGCGCGTGCGGAAGTCCTCCGCTGTCGTGATTCCACTCGCGTGCACGTGGTCGATGAAATCCTTCTGGATGACCGCGAAATCCTGCAATTGCTGGTCGAAATGATGGGTGAGCAGCAGGACCGTGTTTTCCAGCTCGCGGCCGGAATTGCGCAGCGCGCGCTCGCGGAAGTTCTGCGCCATCAGCACCGCGCCAACGGCGATGGCCGCGATCAGGAGCGCGCCGCCCACCACGAGCCAGCGGATTGGTCCGCTGCGCACGAAGGCCTGGTCGAGCAGGCGACTGCCGTATCTCGTCATCATGTCGATCGTTGCCGTCCACACGCCAGGGTCAACTCGCGAGCCCCATAACATCCGTCGGTTTACGGGATCGATGTGGAGGCGACGTTAGGAAGCGCGGTTAATGCGGCATGAACCGTAATGCGCAAATGCAATCGATGCGCATGGCAGGAGGCGTTCAGCTTTTGCCGGCGATGGTCGCGATGCCGGTCAGTTATTGCCGGTCGCGGTGACGTCAACCGACGCTTAACCATCTAACGTGTTGACGATCCTCGACGCCATGATGGCGCGCAGTTTGCAGATCAGGATCCCAACGACGAGAGAGAGGACGTGATCATGAAAAAGACTTTGAAGAATTTCTGGACCGACGAATCCGGCGCGACCGCAATCGAATACGGCCTGATCGCCGCGGGCATCGCGCTCGCCGTCATCACCGTGGTGAACGGCCTCGGCAGCAAGCTCAACACCAAGTTCGGATCGATCAGCTCGTCGCTCAAGTAGCGGCGGGATCAGGCGCGGTAGTGGCCCGACTTGCCGCCCAGCTTTTCGACGAGATGGATGCCCTCGATGCGCACGCCGCGCTCGACGGCCTTGATCATGTCGTAGATGGTGAGGCAGGCGACCGAGACGGCCGTCAGCGCTTCCATCTCGACGCCGGTCGGGCCGGTGACCTTGACGCTGGCACGCACCACGCAGCCCGGCAGCCTTGCGTCGGGCTCGATGTCGACCGTGACCTTCGACAGCGCGAGCGGATGGCAGAGCGGGATCAGCTCGGAGGTACGCTTGGCCGCCATGATTCCAGCGATGCGCGCGGTGCCGAGCACGTCGCCCTTCTTGGCGTTGCCCGACACGATCAGGTCGAGCGTGGCCTTCTCCATGACGACGCGCCCTTCGGCGACGGCGAGCCGCTCTGTCGCGGCCTTGTCCGACACGTCGACCATCCGCGCCTCGCCGGAGGCGCCGATATGGGTGAGGCCAGGGCTCGTCTTCCTTGACGGCTTGGTCTTCGCGGGCTTGCGCGCCATGTCAGCGGGTACCGGTGGCGCGGGCCTTGGTCTCGCGCGCGAGCAATGTGCGCGTCGCCGCGGTGACATCGGCCTGCCGCATCAGGCTCTCGCCGACCAGGAAGGTCGACATGCCGACGCGCTCGAGCCTTGCGAGATCGGCGGGCGTGAAGATGCCGCTTTCGCCGACCATCAAACGCTCCCGCGGAATCAGCGGCGCCAGCGTCTCGCTGGTCGCAAGCGTGGTCTCGAAGGTGCGTAAGTTACGGTTGTTGACGCCGATCATCGGCGAACGCAGCTTCAACGCCCGGTCGAGCTCGGCACGATCATGGATCTCGATCAGCACGTCCATGCCATAGGCAATGGCAGCGTCCTCGAGATCCCTGGCCGTGGCGTCATCGAGCGCGGCCATGATGATGAGGATGCAGTCGGCGCCATGCGCGCGGGCTTCGACCACCTGATAGGTGTCGAACAGAAAGTCCTTGCGCAGGACGGGAAGCGAGGTCGCCGCGCGCGCCGCCACCATGAAATCGAGATGGCCCTGGAACGAAGGCGTGTCGGTCAGCACCGACAGGCAGGCCGCTCCGCCGGCCTCATAGGCCTTGGCGAGCACGGGCGGATCGAAATCCGCGCGGATCAGCCCCTTGGAGGGCGAGGCCTTCTTCACCTCGGCGATCAGCGCGTAATCGCCATTGGCATGCTTGGCCCTGATCGCGCGCACGAAGCCGCGCGGTGCGCCTTGCGCCTTGGCCAGGGCCTCCACTGCCGCGAGCGGCTGGGCGCGTTTGGCGGCTGCGATCTCCTCGCGCTTGTAGGCTTCGATCTTGGTCAGGATGTCAGACATGACAGGCTCAGCTGTTCGAGACCGCGATCAGATGCTTCAGCCGCGCGCTCGCCGCGCCGCTGTCGAGCGATTTCGCGCCGATCGCGACGCCTTCTCTGAGGTCCTTGGCGCGTCCGGCCACGATCAGCGCGGCCGCGGCGTTGAGCAGGGCGACGTCGCGATAGGGGCTCGGCTTGCCGTCGAGCACGCTTTGCAGCGCGATCGCATTGGCATCGGCATCGCCGCCCTTGAGGGCCCCGGGCTCGCAGCGCGACAGGCCGGCATCCTCCGGCGTCACCTCGAAATTGCGGATCTCGCCATTGTGGAGCGCAGAGACGAAGGTCGGGCCGGTGAGGGTGATCTCGTCGAGGCCATCGGAGCCGTGCACCACCCAGGCGGATTCGGAGCCGAGATTCTTCAGCACCTGCGCCAGCGGCTGCACCCATTGCCTGGAGAACACACCAACCATCTGCCGCTTCACGCCGGCCGGGTTGGAGAGGGGGCCGAGCAGATTGAAGATCGTCCGGGTGGCGAGCTCGACCCGGGTCGGGCCGACGTTCTTCATCGCGGGGTGATGGGCGGGGGCGAACATGAAGCCGATGCCGCATTCGCGCACGCAGCGGCCGACCTGCTCCGGCCTGAGGTCGATCTTCACGCCGAGCGAGGCGAGCACGTCGGCGGCGCCCGAGCGCGACGACAGCGCGCGGTTGCCGTGCTTGGCGACGGGCAGGCCGGCCCCCGAGACGATGAACGAGGCACAGGTCGAGACATTGACCGAGCCCGAGCCGTCGCCGCCGGTGCCGACGATGTCGACGGCGTCCGCTGGCGCATCGACCGTGAGCATCTTCGAGCGCATCGCGGTGACCGCGCCGGTGATCTCGTCCACGGTCTCGCCGCGCACGCGCAGCGCCATCAAAAGGCCGCCCATCTGCGAGGGGGTGGCCTCGCCGGACATCACCGCGTCGAAGGCGGATGCAGCTTCCTCACGCGACAGGCTGGCGCCGGTCGCGACTTTTCCAATGATCGATTTCAGGTCGTCCATCGCTTGCTTTCAACTCACTGGTTCGCGCCGGTCACTTGCGCGAAGGCGGCCTGATTAATGCTGGTCCCGATGTCGGCTTCAAGCTTGTTGACGTAGGAGGCGACCTGCTCGTCGGTCAGCGACCGCTCGGCGGCTTCCTTCAGCTTTTTGGCGGCGTCGGAGGCGGTATCGACCGGGGGATCGACGATGTCGGTGACACGGTAGACGATCACTTCAGTGCCGCCGGTCACGGGCGCCTGTCCGACACCGTCCTTGGCGGTGCGGAAGGCGGCGGCAACGATGTTGGCGGGCACGCCGGCCGGCGTGTCGTCGCGCTTGAAGCCGCTGGCAGTCTCGACCTTGGCGTTGATCGCAGCCGCCTCGTCAGCGAGCTTGCCGCCCTGTTCGAGCTTCTGCACCATCTCGGTCGCCTTCGCCTTCAGCTTGGTGGCGATCTGGTCCTGGCGCCAGCGCGCCTCGACCTGATCGCGGACCTCGTCGAGATTGCGGTCGCGCGACGGCGTGATGGCGAGCACGTCGTACCAGACATAGCCGCCCTTGTACGAGATCGGGTCGTTGTCGACGCCGACGTCGCTGTTGAAGGCCTGCGAGACCACGTCGAGGCCCTGTGGAATGTTGGCGACGGTCTGCCCGTTCGGGGCACGGCCGGAGCGGTCGACGGCATCGATGGTCACGGCGGTGAGCCCGAGCTTCTGTGCGGCATCGGCGACGCTGGTGCCGGCGCCGCGCTCGTCCTCCATCTTGTCGCGGAGTTCGCCGACCTTGACGCGCGCGCGCTCGGTGGCGATCTGGCGCTTCGCGTCGGCGGCAAACTTGGCGTAGTCGGCCTCGACGCCAGGCTCGATCTTGTCGACCTTGACGATCGAGACGCCGAGACGGCCCTGGATCGGCTGGCTGATCTCGCCCGCGGGAAGGGCGAAGGCGGCATCGCCGACCGCGGGTTCGAGCGAAGATTTGGTGACGAGCCCGAGATCGACGTCGGTGGCGCTCAGTCCGCGCTCCTTGCCGAGATCCTCGAAGGAGAGCCCGCCGACCAGGCGCTCGCGCGCGGCCTGCGCGTCGGCGACATTCGGGAACACGATCTGCTGGATCTTGCGCTTCTCCGGAGTGGAGAGCTGCTCCTTGCGCTGGTCGAACAGCTTCTTCGCATCCTCGTCGGAGACGTCGCTCCACTTCGCGATGTCCTCCGGCGAGATCACGGTGAAGACGATCTTGCGGTATTCGGGCGCGCGGAACTGGACCTTGTGATCCTCGAAATAGGCGGCGAGGGCCTCGGGCGAGGGCGGATCGATCTGGCCCGCCTGCGCGGTGTCGAGCCGGATGAACGCGATGGCGCGCTGCTCGTTCTGGAAGCGCGTCGCGACGTCGAGCATGGTCTTCGGCGGCTCGAGGCCGGCGCCGATCGTGCCCGTGATCTGCCGACGCAGCGCCACCTTGCGCTGCTCGGCCACGTAACGCTGCTCGGTGTAGCCGAAATTGCGGATCAGGCTCTGGAAGCGGTTCGCATCGAATTTGCCGTCGACCCCCTTGAAATTGGGGTCGTTCATGATGAGCTGGCGGATCTGCTCGTCGGACTGGCCCAGTCCAAGCTGGCGCGCGTTCTCGTCGAGCGCGGCTTCCGCGATCGTCTGCTGCAGCACCTGGCGGTCAAGGCCGAACGCACGCGCCTGGTCGGGCGTCAGCGGGCGGCCGAACTGGCGGCCGATCTGCTGGAGGCGGTCGGTGTAGATCTGGCGGAACTCGTTCAGCGAAATTTCGGTATGACCGACCTTGGCCAGCGTGGACTGCCCGAAGCCCCGGAAGATGTCGGCGATGCCCCAAATGCCGAAGCTGATGATCAACACGCCCATCACGATGGCCATGATGGTCTTGCCGACCCAGTTTGATGAGGCCTTGCGCATTCCTCGAAGCATTTGGTCCAACTTGTTTGGCAGGAGGGGAACGGGAGCGCGTCTTAATGCAGATTCCGCAAAAGCGCGTCACCAAATTGATATGCCATCATAAAGTGGCGGCTTTCCCCCCGCAACCTCGCCTCAGGCCGCCCCTCGAAGCTGCGGTTAAAGGGCCTCTGGTCTCTGGAACTGCTGCTGCACCTCTGCTAGCGCATGCACAAACCTCAATTTGCTGGACATTGACATGACCGATGCCATCCGCCCCTTGATCGCCGGCAACTGGAAAATGAACGGCCTGAAAGCCGCGGCCGCTGAATTCGACGCCATGCTCGACGGCGCGGCAGGGGTGACCGGCAAGGCCGATCTGCTGGTCTGCCCGCCGGCGACCCTGATTGCGGGTTTTGCGGACAAGGCGCGCGGCAGGAAGGTCGCCGTCGGGGCCCAGGATTGCCATCCCAAGGCCTCCGGTGCCCATACCGGCGATATCGCGGCCGAAATGCTGGCGGATGCGGGTGCGACCGCCATCATCGTCGGCCATTCCGAGCGCCGCGCCGACCATGGCGAGGGCGATGCGCTTGTCAGGCAGAAGGCGGAAGCGGCCTGGCGGGCGGGGGCGGTCGCGATCGTCTGCGTCGGCGAGACCCAGAGCCAGCGCGATGCCGGCCAGACCCTGGACGTCGTCCGTGGCCAGCTCGATGGCTCGCTCCCGGACGGCTCGTCGGCCGCCAATCTGGTCGTCGCCTATGAGCCGATCTGGGCGATCGGCACCGGCCTGACCCCCACGGCCAAGGATGTCGAGCAGATTCATGGCTTTATCCGGGAGCTCCTGACCTCCAGGTTCAAGGCGGATGGGGCAAGGATGCGAATCCTCTATGGCGGTTCTGTCAAGCCGTCGAACGCAGCCGAGCTGATGGCGGTCAAAAACGTCAACGGCGCGCTGGTCGGGGGCGCCAGCCTGAAAGCGGCCGATTTCCTTGCCATTGCCCAAGGCTGTCCTAACTAAAGGCTGCCCCGAGCTAAGGGTAAAGCGCGGGCCGTGGCCGATCGGGGGTGGCAATGCCCCATCCGATCGTGTAACACCGCGCAACTTCAGGAAAACCCGCGAAGCGCGATCGGCCGCCGTCAGGCGCCGCCCGCTTGTGACGGAAGGATACTATGCAGACCGTTGTCATCGTCATCCACCTCATGATCGTTGCCGTGATGATCGGCGCCGTGCTGCTCCAGAAGTCGGAAGGCGGCGGCCTCGGCATGGGCGGTGGCGCGGGCTTCATGTCGAGCCGCGGCACCGCGAATCTGCTGTCGCGTACCACGGCAATCCTCGCCGCCGGTTTCTTCCTGACCAGCCTGTTCCTGTCCTGGTACGCGGGCTACAACCGCGCACCGTCCTCGATCATCGGCCAGCCTGCGTCGCAGACCCAGCCGGCCGGCGGCAACCCGATCACCGCGCCGACCTCGGGCGGTATTCTGGATACGCTGAAGAAGGCCGACGAGCAGCAGCAGCAGGCCCCGGCGGCGCCGAGCGGCCCGCAGGTGCCTCGCTCGCAATAAAGCAGGGGGGCCATGCAGGACGGCGGCTAGCGTCCTGCATCAACAATCCCCATCAAGGCTCTGTCACCACTCTTCGTTTTGGCTCACCCACAGGCCCGCAGATTCTTTGGGGCGGAATACGAATCGCTTTGGCGAATCGGATTCGAGGGATTAGAGGTTAGGTCCCATGGCGCGGTACATATTCATCACCGGCGGCGTGGTTTCTTCGCTCGGCAAGGGTCTGGCTTCAGCGGCACTCGGTGCGCTGTTGCAAGCCCGGGGCTACAAGGTCCGCCTCCGCAAGCTCGACCCCTATCTCAATCTCGATCCCGGAACGATGTCGCCGTATCAGCACGGCGAAGTGTTCGTGACCGATGACGGCGCGGAGACCGATCTCGATCTCGGTCACTACGAGCGCTTCACCGGACGTCCCGCGACCAAGCAGGACAACATCACGACGGGGCGCATCTACCAGGACATCATCTCGAAGGAACGCCGCGGCGACTATCTCGGCGCGACCATCCAGGTGGTGCCGCACGTCACGAACGCCATCAAGGAGTTCGTGCTGTCGGGCAATGACGATTACGACTTCGTACTGGTCGAGATCGGCGGCACCGTCGGCGACATCGAAGGCCTGCCATTCTTCGAGGCGATCCGTCAGCTCAAGAACGAGTTGCCGCGCGATCACGCCGTCTACATCCATCTGACGCTGCTGCCGTACATTCCGAGCGCCGGCGAATTGAAGACCAAGCCGACGCAGCATTCGGTGAAGGAGCTGCGCTCGATCGGCATTCAGCCCGACATCCTGCTCTGCCGGACCGATCGCGAGATCCCGAAGGAGGAGCGGCGCAAGCTCGGCCTGTTCTGCAACGTGCGCGAAAGCGCCGTGATCGAGGCGCGCGACGTCGACAACATCTACGCCGTCCCGGAGGCCTATCACAACGCCGGCCTCGACGACGAGGTGCTCGCCGCCTTCGGCATCGGCTCGCGGATTCCGCCGGCGCTTCAGAGCTGGCAGAAGATCAACGAGCGCGTCCGTAACCCGGAAGGCAACGTCACCATCGCCATCGTCGGCAAGTATACCGGCATGAAGGATGCGTACAAATCGCTGATCGAGGCGCTCTCGCACGGCGGCATCGCCAACAAGGTCAAGGTCAATCTCGACTGGATCGAGAGCGAGATCTTCGAGAAGGAAGACCCGGCGCCGTTCCTCGAGCACGTCAACGGCATCCTGGTGCCCGGCGGCTTCGGCCAGCGCGGCGCGGAGGGCAAGATCAAGGCGGCGCAGTTCGCGCGCGAGCGCGACGTGCCGTATTTCGGCATCTGTTTCGGCATGCAGATGGCTGTCATCGAGGCCGCACGAAACCTCGTCGGTATCGAGGACGCCAACTCGACCGAGTTCGGCCCGACCAAGGAGCCTCTGGTCGGCCTGATGACGGAATGGCTGCGCGGCAACGAGCTCGAGAAGCGCACGCAGGCCGGCGATCTCGGCGGCACGATGCGCCTTGGTGCTTATCCTGCCGCGCTCAATCGCGGCAGCCGCGTCTCGGAGGTCTATGGCGGCGCGACCGAAATCTCCGAGCGCCATCGTCATCGCTACGAGGTCAACACCGCGTACAAGGATCGCCTCGAGCAGCACGGCCTGAAATTCTCCGGCCTCTCGCCCGACGGCGTTCTGCCTGAGATCGTCGAGTACGAGGATCACCCCTGGTTCATCGGCGTCCAGTTCCACCCCGAGCTGAAGTCGCGCCCCTTCGAGCCGCACCCGCTGTTCGCCTCGTTCATTGCGGCGGCGGCGAAGCAGAGCCGGTTGGTGTAGGCTTTTTCCGGCCTTTGACGATCGCGCGTTTTGTTGCGACAAGCTCCCTGCAAGAACAACGATGCATGGAGTGAACTTCGATGATCTACGAAATGCGCGTCTATCGCTGTGTGCCCGGCCGCCTGCCTGCGCTGCTGAAGCGGTTCGAGACGGTGACGTTGAAGCTGTGGGAGAAGCACGGCATCAAGCAGGCGGGGTTCTTCACCACGCTGATCGGCGAATCCAATCAGGAACTGACCTATTTCCTGGCCTGGGAGTCGCTCGCCGATCGTGAGGCGAAGTGGGTCAAGTTCATGACCGACCCGGATTGGATGAAAGCGCGGGCCGAGAGCGAGGCGGACGGCCAGATCGTCGGCAACATCGTCAGCCAGATCCTGACGCCGACCGCCTTCTCGTCGGTCAAGTAGCGGCGTTCGGGCGGGGGTTGCCGCGGGAATCCCCGCGCAACCCTGATATTCCGGCAGCCCAGGGCCGAATGGGGTTGATCGGCCCCTCATCGCCGCTATGTTTCGCGGCGAAACGAGGGAATTGGCCTTGAGCTCTTCATCTTCCGCGGCGCCGGTCGTCAGCGTCGGCACGGTCAAATTCGGCAATGACCTGCCGATCTCGATCATTGCAGGACCCTGCCAGCTCGAGAGCCGCCAGCATGCGCTGGAGGTGGCCTCCGCGCTGAAGGAGATCGCGGCGCGGCTGAAGATCGGCCTCGTCTACAAGACCTCGTTCGACAAGGCCAACCGCACCAGCGCGTCGGCGGCGCGCGGCCTCGGGCTCGCGCAGTCGCTGCCGATCTTCGCGGAGCTTCGCTCCTCGCTCGGTCTGCCTGTTCTGACCGACGTGCACGATGCCGCTCAATGCGCCGAGGTGGCGCAAGCGGTCGATGTCCTGCAGATCCCGGCGTTCCTGTGTCGTCAGACCGATCTGCTGCTCGCGGCGGCCGCAACCGGCAAGGTCGTCAACGTCAAGAAGGGGCAATTCCTAGCGCCCTGGGACATGACGAATGTCGTTGCCAAGATCACCAGCGCGGGCAATCCCAACGTGCTCGTCACCGAGCGCGGCGCATCGTTCGGCTACAACACGCTGGTGTCGGACATGCGATCTCTGCCGATCATGGCGCGCACGACCGGTGCGCCCGTGATCTTCGACGCCACCCATTCGGTGCAGCAGCCGGGCGGGAAGGGCGCGTCCTCCGGCGGCGAGCGCGAATTCGTGCCGGTGCTGGCGCGTGCAGCCGTGGCCGTTGGCGTCGCCGGCGTCTTCGTCGAGACCCATCCCGATCCGGATCGGGCGCCGTCCGACGGACCCAACATGGTGCCGCTGCGCGAGTTCGAAGGGCTGATCGCCAAGCTGATGGCGTTCGACGCGGTGACGAAAAGCACAACGCGCTGATGCACCAGCCTGCGACCGGCGCGCCGTCCGACCAGAAGTTTCCACCCGCGATCAACATCATCGCGCTCGCCAGCTTCTCGGCCGCCTTGTCCACGCGCGCGCTCGATCCCGTGCTGCCGCATGTCGCCGAGGATTTCTCGATCAGCGTCACCACGGCCGCCAGCATCGCGGCCGGCTATGCCCTGATCTACGCACTGGTCCAGCCCGTGATCGGAGCTGCCGCCGACATGTTCGGCAAGGCGAGGTTGATGACGCTGTGCCTGGCGCTGCTCGGTGTCGCCTCCATTCTCGGCGCTGTCGCGACCACCTTCTCGGGCCTGTTCGCGAGCCGCATCCTGGCCGGCATCGCTTCCGGCGGCGTGTTTCCGGTCGCCCTTGGTCTGACCGCCGACCTCGTCGTCCCCGCCAAGCGGCAGGTTGCGATCGGGCGTACGCTGGCGGGCTCGATGACCGGCAACCTGTTGGGTGCGACGGCCTCCGGCATCATCGGCGAACTGATCGGCTGGCGCGGCGTGCTCATGATCCTCGGCGCGCTCGGCCTGATCGCAGCCGTCGCGGTGGCGGCGGGCTTTCGCGGGGCCGCGCTGACGGCGGCGCCGAAGACCGACCTGAAGGCTTTGCGGCAGGGCTATCGTACCATCTTCGCCAATCCCAACACGCGCTATTGCTATTCGGCGGTCTTCGTCGAGGGCTGCTGCGTGTTCGGCCTGTTTCCCTTCATCGCTGCGCTGCTGTTCGATCTCGGCGAGAAGTCGCCGTCAATCGCAGGCATCGTGATCGCCGGCTTTGCGATCGGAGGATTGTTCTACACGTTCACCGTCTCGCGCTTCCTGCCCTGGCTCGGCGTCAAGGGCATGATGATCGCTGGCGCCGGGCTTGTCGCCTTGCAACTCGGCGCGCTCGCCTTCGGTCCGCAATGGAAGCTGCAATTCCTCAGCATGCTGGCGATGGGTTGGGGCTTCTACATGATCCATGGCTGCCTGCAGGTGTTCGCCAGCGAGCTGTCGATCGGGGCGCGGGCGACCGCGATGTCGCTGCATTCGTTCTTCTTCTTCATGGGACAGACGGTTGGCCCGATCGCCTATGGCCTCGGGCTGCAGCATGGCGGCAAGATGCCGACGCTGTTTGCAAGCGCCGCGATCATGGTGGTGCTGGGCCTCGTCTGCGCCCGGATGCTCAAGCCGCGGGCACCGTCCGACGCACGGGCCTGACGGAAGTATTCAATTACCAATCACCGTAGTTTCCCGTGGAGAAACGGTAGCCAAATCCCTTCAATCTTAAATCAAATCTCACCGATCGCTCCGTAGATTGCCGCCTGAACCGCTAGCCGGCGGCAACATCTGTGGATCAGTCGATGCAAAAACAGCGTTCGGTCGCCCGCATTCTCGGGGCGGTGGTTGGATCTCTCGGTCTCATCCTTGTCGTCATCTGCGCCTACGCCCTAAAGCTGGCGGTGACGCGCTATTCGGACAGCAACCGCATCGTCTCGCTGACGATCGCGAGCCGCGACCTGACCAACACGCTGGTGATCTTCCGCCTGGAGCGCGGCGACACGCTGAGCTATCTGGCGTCCGGCGCTGCTGCGCCCGACAGCGTCATGAGCAGCCTCGCCGAGCAGCGGGCCACCGTGCAGAAGAATTACGCGCAGGCGCTGCAGAGCCTGGCTTCGGTCGATGCGCCAGGGCTCACCGAGAAGCTCGACAAGCTCCGCGGCATCTGGGGCCAGCTCGAGGAGCTCCGGCCGCGCGCCATCACGGCCTTGAAGCAGGAGAAGGGGGCACGTGACGCCAGCCTGACGCCGGCCTGGGCCAAGATCAGCGACGCCTTCATGGATGCGATCGGCGACGTCACCACCCATGTCGACAATGCGATGACCTTGATCGATCCCGTGGTCGATCGCCTTCTGATCGCCAAGCAAGCCTCCTGGCAGGCTCGCGCCAATGCCGGCCAGACCATCCTCGTCCAGTTCTCCGCGATCCTCGCCAACAAGACCTGGACCGCGGCCGACGGCGTCGCCTTCGCCGATCTGCGCGGCCGCATCCAGCAGTCCTGGCTGGTGGTGCGCGACCTCAGCCCGGCCGTGGCCTCGCCCGAGCTGTTGCAGGCGATCCGGACCGCCGAGCCGGAAATCTCCGGCGCGCTCAGCGACGAGCGCAATGCCATTGCGACCAAGCTGCTCGCCGGTGAGCCCGCCGGCGTCGTCGGCATCGATTACCGCGATCGTCAGCTTGTCGGGGCCAACAACGTCGTCATCGTCACCCAGACTGCGCTCGCCAACATGATCGCGCGGGCCGAGGAGGGCGCCTCGCGCGCCCGCTTCAGCCTGATCCTGTTCGGCCTCCTGGCGCCGGCCTCGCTGGCGCTGATGATCGGCGGGCTGATGCTGATGCGCAACCGCGTCACCCGGCCGCTGACCGCGATCACGGGCGTGATGACGCGCTTTGCCGATCATGATTTCGCCAGCGACGTGCCGGGCCTCGATCGCAACGACGAGATCGGCCGCATGGCGTCGGCCCTGCAGGTGTTCAAGGACGCCATGATCAAGGCCGAGCGTCTCTCCGGCGATCAGGCCGCCGAGCGCGCCGACAAGGAGAAGCGCGCCAGCGCGCTCTCGGGTCTCGTGCGCCAGTTCGAAAGCCGGATCGGCCAGATGGTGCAGACGCTGTCGAGCGCCTCGGGCGAGCTGGAGACGACAGCGCGTTCGATGTCGGGCACGGCGGCGGAAGCCCAGGCCCAGGCCGGCTCGGCCTCGACGCTGGCCGACCAGGTCGGCGGCGGGGTTCAGACGGTTGCGGCCGCGGCCGAGGAGCTCAACGCCTCGATCCGCGAGATCAACCGCCAGGTCGAGCAGGCAAGCCGCGCCACCGAGCATGCGGTCGTGACCGTCAGGGAGACCGACAGCACCATGCGTGCGCTCGCTGACGGCGCCGACCGCATCGGCGAGGTCATCGGTCTCATCACCTCGATCGCGGGCCAGACCAATCTGCTCGCCCTGAATGCGACCATCGAGGCCGCGCGCGCCGGCGAATCCGGGCGCGGCTTTGCGGTGGTGGCGAGCGAGGTGAAGAACCTGGCGTCGCAGACGGCGAAGGCGACCGAAGAGATCAGCGCCCAGATCACCGAGATCCAGGGCGCGACGCAGAAGGCGGTCTCCGCCATCGACGGCATCGTCAAGACCATCGAGGAGGTCTCGAGCATCAACCGCGTCATCGCCGCGGCGATCGAGGAGCAGAACAAGGCCACCGCCGAGATCGCCAACACCGTGCAGCATACCGCGGAGGCCACCTCGACCGTGACCCGCAATATCGCCACCGTCTCGTCGGCCGCGAACGAGACCGGCCGCGCCGCCGCGGGCGTGCTGAAGGCGGCCGCCGACCTGTCGAGCCAGTCGACCTCGCTCACCGGCGAGGTGGACAGCTTCATCACCCGGGTGCGCGAGGTGGCCTAGGGGCAGACCGGGTAGCGCCAGTTCGGCAGGCCGCCGCGGCGTCACGAGCCGCGGCGGCCTTTGTCGTTTTGCGTCACTGCGCCACAGTTGTCTTCGGTATACATGGCATGAGGATTGCTTCGATTTTGGGCAAATCGAGGTGTGAGATCGTGGACGTCCAGACCAGCCGTTCCAGTGCAGCCAACGTCCTTCGATCGAGTGGATATCCCACCAAGCCACCGCTGCGGCGTTTCCTCACCGATTGCCACGAGGAATTCCGGGCGGACAATTCTGGTCAGCTTGCCGACTACATCCCGGAGCTGAAGCGCGCCAACCCCGATCATTTCGGGATCGCGCTCGTCACCATCGACGGCCATGTCTACGAGGTCGGCGACAGTCAGGTGCCATTCACGATCCAGTCGGTCTCCAAGGCCTTTGTGTTCGCGTTGGCGCTGGAGATGGTCGGCGAGGAGCGGGTTGCGGCCACCATCGGCGTCGAGCCGAGCGGCGAGGCTTTCAATTCAATCCGGCTCACCAACGACAATCGTCCCTTCAACCCCATGGTCAATGCGGGCGCTATCGCCTGCTCGGGCCTGATCTACGAAGTGGACGGGAAGGGCGCCTTCGAGCGTGTCCGTGCGAAACTCAGCCAGTTCGCCGGCCACGCGCTTGGCGTCGACGAGGCCGTGCACGCCTCGGAGACCGCGACCGGCAATCGCAACCGTGCCATCGCCTGGCTGCTCCGCAACTACGCGGTGCTGCCTGACGATGTCGATGCCGTGCTCGACGTTTATTTCCGCCAATGCGCGATCCTGGTGACGGCGCGCGATCTCGCGGTGATGGCGGCAACACTCGCCAATCGCGGCGTCAATCCGGTGACCGGCGTGCAGGTGATCACGCCGCACATCGTCGCGCGCACGCTATCGGTGATGACGAGCTCGGGCATGTACGACTATGCCGGCGAATGGACCTATCGCGTCGGGATTCCCGCCAAGAGCGGCGTCGGCGGGGGAATCGTCGCAGCGCTGCCGTCCCAGCTCGGGCTCGGCACCTTCTCGCCACTGCTCGACAATCACTTCAACAGCGTGCGTGGTCTGAAGGTCTGCGAAGCCTTGTCGGCGCGGTTCGACCTGCACATGCTCAATCGCAACGCCGACGTCCGCACCAGCATCATGGCGGATTACGACGTCTACGGCATCTCCTCGCGCCGGAGCCGCCAGCCCCACGAGCAACAGATCCTCGACGAGCGCCACAGCGACATCCGCGTGCTCGAGCTGGTCGGTGCGATGAATTTCGGCACCATAGATTATGTCACGCGACGGCTCTCCAGCGAGCCGCCAAACGCGCCGCTGCTGATCGTCGACTTCCGCCGTGTCCCCGACATCACGGCGGCCGGCGCGGAGCTTCTCGGCGAGACGCTGACCGCTCTGGGCAATACCGGCGTCACCGCGATCCTGTCAGGCTTCGAGGAGACGTCTGCTGTATGGGCGGCGATCGCCGCGCGCACGGTCGAGTCGCGCCGGCTGCGCCGCTTCGCGCTGCTCGACGATGCCATCGAATGGGCTGAAGACCAGGTGATCTACCGCTCCGGCGGCTTCACCGATGTGAAGGAGAGCGCTCATCTCGGGGAGCAGGCGCTGCTCGCCGAGCTCGACGAGGGTGAAATCGCCGCGATCGTCAAACTGTCGACGACACGCCATTTCGTTGCCGGCCAGCGCATCGTCGCCGCCGGCGAGCCCGCCAACTCGCTGTTCTTCCTTCAGAGCGGCATGGTCAGCGTCAAGCTGCGGAGCGGCGTGCGGCTCGCGTCTCTCGGCCCCGGCATGGAATTCGGCGAGATGGCGATCCTCGAGCAGGGCCGCAGTGCCGACGTGTTCGCCGACACCTCCGTGACCTGCCTCGAGCTGCCACTCGACAGCTTCGCGGACTACCGCCGTTTGCACCCGGAGACGTCGCTGAAGATCATGCGCAACCTCGCCGCCATCCTGGCGCGGCGGCTGGTGCTTGCCAATGCCAAGGTCGATCTGTTGAGCGCGTACTAGCCCCGGCCACGATACGGCGCGACGCCTTGCTCGGGCACCCACAGGCCCTTCGGCACACGGCCGGTCTGCCAGAACACGTCGATCGGGATGCCGCCGCGCGGATACCAATAACCGCCGATGCGCAGCCATTTCGGCTTGATCTCGGAAGCAATGCGCTTGCCGATCATCACGGTGCAGTCCTCGTGGAAGGCGCCGTGATTGCGGAAGCTCGCGATGTAGAGTTTCAGCGATTTCGACTCCAGCAGCCACTGGCCGGGCGCGAAGTCGATCATCAGATGGGCGAAATCCGGCTGGCCGGTCACCGGGCAGAGCGAGGTGAATTCCGGCACGGTGAAGCGGACCAGATAGTCGGTGCCGGCTTGCGGATTGGGCACCCGGTCGAGCTTGGCCTTTTCGGGCGCATCGGGCCATTCCACGGCGCGGCCGAGCTGCAGGCTGGGTGAGGTCTTCGATTTGCTGGGTTTTTTCGACATGCGGCCCTCTTAGCCAATCACGGCGCAGCCGTCACCCGGCCTTTTCCGCTTCGATGCATTGCGGTAGAAGCACCCGCGAACTGCCCCCTTTGTTCCCCGAAAAGAGGCTCTCATGACCGCCATCATCGACATCATCGGACGCGAAATTCTCGATAGCCGTGGCAACCCCACCGTCGAGGTCGACGTCGTGCTGGAAGATGGCGCGCTTGGCCGCGCGGCCGTGCCGTCAGGCGCCTCCACCGGCGCCCACGAGGCGGTCGAGCTGCGCGACGGCGACAAGGCCCGCTATCTCGGCAAGGGCGTCACCAAGGCGGTCGGCGCCGTCAACGGCGAGATCTTTGAGGCCCTGAGCGGTCTCGATGTCGAGCAGCAGGCCCAGATCGACCAGATCATGATCGACCTCGATGGCACGCCGAACAAGAGCCGGTTAGGGGCCAACGCCATCCTCGGCGTCTCGCTCGCCTGCGCCAAGGCGGCCGCGAACTCGCTCGACATGCCGCTCTACCGCTACGTCGGCGGCACCTCGGCGCGGCTGCTGCCGGTGCCGATGATGAACATCATCAATGGCGGCGTGCACGCCGACAACCCGATCGATTTCCAGGAGTTCATGATCCTGCCGGTCGGCGCGTCCTCCTTCGCCGAAGGGCTGCGCTATGGCGCAGAGGTCTTCCACACGCTGAAGTCGGAGCTGAAGAAGGCCGGCCACAATACCAACGTCGGCGACGAGGGCGGCTTCGCCCCGAACCTGCCGTCGGCGGACGCTGCGCTGGAGTTCGTCATGAACGCGATCGGCAAGGCCGGCTTCAAGGCGGGCGCCGACATCGTACTCGGCCTCGACTGCGCCTCGACCGAATTCTTCAAGGGCGGCAAGTATGTCTATGAGGGCGAGGGCAAGACCCGCTCGATCTCCGAGCAGGCGAAGTATCTCGCCGACCTCGTCGGCCGCTATCCGATCGTCACCATCGAGGACGGCATGTCGGAAGACGACATGGACGGCTGGAAGGAGCTCACCGACCTCATCGGCAACAAGTGCCAGCTGGTCGGCGACGATCTGTTCGTCACCAACGTCAAGCGCCTCGCCGAGGGCATCAAGGCCGGCCGCGCCAACTCGATCCTGATCAAGGTCAACCAGATCGGCACGCTGACCGAGACCCTCGCCGCCGTCGAGATGGCGCACAAGGCCGGCTACACCTCAGTCATGTCCCATCGTTCCGGCGAGACCGAGGATTCCACCATCGCCGACCTTGCGGTCGCCACGAACTGCGGTCAGATCAAGACCGGCTCCCTTGCGCGTTCCGATCGCACCGCCAAATACAACCAGCTCCTCCGCATCGAGCAGCAACTCGGCAAGCAGGCGCTCTATGGCGGCAAGGCGGCACTGAAGGCGCTGGCATAAGCCAGCGCGTCAACAAACACAGGGGAGGATCGACATGAGCGACGGCAAGACCGGACTGCAACTGCGTTCGCTGATCAAGAAGAGCGGAGAGCTCGAGATCTCTCTTCTGGACGTGCCGACCCCCGAGCCCGCGGACGACGAGGTCGTCGTCCGCATCGAGGCGGCGCCGATCAACCCGTCCGATCTCGGCCTGCTGGTCGGCGCGGCCGACATGAGCACGGCCAAGGCGTCAGGAACGAAAGAGGCGCCAATCATCGCTGCGAAGGTGCCCGATGGTGCGATGCGTGCGATGGGCGCCCGGATCGACCAGTCCTTGCCGGTCGGCAATGAGGGGGCCGGCGTCGTCATCAGGACCGGCTCGTCGGACGCTGCGAAGGCGCTGATGGGCAAGACCGTCGCGATGATCGGCGGCGCCATGTACGCGCAGTACCGGACCCTGAAGGCGCGGGACTGCCAGCCGCTGCCGGAGGGCACGACGGCGGCGGAGGGGGCCTCCTGGTTCGTCAATCCGCTCACCGCGCTCGGGATGACCGAGACGATGCGGCGCGAAGGCCACAGGGCGCTGGTGCACACTGCGGCCGCCTCCAATCTCGGCCAGATGCTGAACAAGATCTGCATCAAGGATGGCATTGCGCTCGTGAACATCGTGCGCAGCCAGGAGCAGGCGGACATCCTGAAGAAGATCGGCGCCAAGCATATCGTCGATTCCAGCAAGCCGAGCTTCCTCGACGATCTCACCAATGCGCTGGTCGAGACCGGCGCTACGATCGCCTTCGATGCGATCGGCGGCGGCAAGCTCGCCGGCGATATCCTCAACTGCATGGAAATCGCGATCAACAAGACCGCGAAGGAATACAGCCGTTACGGCTCCAGCGTGCACAAGCAGGTCTATGTCTATGGCGCGCTCGATATCCGCCCCATCGAATTGCCGCGCGGCTTCGGCATGGCCTGGGGCGTCGGCGGTTGGCTCTTGACCCCGTTCCTCCAGAAGATCGGACCGGCCGACATCGGACGGCTGCGTCAGCGCGTCGTGAGCGAATTGAAGACCACCTTCGCCAGCCACTACACCAAGGTGGTCTCGCTGCAGGAAGCCCTCGATCCCGCCAACATCGCGGTGTACGCCAAACGCGCCACCGGCGAAAAATTCCTCATCAACCCAAATAAATAATCGTGATCTGCAACCGCGGGTCGGCCAAAAGACGTCTTGCCTTCTGAGCCAGGCGGGAGATTATTCCGCCGCGTTGAAAGCGGAACAACCGCAACGTGCGCTCAGAAGGGGACATCTCCATGATCGATCTCAATCGCCGTCATCTGCTCGCAGGCACGGCCGCCATTGGTGCGGCCGCCGTGACCGGCCTCCGGCCATCCACCGTCAATGCCTCGGTGCCGCAAACAGGCGCGCAGGCACCGGGCTTCTATCGCTACAAGGTCGGCAGCTACGAGTGCACCTCGATCAATGACGGTGCGCGCAGCTTCCCGATGCCGGACAAGTTCGTCGTCAACGTTCCGAAGGAAGAGGCGCTCGCGGCTGCCGACGCCGCCTACATGCCGAAGGGGATGGTCACTGTCCCGTTCAATCCGCAGCTCATCAACACCGGTTCCAAGCTCGTGCTGATCGACACCGGCAACGGCGTCGCCAATCTCGAGCCCAGCAAGGGTGCGGTCGGCCGCACCCTGCAGAACCTGCAAGCCGCCGGGGTCGACCCGAAGAGCATCGACATCGTGCTGCTGTCGCATCTGCATCCGGACCACACCAACGGCATCCGTCTGGCCGACGGAGGGCTTGCCTTCCCGAATGCCGAGATCATGGTGCCGGTGAAGGACTGGGAGTTCTGGGCCAGCGAGGAGAATGCGGGCAAGGCCTCCGGCGACATGATGAAGAACTACTTCGCCAACGTGAAGAAGACCTTCGCCGGCCTCGAGTCCAAGGTGACGAAGTACGAATGGGGCAAGGAGGTTGCGCCCGGCATCACCTCGATCGCGACGCCCGGCCACACGCCGGGTCACACCTCGTTCGCGGTTGCCTCAGGCGACAAGAAGGTGCTGATCCAGTCCGACGTCACCAACATTCCGGAGCTGTTCCTGCGCAATCCGGACTGGCACGTGGTCTTCGACACCGACGGCGCGCTGGCGCAGCAGACGCGACACAAATTCTACGACATGGCGGCAGCTGAGAAGGCGACCGTTGTCGGCTTCCACTTCACGTTCCCGTCGGTCGGTCATGTCGAGAAGGACGGCGCCAAGTATCGCCTGATCCCGTCGGCTTGGAATCCGACGATCTGAGCTGGCTTTCAGAGTGCACGAAAGATCGGGCCGCCGCTTGGCGGCCTGATTGTTTCGGGCGACCATCTGCTTTCGCGAAACTCAGCGTTTCCAAATCGGATCGGTTCATGCACTTGCATCCATCGACCCGGATCGCTTAAGTGCCGCCCGGCACTTCCCCCTCGAGGTTTCAAGACAAACCAAGGATAATCTGATGGCCTACAACATCGTCGTGATCGCCGGCAGCCTGCGCAAGGAGAGCTTCTCCCTGAAGATCGCCAATGCGCTCGTCAAGCTCGCGCCGGCCTCGCTCAAGCTCGAGGTCATCACCCTCGCCGGCATCTCGTTTTTCAACCAGGATCTCGAGGGCGCGCCGCCGGCCGACTGGCTCGCCTTCCGCGAAAAGCTCCAGAAGTCCGACGGCGTCATCTTCGTGACGCCGGAATACAACCGCGCCATCCCGGGCGTGCTCAAGAACGCCATCGACGTCGCCTCGCGCCCCTATGGCAAGAGCTCGTTCAACGGCAAGCCGGTCGGCATCATCTCCAACTCGCCGGGCCCGCTCGGTGGTGTCAGCGCCGCCAAGACGCTCCAGAACATCCTGCCGGGCATCGCCGGCCCGATCATGCAGCAGCCCGAGACGTATCTGAACGCGGTCGGCGACGCGTTTGATGCCGAGGGCAACCTGACCAAGGACTCGCTGAAGGGCGTGCTCCAGGCGTATGTCGACGCGTTTGCGACGCACGTTGCCAAGCATCACGGCTGAGGTCGAATAACCAGCCGATGGACTTGTCATTCCGGGACGGCTCGAAGAGCCGAACCCGGAATCTCCGCAGTCGCGGGTGCGCAATTGCGCACCTGACGATGCTACGCACCGCCCCGGAATGACGGCTTGGCTAAATTAGCACTCCCTTAACCAAGCTGGCCCATCCTGCCAAAATGGTCTCCCGCGCCCGCCTCAAATCGATCCTGACCGGTCTCGCCCTTTATGCGATGGCAGCCGCCATCGTCGGCTATTTCGGCGTCAACGCCTATACCGGCAAGTACGGCCTCAACGCCCGCCAGGAGCTCGACCAGGAGATCATCGCGCTGACCAGCGAGCTCGCCCAGCTCAAGCGCGAGCGCACCCGCAGCGAGCAGCGCGTCTCGCTGCTCCGCACCGACAAGATCGACCCCGACATGCTGGATGAACGAGCCCGGTTCCAGCTCGACTACGTCAATCCGCACGATCTGGTTCGGATGATCCCGCAGAACTAGCGCTTTCCGCCACAGGCGAAAGCCGCCCGGACTATTCCGAAGGTCGTAGAGCCGCGACCGGGCCGCCGCCTTGACGTCGGCATGGCCAGGGGAGATTGCTTGTCCGGGCGCCATGGCTGCGAAAGGTTGACGGAGATCAATCGGGTTGCGAGGGGCGCCGCCTAGACTGCTTTTCGGAGGAAACGGTGATGGATGGGTCAATGCCCCGGCATCACGCGGCTCGTGTCGAAGCCGCCATCGCATCAGGCCAGGCGGCTCGGTCCGCGCTCGTGGCCTCGTGGCGCCGTTCCTCCCGATTGCATCATCTCGATCCCGGCGGTTGCAGCGCGCCGCTGCGGCTCAGCGACGTCGAGCTTCGACGGGCGCGCGAGCGCATCGCGCCGCTGCTCGCCGCCGCGCAGGGCGCCATGGACCGGCTCTATCAGGCGGTCGGTGCGGCCGGTTGCTGCGTGCTGCTCGCGGACGGCGAGGGGGTTCCGGTGGACCGCCGTGGCACGCCGGCCGACGATGCGACCTTTCAATCCTGGGGCCTGTGGACCGGTGCGCTCTGGAGCGAGGAGCACGAGGGCACCAACGGCATCGGCACCTGCGTCGTCGAGCAGCGGCCGCTCACGATCGATCGCGACCAGCATTTCTTCACCCGCAACACGCTGCTCAGCTGCACCGCCGTTCCGATCTACGACCACGAGGCGGCCTTTGCCGGCGTGCTCGACGTCTCGTCCTGCCGCGCCGACCGTACCGATGCATTCTCCAACCTGATCGCGCTCGCGGCCGGTGAGGCGGCGAGGCGCATCGAGGCGGACCTGTTTCGCCGCGCCTTCGTCGATGCCCGCATCGTGCTGACGCAGGGGCCGGACGGCCAGTCCGTCGGCCTCGTCGCGGTCGATGCGGACGATCTCGTGATCGGTGCGACGCGGACCGCACGCGCAGCGCTCGGGATTGCGCCGGGCAGGCCGTTGCAGCCGATGCCGGCAGCCGACCTTCTCGGCGGCGAACCCGCGCAAGACCATCTCGCCGGCGGTCAGCGCGCGGTGCTGCAGCGGGCGCTGCTTCGCGCCGGCGGCAATGTGTCGGCCGCCGCCAAGGCCCTCGGCGTCAGCCGCGCCACGCTGCACCGGAAGCTGAAGCGGTTCGAGCTCAAGCACTGACTGTCGCAGAACTGCGACAGGTCCGTCCCGCCATCGCATCCACCCGGGCTGACAGAAAACACCTCCCGCGAGATCGTCGGCGCAAGTCGTGAGCACACGACGATTTGCGCAAACATCAACATCGGGAGTGATCAATGAACAAGGTGGAATTCCTCGGCGTCACCCAGAATCCCTTCGCCGAACGCTTCGACAATTTCATCGGCGGCAGGTTCGTGGCGCCGCTGGCCGGCAAATATTTCGACAACGCCTCGCCGGTGACCGGCAAGATCGTCTGCAAGATCGCGCGCTCCGACGCGCAGGACGTCGAGGCGGCCCTCGACGCCGCCCATGCCGCCAAGGGCGCCTGGGGACGGACCAGCGTCGCGGAGCGCGCTGCGATCCTCAATCGCATCGCCGACCGCATGGAGGAGAATCTCGAGCGCCTCGCGGTCGCCGAGACCTGGGACAATGGCAAGCCGATCCGTGAGACCCGGGCCGCCGACCTGCCGCTCGCCATCGACCACTTCCGCTATTTTGCCGGCGTCGTTCGCGCGCAGGAAGGTTCGATCGGCGAGATCGATCACGACACCATCGCCTATCATTTCCACGAGCCGCTCGGCGTCGTCGGCCAGATCATCCCCTGGAACTTCCCGCTGCTGATGGCGTGCTGGAAGCTCGCGCCGGCGCTCGCTGCGGGCAATTGCGTCGTGCTGAAGCCCGCCGAGCAAACACCGGCCTCGATCATGGTCTGGGCCGAGATCATCGGCGATCTCCTGCCGCCCGGTGTGCTCAACATCGTCAACGGCTTTGGCCTCGAGGCCGGCAAGCCGCTCGCCTCCAGCCCGCGCATTTCCAAGATCGCGTTCACCGGAGAGACCACGACGGGCCGGCTGATCATGCAATATGCCAGCCAGAACCTCATTCCCGTGACGCTGGAGCTCGGCGGCAAGTCGCCGAACATCTTCTTCAAGGACGTCACCGCCGAGGACGACGATTTCTTCGACAAGGCGATCGAAGGGTTCGTCATGTTCGCGCTGAACCAGGGCGAGGTCTGCACCTGTCCGAGCCGGGCGCTGGTGCACGCCGACATCTACGACCGTTTCATGGAGCGGGCGCTGAAGCGCGTCGCGGCGATCAAGCAGGGCGATCCGCGCGCGGCCGATACCATGATCGGCGCGCAGGCCTCTGGCGAGCAACTGGAGAAGATCCTCTCCTACATCGACATCGGCAAGCAGGAGGGCGCCAAGGTGCTGGCCGGCGGCGGACGGGCCGAACTCGGCGGCGATCTGTCGGGCGGCTTCTACGTCCAGCCGACGGTATTCGAAGGCAACAACAAGATGCGGATCTTCCAGGAGGAGATCTTTGGGCCCGTCGTCTCGGTCACGACCTTCAAGACCGATGACGAAGCGCTCGCGATCGCCAACGACACGCTCTATGGCCTCGGGGCGGGCGTCTGGAGCCGCGATGCCAACCGCTGCTACCGCTTCGGCCGGGCGATCCAGGCCGGCCGGGTCTGGACCAACTGCTATCACGCCTATCCCGCCCATGCCGCATTCGGTGGCTACAAGCAATCGGGCGTCGGTCGCGAGACCCACAAGATGATGCTCGATCACTACCAGCAGACCAAGAACCTCCTGGTCAGCTACAGCCCGAAGAAGCTCGGCTTCTTCTGATCGAGCAGGCACGGGCGTCGCCACAGCGGCGTCGCCCGTGCAGATCGGCGATTGCACGCCCCTTCGTCATCCGTCTGTCAGAGAATTGATCGCCGACGCACACAAGCTCGGCCTGTTCGTGCACGTCTTCACGTTCCGGAACGAGAAGAAATATTTGGCGGCCGACTATCAAGCCGATCCCGTCCAGGAATATCTCAAATTTTTCCGGCTCGGCGTCGATGGGGTCTTCACCGACTTCACGCACACTGGCGTTGCCGCCCGCACGGCGTATTTGCGCGAGCTGGGCTGGTAGGCCTGGCCATTCGAATCGGACACGCACCGGGGGCTCAGTACCCGAGTTATGCGTGGCCGATGTCGTTGCCTCGTCTGCGTGCAGAGCTCTCGTTCTTGCGGAGCAAATGTTGCCTGATCGGCGCCAAAGGTTTTGCAAAATTTCGGCCACGTTGCAGTGCGGCATAATGAAAGTCGTGGCATGCCGCTGCAGTGCTTTCACACGCGATTGAGTTAGGTTAGAGAGGACTTAGATTTCTCTGACCCGGAATTCCCATGGCCGCACCCAAGAAAGCCGCCGCAAGCGCTGAGCAGGACAAAACCAACGGCGGTTCGCCTCCGGAGTTCACCAGGCAGCAAGAGCTTAAGGCGCTTCGCGACATGCTCCTGATCCGGCGGTTCGAGGAAAAGGCCGGCCAGCTCTACGGCATGGGTGCGATCGGCGGCTTCTGCCATCTCTATATCGGCCAGGAGGCCGTGGTGGTCGGCATGCAGATGGCCCTGAAACAGGGCGATCAGGTCATCACCGGCTATCGCGATCACGGTCACATGCTTGCCACCGGCATGGAGGCCAACGGCGTCATGGCCGAGCTCACCGGCCGCCGCGGCGGTTATTCCAAGGGCAAGGGCGGCTCCATGCACATGTTCAGCAAGGAGAAGCATTTCTACGGCGGTCACGGCATCGTCGGCGCTCAGGTCTCGCTCGGCACCGGTCTTGCCTTCGCCAACAATTATCGCAGCAACGGCAATGTCAGCGTCACCTATTTCGGCGACGGCGCGGCCAACCAGGGCCAGGTCTATGAGAGCTTCAACATGGCGGAGCTCTGGAAGCTGCCGGTGATCTACGTCATCGAGAACAACCGCTACGCCATGGGCACCGCGGTCTCGCGCGCTTCGGCGCAGCAGGATTTCTCCAAGCGCGGCGCTTCGTTCAATATCCCCGGCAAGCAGGTCGATGGCATGGACGTCCGCGCCGTCAAGGCCGCGGGCGAGGAGGCGGCGGCCTGGTGCCGCGCCGGCAAGGGTCCCTTCATCCTGGAGATGCAGACCTACAGATATCGCGGCCACTCGATGTCCGATCCTGCCAAGTACCGTACGCGCGAGGAGGTCGAGAAGGTCCGTCACGACCAGGATCCGATCGAGCAGGTGCGCAATCGCCTGCTTGCGGCCAAGGTGAGCGAGGCTGACCTCAAGGCGATCGACGCCGAGGTTCGCGACATCGTCAATGCCTCCGCCGACTTTGCCCAGCATGATCCAGAGCCGGATGCCGCCGAGCTCTGGACCGACGTTTACCGCTAAACGCGCGCAAGCTTTCTTTTGGAGTCGATATGCCAATTCAAGTGCTGATGCCCGCGTTGTCGCCCACGATGGAAAAGGGCAACCTCGCCAAGTGGCTTAAAAAAGAGGGTGAGACGATCAAGTCCGGTGACGTGATCGCCGAGATCGAGACCGACAAGGCCACCATGGAGGTCGAGGCGACCGATGAGGGCACGCTCGGCAAGATCCTGATCCCGGAAGGGACCGCCGACGTCGCGGTGAACACGCCGATTGCGACCATTCTCGCCGACGGCGAGAGCGCCGCCGATCTCGCGAAAGCGCCTGCACCGGCCGCGAAGGCTGCGGAGTCCGCGCCGCCCGCCGCTGCGAAGGCCGAGGCGCCTGCGGCCAAGGCGGCACCGGCACCGCAGGCCGTCGCCGAGCCGGATCCGGAGGTGCCTGCAGGCACCGCGATGATCACCCAGACCATCCGCGAAGCGCTCCGCGACGCCATGGCCGAAGAGATGCGCCGCGACCCCGACGTCTTCGTGATGGGCGAAGAGGTGGCCGAATATCAGGGCGCCTACAAGGTGACCCAGGGCCTGCTGCAGGAGTTCGGCGCGAGGCGCGTCATCGACACTCCGATCACCGAGCACGGCTTTGCCGGCGTCGGCGTCGGCGCCGCAATGACCGGCTTGAAGCCGATCGTCGAGTTCATGACCTTCAACTTCGCCATGCAGGCGATCGACCAGATCATCAACTCCGCAGCCAAGACGCTGTACATGTCCGGCGGCCAGATGGGCTGCTCGATCGTGTTCCGCGGCCCCAATGGCGCGGCTGCGCGCGTGGCTGCCCAGCACAGCCAGGATTACTCGGCCTGGTACTCGAACGTTCCGGGCCTCAAGGTGGTCGCGCCGTTCTCCGCCGCCGACTACAAGGGCCTGCTCAAGGCCGCGATCCGCGATCCCAATCCGGTGATCTTCCTCGAGAACGAGGTGCTCTACGGTCATACCGGCGAAGTCCCGAAGCTCGACGACTTCGTGATCCCGATCGGCAAAGCGCGCATCGTCCGCTCCGGTAGCCATGTCAGCATCATCTCCTGGTCGAACGGCATGACCTATGCGCTGAAGGCCGCCGACGAACTCGCCAAGGAGGGCATCGAAGCCGAGGTGATCGACCTGCGTACGCTGCGTCCGATGGACACCGAGACTATCATCAACTCGGTCAAGAAAACCGGCCGCGCGGTCACGGTGGAAGAGGGCTGGGCCCAGAGCGGCGTCGGCGCCGAGATCGCCGCGCGCATCATGGAGAACGCCTTCGACTATCTGGATGCGCCGGTTGCGCGCGTCTCCGGCAAGGACGTGCCGATGCCTTATGCCGCGAACCTGGAGAAGCTGGCGCTGCCCTCGGCGGCGGAAGTCGTCGAGGCCGCCAAAGCCGTCTGCTACAGGTAGGCCATGGCAGGCCCGAAGGAGCAGCCACTGCCGCCCGACGTCATGACCCGCGATGATGCGGTCGAGATCCTGCGCGTGTTCGTGCTGGATGGCGGGCTGTCGATGGCATTCCAGCGCGCCTTCGAGGAGCCCGACATGTGGGGCCTGTTGCTCGTCGATCTCGCCCGCCACGCCGCGCGTGCCTATGCGCGCGAGAGCGAATACACCGAGGAGGACGCGCTGAACCGGATCCTCGACATGTTCCAGGCCGAGATCGAGCGTCCCACCGACACCGGCACCACGACGCCGCGCGGGAAGGGGCACTGACCGTGGCGATCGAAGCTCACCACTACGATTTCATGCTGGAGGCGATCCGCGAGGCCGAGGCCTCGATCGCGCAAGGCGGCCTGCCGATCGGCGCCGTGCTGACTCGCGGCGACGAGATCATCGCCCGCGGCCACAACAACCGCGTGCAGGAGAACAATCCGATCCTGCACGGCGAGATGAGCTGCCTGCGCGAAGCCGGCGCGATCTCGTTCCACGACACCGTCATGTACACCACGCTGTCGCCATGTTCGATGTGTGCCGGCGCGCTCGCTCTGTTCAAGGTCAAGCTGGTGGTGATCGGCGAATCCGTCACCTTTCCGGGATCCAAGGACATTCTCGACAAGTTCGGGATTGCCTGGATCGACCTTGCCGACGACCGCTCCATCACCATGATGAAGAATTGGCGTTCCATCCCTGCCAATGAGCGCCTGTGGCAGGGCGACATCGGCAACTAAACCTGGTCTGTTCGTCCTCACTTTCGGGGGCGACGTTTTGAGAAGTTCTTCGTGAGGTCAGCATGCCCATCAACATCCTGATGCCCGCTCTTTCGCCGACGATGGAGAAGGGCAACCTCGCCAAGTGGCTGAAGAAGGAAGGCGACAAGGTCAAGTCCGGCGATGTCATCGCCGAGATCGAGACCGACAAGGCCACCATGGAGGTCGAAGCCATCGACGAGGGCACGATCGCCAAGATCCTCGTGCCCGAGGGTACGCAGGACGTGCCGGTCAACGATGTGATCGCGGTGCTTGCCGGCGAAGGCGAGGACGTAAAGGCCGCTGGCAGCGCCAAGCCGAGCGCTTCGGCCGCGCCGCCCAAGGCCGCGGAGGCTCCCGCCGCCGCGGCTCCTGCGCCAGCCGCGCCCAAGGCTGCGCCGGCTCCCGCCGCTGCTCCGGCGCCGCAAGCCGCTGCGCCGCCCGCGCAGAGCAACGGCCATGCCGGCCGCGTGTTCTCGTCGCCGCTGGCGCGGCGTCTTGCCAAGGAAGCCGGCATCGATGTCGGCATGGTCACCGGCACCGGCCCGCACGGCCGCGTGGTCGCGCGCGACGTCGAGCAGGCCAAATCCGGCAAGGGCCTCAAGGCGCCCGCCGCGGTGCCGTCCGGCGGCGCGCCCTCGATCGCGCCGACCATGTCGGACAAGCAGATCCTGTCGCTGTTCGAGCCGGGCTCCTACGACATCGTCCCCCATGACGGCATGCGCCGCACCATCGCGCAGCGCCTGACCGCCTCGATCCAGAACGTCCCGCACTTCTACCTGACCATCGACTGCGACATCGGCAAGCTGCTCGCCGCGCGCGAGGAGATCAATGCGGCGGCTCCGAAGGACAAGGAGAAGAAGCCGCTCTACAAGATCTCGGTCAACGACTTCGTCATCAAGGCGATGGCGGTCGCGTTGCAGAAGATCCCGAACTGCAACGTCAGCTGGACGGAAAGCGGCATGGTCAAGCATCACCATTCCGACGTCGGCGTTGCCGTGGCGATGCCCGGCGGCCTGATCACCCCGATCATCCGCAAGGCGGAGACCAAGACGCTCTCGACCATCTCCAACGAGATGAAGGATTTCGCCGCGCGCGCGCGTTCCCGGAAATTGAAGCCCGAGGAATATCAGGGCGGCACCACCGCCGTCTCAAACCTCGGCATGTACGGCATCAGCCACTTCACCGCGGTGATCAACCCGCCGCACGCCACCATCCTCGCGGTCGGCACCAGCGAGGAGCGGCCGGTCGTGCGCGGCGGCAAGATCGAGATCGCGCACATGATGAGCGTCACCCTGTCCTGCGATCACCGCGCCATCGACGGCGCGCTCGGCGCCGAGCTGATCGGCGCGTTCAAGCAGCTGATCGAAAACCCCGTCATGATGATGGTCTGAGATGGCGCATGACGACGCGCTGGCCCTGGATCTCGATGTTGATCTCGCTGGTCGCGACGCTCAGCCCGCTGGGCCGCGACATCGTTGTGTCAGCCTTCCTGGCCGGTGAGGCGCTGTCGCGCAACATCTGGGCGCCGATCGCGCTCACCATCTTCGCCGTCATGACGGCGGCCATTCTCCTCGAATGGCTCGTCAGAACTTACATCATCAGTCGCCGCGCCCGCGGCGTCGCGTCTTGAGTTGAACGGGAGCCGCCATGGCCGACACATCCTTCGACGTCATCATCATCGGCTCCGGTCCCGGCGGCTACGTCACCGCGATCCGCGCCGCCCAGCTCGGCTTCAAGACCGCGATCGTCGAGAAATCCTATCTCGGCGGCATCTGCCTGAACTGGGGCTGCATTCCGACCAAGGCGCTGCTGCGCTCGGCCGAGATCTACCATTACATGCAGCACGCCAAGGACTACGGCCTGTCGGCGGAGAAGGTGTCGTTCGATCCGAAGGCGGTGGTGCAGCGTTCGCGCGGCGTCTCCAAGCGGCTGAACGACGGCGTCGGCTTCCTGATGAAGAAGAGCAAGGTCAGCGTTATCTGGGGCGCCGCCTCGATCGACGCGCCCGGCAAGATCACCGTGAAGAAATCAGACGTCGAGGGCCCGAAGGGTTCGCTGGGCGAGGGGACCTACCAGGCCAAGCACATCATCGTCGCCACCGGTGCGCGGCCGCGCGTGCTGCCGGGCCTCGAGCCCGACAAGAAGCTGATCTGGACCTATTTCGAGGCGATGGTGCCGGAGCGGATGCCGAAGTCGCTGCTGGTGGTCGGCTCCGGTGCGATCGGCATCGAGTTCGCCTCGTTCTTCCACACCATGGGGTCCGACGTCACCGTGGTCGAGGTGCTGCCGCAGATCCTGCCCGTCGAGGACGCCGAGATTGCAGGCCTCGCCCGCAAACGGCTGGAGAAGCTGGGCATCAAGATCATGTCCTCGACCAAGGTGACGAAGCTGGAGAAGAAGGCCGACAGCGTCGTTGCCACCATCGACGACGGCAAGGGCAAGCCTGTTACCACCGAGTTCGAGCGGGTGATCTCGGCTGTGGGTGTCGTCGGCAACATCGAGAATCTCGGCCTCGAGAAGCTCGGCGTGAAGACCGATCGCGGCTGCATCGTGATCGACGGCTACGGCAAGACCAACGTTCCCGGCATCTACGCCATCGGCGACGTCGCCGGTCCCCCGATGCTCGCCCACAAGGCCGAGCATGAGGGCGTGATCTGCATCGAGGCGATCAAGGGCCTGCATCCGCATCCCATGGACAAGCTGATGATCCCGGGCTGCACCTATTGCCATCCGCAGGTCGCCTCCGTCGGCCTGACGGAAGCCAAGGCCAAGGAGAGCGGCCGCGAGATCCGCGTCGGCCGCTTCCCCTTCGTCGGCAACGGCAAGGCGATCGCGCTCGGCGAGGACCAGGGCCTGGTCAAGGTGATCTTCGACAAGAAGACCGGCCAGCTGCTCGGCGCCCACATGGTCGGCGCCGAGGTCACCGAGCTGATCCAGGGCTACGTCGTCGCGATGAACCTGGAGACCACGGAAGAAGAGCTGATGCACACGGTGTTCCCGCATCCGACCCTGTCTGAGATGATGAAGGAAGCCGTGCTGGATGCCTATGGGCGGGTGTTGAATATTTGACCGGTGAGGGCGGCGCCCGCCGCCGTCACGGAGAGCCGTTCTCAAAATAAGAAGGAAATCATCCCATGCACGACAACGACAACCTCACCATCGAGCGTCCGACCTTCGTCACGCATCTCGAATGCGCCATGGAAGGCGATCATTACGCCGCCGACCAGGTCCACAATCTCTCCAAGGCCGGCAAGCCGCTGCTCGTGCGCTACGACCTCGCCGGCGTGAAGAAGGCGCTGACGAAGGACGCTCTGGCGCAGCGCCCTGGCGACCTGTGGCGCTACCGCGAGCTGCTGCCGGTGCGCAAATGCAAGGACATCGTCTCGCTCGGCGAAGTCACGACGCCCCTGATCCGCCTGCCCAAGCTCGGCAAGAAGCTCGGCGGCGGCGAGATCATCGTCAAGGACGAGGGGCGCCTGCCGACCGGCTCGTTCAAGGCACGCGGCCTCGTGATGGCGGTGTCGATGGGCAAGGCGCTCGGCATCAAGCACATGGCGATGCCGACCAACGGCAATGCCGGCGCGGCGCTGGCGGCCTACGCCACGTCCTGCGGCATCAAGACCACGATCTTCTGCCCGGCCGATACGCCCGAGGTGAATGTCAGCGAGATCGAGCTGCAGGGCGCGACGGTCTATCGCGTCAACGGCTATATCGATGATTGCGGCAAGATCGTCGGTGAAGGCAAGGCAAAGGTCGGCTGGTTCGATACCTCCACGCTGAAGGAGCCGTATCGCATCGAAGGCAAGAAGACGATGGGCCTCGAGCTCGCCGAGCAGCTCGGCTGGGACGTGCCCGACGTGATCTTCTATCCGACCGGCGGCGGCACCGGCCTGATCGGCATGTGGAAGGCGTTCGACGAGCTGGAGAAGATCGGCTTCATCGGATCGAAGCGCCCGCGCATGGTCGCTGTGCAGGCCTCCGGCTGCGCCCCGATGGTGCGGGCCTATGACGCCGGCACCGAGCACGCCACGCGCTGGGAAGACGCGCACACCATCGCATCGGGCATTCGCGTGCCGCAGGCGATCGGCGACTTCCTGATCTTGCGCGCCGTGCGCGAGAGCAAGGGGTTTGCGATCGCGGTCGACGACGACAAGATCTCGTCGGCGCTCAACGAGGTCGCGCGCGAGGAGGGGCTGCTGCTGTGCCCGGAGGGTGCCGCGACTTACGCCGCCTACAAGGAGAGCCTTGCGGACGGTCGCGTCTCGAAGGATGACCGCGTGATGCTGTTCAACTGCGCCACCGGCCTGAAATACCCGCTGCCGCCAGTCACCCGCACGCTCGATCGCCACAAGCCGATCGATTTTTCGCAGTTCTAAGCGCGGCAATACGTCTCTTCACGAACGAGCCCTCTTCCCGTACGCGGGAAGAGACAAAAGACAAAAACGACATCGTTGGGGAGCAGACAATGAAAAAGGCCGCCTGGGCCGGGCTGATCGGACTTCTCGCTTTCATCGGCGCCGCGCGCGCCGACGATTATCCCTCTCATCCCATCACCATCATCGTTCCTTTTGCGGCCGGCGGTCCGTCCGATGCAATGGCGCGCGTGCTCGCCGAGCGCATGCGTCAGTCGCTCGGCCAGCCGCTGGTGATCGAGAACGTCACCGGCGCCGGCGGCTCGATCGGGGTGGGGCGCGCCGTGCACTCGCCGCCCGACGGCTACACCATCTCCTTCGGCCATCTCGGCACCCATGTCGCCAACGGCGCGGTCTACAAGCTCAATTACGATCTCGTCACCGACCTCGAGCCGGTGGTGCTCTTGCCGAGCAACCCGATGATCGTGGTCAGCAAGAACGCGGTGCCGGCGAAATCGCTGAAGGAGCTGGTGGAGTGGCTGAAGTCGCGACCGTCGCCGCCGACCGCGGGCACGGCGGGCGCCGGCTCCGGCAGCCACATCGCCGGCGTCTATTTCGAGAGCGTTTCCGGCGTCAAGCTGCAATACGTGCCGTACCGCGGCACGGCGCCCGCGCTGAACGACCTCATCGCCGGCCAGATCGATATCATCGTCGACCAGACCTCCAACTCCATCAATCAGGTCCGCGCCGGCACCATCCGCGCCTATGCCATCACCGACAGCAAGCGCCTGGCCTCCGCGCCCGACATCCCGACCGCGGATGAAGCGGGCCTGAAGGGCTTCAACATGACGCTGTGGTCGGGCCTGTGGGTGCCGAAGGGCACGCCGAAGGACATCGTCACCAAGCTCAACGCGGCCGCCGTGGAAGCGCTCAACGATCCGGCCGTGAAGAAGCAGCTCGAAAGCCAGGGCCTGGAGATGACACCCAAGGACCAGCTCACCCCGGAGGCGCTCGGCATCAGACAGAAGGCCGAGATCGCGAAGTGGTGGCCGATCATCAAGGCGGCGAACATCAAGGTGGATTGAGGCCGGTCCGCTTCTACTCCGCTCCCCTGAACCCCACCGGCGTCGCCCTGGCGGTGGCATCCTGCGTCACGACACGCTGGTCGGTCTTGCCGGCGACCGCGCCGCTGCGCTCGAACCGCGCGCGGTAGACCAGCACGTTCTCCATCACGCGCTGGACGTAGTTGCGCGTTTCCGACAGCGGGATGCGCTCGACCCAGTCGACCGGATCGACCTTGGGATCTCGGGGATCGCCGTGCGCCTGCACCCATTCGCGCACCCGGCCACGACCGGCATTGTAGCCGGCGAAGGTCATGATCTGGTTGCCGCGATATTCCGACAGCAGCGCGCTGAGCTCGGCCGCACCCATCTGCGTGTTGTAGACGGGGTCGGAGACCATTTTGTCCCAGTCATAGGTCACGCCGAAGCGCTTGGCGGTGTCGCGGCCGGCTTCCGGCGTCACCTGCATCAAGCCGACCGCGTTGGCGGACGACTTGTCGCGCTGGTCGAATGAGCTCTCGGTGCGCGCCACCGAATAGATCACGCTGGTCTCGATCGCGGGCGCGACCTGCTTGTGCTCGGGGATGCCGATGGTCGGGAAGGCGTAATGGTCGAGCGCAAGCCCACGCGCCAACGCCGATTTGCCGACCTCCAGCATGACGCGGGCGTCGTTGCGCTGCCTGGCGAGCTCGCCGAGCGCTTCGAGGGCAGCGACGTCGGTGCTCTCCTTGGCGAAATCCTCGGCGTAGTAGAGCACCACGTCGCGTTCCCCGATGCCATACAGCATGTCCGCGGCGCGCACGCGCTCGTCCGCAGGCAGTGTGTCGGCCGCGGCCAGCACGGGCGAGGGCGCGCGCAGCTCCAGCCCCTCGAGGCCGAGCCGTGCGCGGGCGAGCTGGCCGTAATAGGCGGTCGGATAGCGCGCGGCTGCCTTGTAGCTCTGCCGCGCGTCGGCGGTCGCCCCCATGGCCTCGGCCGCACGGCCGCGCCAGTAATGGGCGCGCGCCAGCGCGATCGGATTGGCCGAGCCTTCGTCGATCGCGGCGAAATGCGCCATCGCGGCCCTGGGATCGTCGAGATAGCGCAGCGCGATCCAGCCGCACATGAAATGGTAGTCGACGCGATAGACCTCCATCGCCGGCACCGCGGCCGCGCGCACCACGTCGTAGGCGGTTCTGGACTTGCCCTGGTCGAGCAGCTTGCGCGCGAGCAGGCGGCGCTCGCGCCACCACGCATCGGTGTCCTGGGCCGCCATGGTGTCGGGCGAAGCGGCCAGGATCACTTCGGCGGCATCGTCGATGTGGTCCTTCTGCAGATGCCATTGCGCGCGGCACAGGACATAGCCGAGATCGCGGCGCGCATCGGCCGCGACGTCGTCGAGATAATCCTTGGCCTTGCTGGCCTTGCCGTTGACCGCGGCGCAGGCCTTGACGATGGCGAGCGCATCCTCGCCGAGGCGTTTTGCGGCGCGCCGTGCACCGGCATAGTCCTTGGCACCAAGGCGCTTGTCCATGCGGGCGCGATGATCCTCCGGCCGCAACAGGTCGTGGAACGCTTCGTAGGAATCCTCCTCGCTGCGTTCGGACAGTTCCTCCGAGCGCCATGCTGCGCGCACGAGGCGCGTGGCCCGGTCGCTGTCGCCCTCGGCCAGCAGCACGCGTGCGAGTGCGAAACTGCCCTTGGCGCTGGTCGGCCGGTCCATCGTGAAAGCGTGCACGGTGGCCGCATCGCTCTTCTCCTGCCACAGCCGCGCCTCGGCGCGTTTGCGCAGCAGCGCGGCGCTCGGCCAATCCGGATTGGCGGCGAGGAAGGCGGCGTAGCGCTTGAATGGCGCCGTGCTCTCGGAATGGCGCAGCATGAACCAGTCGGCGACCTTCTGTCCGGCCGGGTCGGCAATGCGGTCGCGCGCCGCGCTCGCGTCGTCGGTCTTGCCCTTGCGTGCGAGGTCGATGGCATCTTTCAGTGCGGCGAGGTCGCCCGTCAGCGCCGGCGGCGCGGGCTTGTCCGCGGGCTCCTCGTCCCGCTTCTTCGACTTGCGCCTGGTCTCGGCATGTTTGCCGTGCTTGCCGCTCGCAGCATGACGCTGCTTGCCGGCCTTCGCGACGTGCGTCTTCTTCGACGCGGATGATTTGTGACCGCTCTTCGCTGCCAGCTCGGTGGGAAGGAGGGCCAGGGCGGCCACGGCAACGACACACGCGAGCGAGCGTAGGCACTGGTTCATTCGATGGTCCCCCTGCGAAACCACTACAAACCAAGGTCCGCGACGACATGCGGCTTGAGAATCAAAGACGACACCAAAACGATGCCATGACATCGTTTCGCATTCCTCACGCTGGTTCAACAATGCGGCAAAATACGGAATGGAACCGGGGAACTTCCGAAACAGCGGAAGCGGCAGGGGGCTTTAACCTTTGTTAACGATTGGGCCTCGCGCGCCGGTTGCGGGGAGCTCTCCACGCCACGAACGGCGCGATTGCGCGTGTTCCCAAGGGAAAATCCGGTGTATTGAGTTCCATAGACCCTTCTTTTCAGCCTTTGCCCCCTCATGCCGCTTTTCAACCAGTCGATCCGGCGCAAGATCGTCGGCATCGCCCTCGGATTGATCGTCCTGATGTTGATCACCTCGATCCTGTCGATGGTGATGTCGAGCCAGGTCGGCGTTCTCCTGGACGAGCTGACCAACCGCTACATCCCGGCCTATGGCGACCTGGCGCGCGCCAATATCCGCTCGCTGGAGCGGTCGGTGGCGCTGCGGCGGATGGTCATGATGAAGATGCAGGACTCCTCGGACGAGGAGGCCTATGCGGCGCGCCTGCACGAATTCGAGGAAGCCGACCGGAAGATCGAGGAAGAGACGTCGGGCGCGCAAAAGCTGATCAACGCGATCATCGAGGATCCCAGGACCCCGTCGGACAATGCCACGCTGGCGCGGATCGACACGCGCATCGATACTGCGGTCACCGAGCTGCGCCGCGACATGAATGCGGATCACGCCAAGCTGCTCAAGCAGGTCGATGCCAAGCAGATGGCGGAGGCACGAGGGACGCTCGAGCATATCGATGCCACGCGCGATCTGTTCAACCAGAGGATCGATGCGATCCGCGCCGACATGCTCAAGCAGGTTTTCGCGAGCACCTCGAGGGTGATCGGCCATCAGCGGCAGGCGATCATCATCTCAGGTCTCGTGACGCTGCTCGCGGCCGTGGTCGGATTTGCCTTCGCGCTGCTGGTCAGCAGCGGCATCACCCGCCCGGTGCGGCTGCTGCTCGCCGGCGCCCGCGAGGTCGAGGCCGGCCGCTTCGACAAGGCCATCACGGTTTCGACCCAGGACGAGATCGGCGAGCTTGCCGCCGCCTTCAACCGCATGATCGAGCAGCTGCGCCACAATGAGCGCATCCGCGAGACCTTCGGCCGCTACATCGATCCCAAGGTCGTGCAGGGCCTGATCGACAAGCCCGAGGTCGCCATCGACGGTCAGCGCCGGGTGATGACCATCATGTTCTGCGACATGAGCGGTTTCACCTCGATGAGCGAGGGCATGACCCCGCGCGGCCTCGTCAAGGTGATGAACCACTATTTCACGGTGATGTCCGGCCCGATCCGCAACAACCGCGGCGTGATCGACAAATATATCGGCGACGCCATCATGTCCTATTGGGGCCCGCCCTTCATCGAGGAGGACGAGCAGGCGCTGCTCGCAGGCCTGTCCGCCATCGACATGGCCGAGCAGGTGCCCGCGCTGCAGAAGCAGCTTCCCGACCTCCTCGGCATCCGAGCCATGCCGGTGCCATGCGACCTGCGCATCGGCATCGCCACCGGCGAGGTCCTGACCGGCAGCATCGGCTCCGAGCTGATGATGAGCTTTACGGTGATGGGCGATGCGGTGAACCTTGCATCGCGCCTGGAGGCTGCGAACAAGGTCTACGGTACCCGCATCCTGATTTCGCAGGCGACAGCGGAGGCGACCGGCGCGCGTCTGGAGTTGCGCGAGATCGATCGTCTGGCGGTGGTCGGCCAGAGCGTGCCGCAGCCGGTGTTCGAGGTGATGGGCCGGGCAGGTGCGCTGGCTGCGCCGCAGGAAAGCCTGCGCACGCGTTATGCCGAAGGCCTTGCCGCCTATCGCGCGTGCCGCTTCGATGACGCACGCACCGCGTTCAACGCAGCGCTCGAAAGCGTTCCCGGTGATGGGCCCTCGCGCACGATGCTCGCTCGCATCGCACAGTTCGAGGCGCGTCCGCCGGCGGCCAATTGGGATGGCGCCTGGCGGATGGACAGCAAATAGCCGCCCGCTCGTGAATAATTGATTCTACCCTATAACGATGTTTGTCGTGACCTAATTTCCGGGCTTAGGTTTGCTGTCCCTAGGGCGTTTGATGGGGATACGCCGATGACAGAACTTGAGGACCGGCTGGAGCGGTTCGAGACGCTCACCGCCGAATGCGAGCTGATTGCGAAGCTCGCCACCGACAGCAGAAAGCGGGAATTCTACCTGAAGCTTGGGGAGCAATACCGCCAACTCGCGCTCGACATGCGCCAGGTGATCGCGACCAGGGCCGCGGCCTGACGCCGGACAGTGCCGCGATGCCCCGCAAGGCACGGTGTTTCCGCATCCGTGTCTTTGCGAGGCGTCGTGCCATCGCAAGCCGTTCTTAACAATTCAGACGCATCCTCGGTGGGAAGCGGGGAGTCGCGCAGTGCCACTCCTGGCGTTGGGAATGCCCGGGGCAAGGTTGCGATGCGACATTGCCCGCGAACGTAGCTCGTCCGACGGTTGACCTCCCATGCGTCTGTTTGCGGTCATCTTGTTTTCGATTCTGACGGCGGCCTGCAACCAGGAGCAGGACGTCACGGGCTCGACCCCGCTTTGCCCGATGCGCACCTACAGCACTTACAATCCTCGCGATATGAATCAGTGCGTTGCAGCCTGCAAGGCGTGCGACCATGGCAACACGGTCACCTGCAGCACCTCCTGCACGCTCAAGGGCGCGCATTGAGGGGCGTCACGGAGCCCGTCATCCCAAGGCCGCCTCTCGTCGCAATTCCGGGAAAATGGTGTCGTCCTGAAGGATGACGTCGGCCGTCCGCTGATAGTGTGCCGCGAGCCGCTTCACCGCCAGATCGGCATCACCGCTCAGCACGGCATCCATGATGGCCGCATGCTCATCACCGACGTGGCGCGAAGGGAAGGCCTTGCTGATCGACAGGCGCCGGTAGCGATAGAGCTGGTCGGCAAGTTGGCTGCAGAATGCGATCAGCGATTGCGAGCCGCATTGGCCGATCAGGGTGCGATGGTAGATGCGGTGCAGCTTTTCCCACTCGGGATTGTCCTCGAACGCGGTGGCGCTCAACGAGCGTGGCACGCGGCTCAGCCGATGTTGTGCCACGACGAGCCGCTCCTCCCATTCAGGCGTGGATGCCGCCATGGACTCGCGCAGCGCCAGGGCCTCGACCCAGCAGCGCGTTTTGGTCAATTCGGCAAGCTCCGCGCGGCTGACGTCCTTGACGTAGAAGCCGCGCTGTTCGCGGACCTCCACCAGTCCGTCGGCGGTCAGGCGGTTGAGCGCCTCGCGCAGCGGCGTTTGGCCGGTCTGATAGGCCTCCGTGAGAAATCGCATCTGCAGCTTGCGCGACGGGGCGAGGCGTCCGGACAACAGGTCCTCGCGCAGCCGGTCATAGACATGGCTCGCCTGCGTCGATGGCGCGGGCAGGGGGGATGCTGCAGTCAAGTCCACCGCTCCAGCCTCCATTGTTCGGTTAGCTCACGGTTCGCCATATATACATCTGCTGATGATTCCCTAAAATCTATAAATTTTTGTTGCCATATCGATTTTGTGTAATAAAAGAGGTTTGTTGGTCGTGAAGGTGCGACCGTGATCAAGAAAGCCGCGCCCGGTCTTCCCGGAGAGTGGCCCGGTGGAGGAGTGCGTCATGGCCCGGTTTCCGGTGACAGCGCTGCGCAGCGTCGATCTTGGCACGCCGGATCTGGATCGCTCCGTGCGGTTCTATTGCGACGTGTGGGGTCTCTCACTCGTCACGCAGGCGGCCGGATTCGTTTATCTGCGCGCGACCGGCAGCGACCATCACGTCGTCGCGCTCTATAAGAGTGAGTTGCCGGAGCTCGGTGCGGTCACCTTTCGCGTGGCGCGCGCGGACGATCTCGATTCCATCGCCGCCAAAGCGGGTGCCGAAGGCGCCCGGCTGATCCGTGGTCCAGCTCCCAACGATGCGCCCGATGGCGGCCTGATGATGGCCGTTCGCGTGCCGGAAGGCGGCATCCTGCGCTTCGTTCACGACGATGTCGGTCACGCGCCAGAGCCGTCGCAAGGCGATCGGCCCGAACGGCTCGCCCACGTCAATCTCAACAGCACGGATGTCGATCGCTCAGCGGCCTTCTACGAACGGGCGCTCGGCTTTCAGCTCTCGGACCGCTCGAAGGCGATGGCGTTCGTCCGCTGCAACAGCGATCACCATGCGGTCGTGATCGCCGACGCCGGGGTCAATGGACTCAATCACGTCGCCTTCCTGATGCCGAGCCTCGAAGTGGTGATGCGCGGTTCCGGGCGCATGATCGACGCGGGCTTTCCGATTGCCTGGGGCGTCGGTCGCCATGGACCCGGCGACAACGTGTTCTCCTACTTCATCGATCCGGTGGGGACCGTGATCGAATACACCGCCGAGGTGCTGCAGGTCGACGACGGCTACGTCGTGCGGGGCCCGGATCATTGGGTCTGGCCACCCGGCCGCACCGATCAGTGGGGCATCGCGCCGCCCAAGGCCGATTGCGTCAAGGCTGCGCAATTGTCCGTTCGCTACGCCGTGCCGTGACCGCGACGTCCCGTCAACACGCAAACGAGGCTGCGAGGTCAGTGTCCGGTTCGACCAGCGCGAACGAGTTCCAGGTCGTCGTGGTGGGCTTCGGCCCGTCAGGCGCCGTCGCGGCCAGTCTGCTCGGCGCGGAGGGCATCCGATCGCTGGCCGTCGACCGCGACCGTGCGGTCTACGACAAGCCGCGCGCGATCGCGCTCGATCACGAGATCCTGCGGCTGTTCGACAATCTCGGTGTTGCCGAACAGCTGCGCCCTTACATTGCGCCGTTCCCGGCTTCGGAACATTTCGGTGCGCGCGGCCAGTTGATCCGCCGCATCGACATGGTGAGCGAGCCGTATCCGCTCGGCTACACCCCCACCATGGTCTTCACCCAGCCGCCGGTCGAGGAGATCTTGCGCGCCCATGCGCGGTCCTATCCGTCGGTGGACGTGGAGCTTGGCACAGAGCTCCGCAGGATCGAGCAGGCGCCTGATGGCGTGACGCTCGAGCTGCGCGGCGACCGGGGCACGCGCAACCTCACGGCGGACTATATCATCGCCTGCGACGGCGCATCGAGTTCGGTCCGCCGCCAGCTCGGGATCGGCTTTGACGATCTGGTCTTCGACGAGCCCTGGCTCGTCGTCGACCTCAGGGTCAACGTTTCTGGTCTTGCGAAGCTGCCGCGCACGGCGGCACAGTTCTGCGATCCGTCACGGCCGACCACCTATATCGTCGGGCCGGGCACGCATCGGCGCTTCGAGATCATGCTGCTGCCGGGCGAGGATCCGCGCGCGATGGAGCAGCCCGAGCAGGTCTGGCGGCTTCTGGCGCGCTGGCTCACGCCCGACGATGCGACGCTGTGGCGGGCGGCGAGCTATCGCTTTCATGCCCTCGTCGCCAGCAAATGGCGCGAGGGGCGCGTCTTCCTCGCCGGCGATGCCGCCCATCAGCAGCCGCCGTTCATCGGTCAGGGCATGTGCCAGGGCGTTCGCGATGTCGCCAATCTGGTCTGGAAACTCGCGCGCGTCCTGCGCGGCGACTCCGGCGATGCGCTGCTCGACACCTATCAGGACGAGCGCAGTGCTCACGTTCGTGAGCTGACGACGCGCATCAAGGCGATCGGCCACGTCATCTGCGAGCGCGATCCGGAAGCTGCCGCTGCACGCGATATCCGCATACTCGCCGAAGGCGGCGGCGAGCCGCGCACCATCACCCGTCAGGAAATAGTGCCGCCGCTCAGCTGTGGCCTGCGTGCCGACGCGCCGCATGCCACCAATGGCACGCTGTTTCCCCAGCCATGGGTGTTGACTGCAGGCGGCCGGCAATTGCTCGACAGCGCATGCGGTGCCGGATGGCGGCTCGTTCTGAGGGGCGACAGCGCGTTGGCCCAATCGCGCGACGTGGCGGTACGCGCGGCGGAGATGGGCTTGCGCCGGATCGCCATCGCGAGGGCGGATCGCGATGCTGGGGCGGGCGTTTTGCGGGAGGAAAGCGGCGTAGTGACGGACTGGTTCGCGCGCCACGGCTGCGCTGCCGCGATCGTGCGCCCCGATCACTACGTCTACGGCGTCGCGGCAGACGAGGCCGACCTCGCGGGGGTGCTCTCGGGTCTCGCGGCACGACTTCAATGAAAACAACAACGACAAGATTCAACAGGGGGAAATGATGCCATCATCGGCGAGCTTGACGACGGAGCCTGTAGTGCCAGCGCGCGCCTACGCGGTTCTCATCATGTTGTTTCTGTTTCAGACCATCAACTTCTTCGACAAGCTGGTCTTCGGACTCTCGGCGGTACCGATGATGAAGGAGCTGTCGCTGAGCCCGAAGGAATTCGGCCTCATTGGCAGCAGCTTCTTCCTGCTGTTCTCGCTCTCGGGCATGGCGGTCGGGTTGTTCGTCGTCGGCCGCTTTCCCGCGAAGTGGATCCTGTTGCTGCTCGCCGCCATCTGGTCGGCGACGCAGCTTCCGGTGTTCTTCTCGAGCTCCGTCATGGTGCTGGTCGTGTGCCGCATTCTCCTCGGTGCGGGCGAGGGACCGGGCCTGCCGACGGCGCTGCACGCCTGCTACAACTGGTTTCCCGCCGACAAGCGCAGCGTTCCGAGCGCAGTGGTCCTTCAGGGGATCAGCGTCGGACTTCTGGCCGGTGGCCCGCTGCTGACCTATGTGATCCTCAATCACGGCTGGCGCACCGGCTTTCTGGTCTGTGGCCTGCTCGGCATCGCCTGGATGATCGCCTGGAGTGTCATCGGCGGGGAGGGACCTTACGCAGCACATGTCGGCCACGATGCGCCGGCTGCTGCGCCGAACGTGCCTGCACGTGTGTTGTGGTGGGATCCGACGGTGATCGGCGTCATCATCATGTCGACCATGTCGTACTGGATCGTCGGCATTTCCGCGACATGGCTGCCGCCGTTCCTCCAGCTTGGGCTCGGCTACAAGCCGACCGATGTCGGTTGGATCATTTCGGCCATCTACTTGTTCCAGTCGCCGCTGCTGCTCAGCGGCTCCTGGATCACGCAAGTGCTGCAGCGTCGGGGCTGGAGTCTCCGCGCGTGCCTCGGCAATGCCTCGGGTTTCGCGTTGCTGATCGCGGGTTCTGCGCTGCTGCTCAGCATCGTGACCTCGGGTGCACTCCAGCTCGCCTGCGTGGCGATTGCCTTCGCGGCGCCGAGCCTGACCACGATCTTCGGTCCGGTGGCGCTTGGTGCCGTGGCGCCCGCGGCCCAGCGCGGCCGGCTGATCGTGGTGATCTATTCGGGCAATGCGGCATCGGCCCTGTTCTCGAACGCGCTGACCGGATGGATTGTCGGCGAAGCTGGCAGCAACAGCGCGCTCGGCTATGCCCATGCCATGACGTTCACCGCCGGGATTCTCATTGTCGGCGCGGCTGCCGCGTTTGCACTCATCTTCCCGGAGCGGACCATCGCGCGTTTTGCGAAGACCTCTTCGCCGTCATCTTCAGCTACCATTCTTCCCGCCACGTCGACCTGATCGGCCTCTCTCAACGTCAAGGACACCACATGAAATTCGCAAGCTTTGTCATCAACAATTCCGCCTCATGGGGCCTGGTGGAGGGCGACAGCGTGGCCGATCTCGGGAGCCGCTACCCTGACCTGAAAACGGCGATTGCGGCAGGCGGCCTGGCCGAGGCGGCCAAGTCCGCCGCTGGCGCCAAGCGCCATCCGCTGTCGAACGTCACCTTCCTGCCTGTCATCCCGAACCCGGACAAGATCCTCTGCATCGGGTTGAACTATGAGAACCATCGCAAGGAGACCGGACGCACCGAGGTCGAGAATCCCACCGTGTTCGGCCGCTTCGCCAACAGCCAGACCGGCCATCTCACCGACATCATCCGCCCGAAGGTCTCGACCCAGCTCGACTTCGAGGGTGAGCTCGCGGTCATCATCGGCAAGCCCGGCCGCTACATTCCGCGCAGCGAAGCATGGGGCCATATCGCCGGCTATGCCTGCTACAACGAGGGCAGCGTGCGCGACTATCAGCGCCACACCCACCAGTTCACGCCGGGCAAGAATTTTCCAGCAACCGGCGGCTTCGGTCCGTTCCTGGTGACGCCGGACGAGGTCGGCAATGTCGGTCCGCTGCGCCTGCAGACCCGGCTCAACGGCGAGGTCGTGCAGGACACCACGATCGACCAGATGATCTTCGATATCCCGCGGCAGATCGAATATTGCTCGCAGTTCACCCGGCTCGAGCCCGGCGACGTCATCGCCACGGGCACGCCGGGCGGCGTCGGCTCCAGGCGCACCCCGCCGCTCTGGATGAAGGCCGGCGATGTCGTCGAGGTCGAGATCGACAAGGTCGGATGCTTGCGCAACGGGATTGCCGACGAAGCCTGATGTCTGCACTCGGGCATCGGAACGAAATCAGTGAGAAAATCATTGGAAGGGGAGCGGCAGGACACGGAGTCCTATGGAATGGGTATGCTCGATCCCGGTCGGTTTCTGGTGTCGTGCTCGCATTGCGAGGCATGGCCGATGGCCGCCAATGTGAAACGCTCGAGCTGGTCGGCGGCGCCGCACGAGGTTCGCTTCGTCTGTCCGCACTGCCGCCGCGAAGAGACCGCCGTCGTCTCCGCCTCCGGTGAGCTGACGCCGATCAAGCGCATCGACGCTCCGCCACGTGACGTCAAAGCAGCCTGGGCTCAGGCCCAGCGGCCAAGAGGGCGAGCATAGCTCGCCCGTCTTGGAATAGAGAGGGCGAGCATAGCTCGCCCGGATTGCGCGTTGCCGGACGTCGGCTGCTGTGTGGTAGGGTGGTCCGCAGGAGATCACCGATGGCCTTCATGATCCTGTCGCCGCATGCGGGACGCGCTTGAGCAGCGAGCCTCATTGGCGCGACGACATCGCCTCGCTGGTGTTTCCCGTCACCGGCCATGGCGCGATCTGCGCCGTGCACCGCGGCGCCTTCCGGACGCTGCTTGGCACCTCACCCACGCCGGAGGCCTGCCTCGGCTATTTCCAGCGGTTTGAGTCCGTCTTTCGGGCCGCAGCCAGCGCCAAGATCGCCCGCAGGGGCATTTTGTCCGGGACAAGCCTGCATCTTACCAGTCGCGACATCGCCCGGAAGCTGCTAGAAGAGCCGCAAATTGCCAATGGAGAATAGACCATGAGCCAATCCCAGCTCGCCGACGCCCAGGCCACGACTCAGGTCACGCTTCCGGTCGCCGCCGGGCAGGTGGGACGGCTGTCGCAGGCTCTGATGGCCATGGTGCTCGGCGTGTTCGTCGTCGGCATGGTCGGGTTCTCCCACATCGACGTCGTCCACAACGCCGCTCACGACGTCCGCCACTCGAACGCGTTCCCCTGCCACTAACCTCGTAGGCATGAGCACGTTTCGTTCGATCGTCTTCGCGTCGGTCATATCAGGCTTCATCGTCGGTCTCATCGTCACTGTCGTCCAGCAGTTCGGCACCGTCCCCCTGATCCTGAAGGCGGAAGTCTTCGAGAAGGCGGCCGAGACGCATCGGCATGACGCAGCGCTCGCGGTGCAACCGGCGGCGACCGGGCACGACCACGCCGGCCATGAGCATGGCGCCGGCGACCACGACCATGGCGCCGGGGCCTGGGAGCCGCGCGACGGTTTTGAGCGCAACGCCTATACGGCTGCCGCCAACGTCCTGACCGCGATCGGCTTCGCGCTGCTGCTGGCCGGCTTCTTCGCCGTGCGCAGCGGAACGACCGGTGCGAGCGTGCCCTGGCACGAAGGCCTGCTCTGGGGCCTCGCCGGCTTTGCCGTCTTTACGCTGGCGCCTGGCCTCGGCCTGCCGCCGGAGCTGCCCGGCGTGCCCTCGGCGCCGCTGCTGTCGCGGCAGATCTGGTGGCTCGCCGCCGTGCTGGCGACATCAGGAGGGCTCGCTTTGATCGCCTTCCGCCGCACGGTGCCGGCGGCAATATCGGGCGTGATCCTGCTGACCTTGCCGCATCTGATCGGTGCGCCGGAGCTCGCCAATATCGAGACCAACGTGCCGTCGTCGCTGACGCATCAGTTCGTCACCGCGGTGACGGTGACGAGCCTGGTGTTCTGGACGCTGCTGGGCGGTCTGACCAGCACCGTGTTTGCGCGTTTTGATCGCAGCGCGGAGCAGCGCGCTTAATACGCGCCTGCGACCCGTTCCGGGCGTCAGTCGTCGCTCACAACATCAGTTCGTGCAGCCCCGTCCAGCCGGTGTAGAGGCCGACGAAGACGATCAGGGCCGCCGAGACGTAGGGCGCGCGGTGCGCGTAGCGGGTGAAGCCGCCCCAGTGACGCTCGACGTGTCGCAGGCTGAGGGCTGCGAGAACGCCGGCCGACACCATCGTGATCGCGAGCCCGATGCCGAAGGACAGCACCAGGACGAAGCCGAGGCTGAACTGCTTCAGCTGAATGCAGAGCAACAGCACGGTGATGGCGGCGGGGCAGGGGATCAGTCCGCCGGAGAGGCCGAACAGCACGATCTGCGCCGTCGTGACCGTGCGCCCTGCGAAGCGCTTGCGGATGTCGGCGGCATGGGCACGCGCGTGCGCGTCGTCCTCGTCGCCGAGATCGATATGGTCGTGATCGTGCTCTTCGAAGATGATCTCGACGGCGTCCGCGCCCAGGGTCACGCGCGCCTTGAACGCATGCGGCTCGGGGATCTCGTCGATGCTTTCGAGATATCCGTCCCGGGCGGCAAACGCGAAGGTCTGCTCCGCGCCGTCCTCGCGGATCGTGGTCACCTTGACGTCGCCGGCAGAGGGAAGCGCATCGCCTTCGCTCCGGATCCGCCAGCGCGGCGGCACGCCGTCCTCGAACACTTCCAGCGACAACGACGACCCGGCGAGGGACATGGACTGCGGCTCGTCGTGATGATGATGGTCGTGCTCGTGTTCGTGGTTCTGATCCCGCCAGGTGCGCCAGACCATCCAGCCGGCGATGCCGACGATGATGACCGCGGACACCAGTTGCAGATACGCCTCGCTGCGTTCCCCGGACAGTTCCTGGCCGAAATACAACCCCGCGAGCGCGACAGCCCAGACGATCGCGGTGTGGGAGACGGTCGCCGACAGGCCGAGCAGCACGGCCTGGAACACGGTGCCCCGCACCGCGATGATGAAAGCGGCCATCATGGTCTTGGAGTGGCCGGGCTCGAGCCCGTGTAGCGCGCCGAGCAGGATGGCGCTGGGTACGAACAGCCACGCGTTCGCGCTGCTCTGCTGGAGCAGGTGAGACAGGTCGGTCATCTCTTCACTTCAAATAGGTTCGGACGACGTCGATCAGGTCGGCGGCGCCCTTGGCCTTTTCCGGATCCTTCTCGTGCGCGGGATCCACGACATGATGGCGGATATGGTCTTCCAGCAGTTCGGTGGTGAGGCCGCTGATCGCGCCCTTCACCGAAGCCACCAGCATCAGCACGTCGGCGCAGCCGATCTCCGACTCCAGCGCGCGTTCGACGGCCTCGAGCTGCCCCTTGATGCGCCGGACGCGGCCGATGAGCTTCGACTTGTGCTTGATCGTGTGTGACATCAGGGTAAGATAGGGGGGTACCCTATATGAGTCAATGCGCGCTTGCCGCGGGGCACCGGACGACCGGTAACGGGGGACGGCACTGCCGCTCGACTTTCTGCGTCTTGCTCGGCCTGAAAGGGACTAAGGTTGACGCAGCCCTCACTCACGGAGGTGCCTGAAATGTTGATGCGTGCACTTGTTCTCGGAGCTTGCCTTCTGCTCGCGAGCGCACTGCCGGCCGATTCAAGGGGAAGCTCGCCATCCAAGGACGATCCCTGGAATCCCGAGCATATCGGCGCCCTGCCGCCTGAAATCCGCCAGTACATTGCGAGCCTGTGCAGAGGACCGGCCAGCGCCCAGCACGACTTCGCAACCTATTCCCCGGCCGAGAAGCGCTGGCGCATCAACATCGAATATCTCCGTTGCGAGGGGCTCACGGAGGTCCGCCACGGCCAGCAGTGCATCGACCTCGACTTCGTCGAGGTGGGCTCGCATTTCCGGCTTGTGAGAAAGCAATATCGCGACTGCGGTTTCTGAAAATCATGATTTCGCTTGCTCGGTCGCTCCGACTCAGTCGCGGCGCCGCGCGCCATCGCCGTCAAGCCGGTCGCGCGCCCCGCATCGTGAAATCAGAGATTGCGAGATGTCATCTCTGCGAGGGTATGGGGTAAGCCGGTGCGTGTCTTCCCGGTAACGATTGTGCTGTCAGAGCAACACTCACAGCGGATTTAACCCTCATCACCGGTCGTTCGCATCGACGCCGCTTTTTGGCCACACCTGAACATGAATAAAATCTCTCTAATGTTTCAGGGGCCGGCTGGTCCCTTGCAGGCGGCGGGAAATCCCAAGGTCGATTCAAATCTTGGGTCTGATGTTCCTGAACTGACAAGGGTTGGCCAAGGAAACTGGACCCGAGGAAACTGGTCGCGATGGACGCCAAGGCCAACATCAAGCAGAGGCTGCCGAGCCGTCACGTGACGGAAGGCCCCGCGCGCGCGCCTCATCGCTCCTACTTCTACGCGATGGGTCTGACCACCGAGCAGATCCATCAACCCTTCGTCGGCGTCGCCTCGTGCTGGAACGAAGCCGCCCCCTGCAACATCGCCTTGATGCGCCAGGCGCAGGCGGTGAAGAAGGGCGTCGCGTCCGCCGGCGGCACCCCGCGCGAATTCTGCACCATCACCGTCACCGACGGCATCGCCATGGGTCATGACGGCATGCGTTCCTCGCTGCCGTCGCGCGAATGCATCGCCGATTCCGTCGAGCTGACCGTCCGCGGCCATGCCTACGACGCGCTGGTTGGGCTCGCGGGCTGCGACAAGTCGCTGCCGGGCATGATGATGGCGATGGTCCGCCTCAACGTGCCCTCGATCTTCATCTATGGCGGCTCGATCCTCCCCGGCAATTTCCGCGGCCAGCAGGTCACCGTGCAGGACATGTTCGAGGCGGTCGGCAAGCACTCGGTCGGCGCCATGTCCGACGAGGACCTCGACGAGATCGAGCGCGTGGCGTGCCCCTCGGCGGGCGCCTGCGGCGCACAGTTCACCGCCAACACCATGGCGACGGTCTCGGAGGCGATCGGGCTGGCGCTGCCTTACTCGGCCGGCGCCCCCGCACCGTACGAAATCCGCGACGCGTTCTGCATGACCGCCGGCGAGAAGGTGATGGACCTGATCGCGTCCAACCTTCGGCCGCGCGACATCGTCACCCGCAAGGCGCTCGAGAATGCCGCGGCCGTCGTGGCGGCATCTGGCGGCTCGACCAATGCTGCACTGCACCTGCCGGCCATCGCGCACGAGGCCGGTATCAAGTTTGACTTATTCGACGTCGCCGAAATCTTCAAAAAGACACCTTATGTCGCGGATTTGAAGCCGGGTGGCCGTTATGTCGCCAAAGACATGTTTGAAGTAGGTGGCATACCGCTTCTGATGAAGACGCTGCTCGACAACGGATTTCTCCACGGCGACTGCATTACGGTCACCGGTCGAACGATCGCCGAAAACCTCAAAAGCGTGAAATGGAATCCGCACCAGGACGTGGTGCACCCGGCGGACAAGCCCATCACCGTGACCGGTGGTGTGGTCGGTCTGAAGGGCAATTTGGCGCCAGAAGGTGCGATCGTGAAAGTCGCGGGAATGTCCAACCTCAAGTTTACCGGTCCGGCCAGGTGCTTCGACCGTGAGGAGGATGCGTTCGAGGCTGTCCAGAACCGCACCTACAAGGAAGGCGAAGTCATCGTGATCCGCTACGAGGGCCCCAGGGGCGGCCCCGGCATGCGGGAGATGCTCCAGACCACCGCGGCGCTGACCGGCCAGGGCATGGGCGGCAAGATCGCGCTCATCACCGACGGCCGTTTCTCCGGCGCCACGCGCGGCTTCTGCATCGGCCATGTCGGGCCGGAGGCTGCGGTCGGCGGGCCGATCGGGCTGCTCGAGGACGGCGACATCATCGAGATCGACGCCGACGTCGGGACTCTTAACGTAAAATTGAGTGACGCTGAGCTGGCTCAGCGCAAGACCAAATGGAGCGCTCGCGCGACTAACCACACGTCGGGTGCGCTCTGGAAATATGCTCAGCAGGTTGGACCAGCGGTCGGGGGGGCAGTGACCCATCCGGGCGGCGCGCACGAGAAACAGTGCTATGCGGACATCTAGGCGTGCCATAGTTGCGTTTGTGTTCGGGGCTACCGCGCTGGCCGCGCCGGCGCTCGCCTTCGACGGTGCGCCTGTCAACCCGAAGGATGCGGCCATCCCGGTCGTTACCACCTTGCCCGGCTCGGCGGCCGCAGTGCGCAGGTCGGCGCCGGCCGCGCCCCAGGAGACCTCGCTCAGCGCGCTGCAATATGCCGCCGAGGGCGGTCATCCCATTGCGCAATGGAAGCTCGGCCGCATGTACGCCAGCGGCGACGGCGTCGCCCAGGACGATGTGCGCGCCTTCGACTATTTCACCCGGATTGCGAATGCGCACGCCGAAGACAGCCCGTTGACGGCCCAGGCGCAGGTCGTGGCCAACGCCTTCGTCGCGCTCGGCCGCTATTATCTGAACGGCATCCCCAACTCGAAGGTCAAGGCCGATCCTGACAGGGCGCGGGAGATGTTCTCCTATGCGGCGTCCTATTTCGGCAATGCGGATGCCCAATACGATCTCGCCCGGCTCTATCTGAAGACGCCGGACGCCTCGCGCGAGGATTTCCGTTACGGCGCACGCTGGCTCGGCCTTGCCGCCCAGAAGGGCCAGCACGAGGCCCAGGCGCTGCTCGGCCAGATGCTGTTCAACGGCGACCGCCTGCCGCGGCAGGCCGCGCGCGGCCTGATGTGGCTGACGCTCGCGCGTGACAGTGCCGGCACCGATGAGGTCTGGATCAAGGAAAACTACAACCGCGCCTTCGCCAAGGCGTCGGACGACGACCGCGCCATGTGCCTGCAAATGCTGGAACAGTGGGTGCAAGGCCGTCGCGAGTAATCTGTTGAGGCGGCCTTACGCCGCCTCCAGATCCAGATCCGCCCACACCGGCACGTGGTCCGACGGCTTCTCCCAGGCCCGCACATAGCTGTCGATGCCGACATTGGCGAGCTTGTCGCTGGCTTGCGGCGACAGCAGCAGATGGTCGATGCGAAGGCCCTGGTTCTTCTGCCAGGCCCCGGCCTGGTAGTCCCAGAAGGTGTAGAGCCCGCCCTCGTCGGTGACGGCGCGCAAGGCGTCCGTCAGGCCGAGGCCGAGCAGGGACTGAAAACTCTCGCGTGTCTCGGTCTTGAACAGCGCGTCCTCGGTCCAGGCGGCGGGATTGGAGACGTCGCGGGCGTGCGGGATGACGTTGAAGTCGCCTGCGAGGATGAGCGGCTCCTCGGTCTTGAGGCGCTCCTTCGAATACTCAAGAAGCCTGGACATCCATTTGAGCTTGTAAGGGTATTTCTCGGTTCCGACCGGATTGCCATTGGGCAGGTAGAGGCAGGCAATGCGCAGCACGCCGCGCTTGAGCGTCACCACGCCTTCGAGGAAGCGGGCGTGCGAATCCTCGTCGTCACCGGCGAGCCCCGACTTGGTCTCGTCGAATTTGAGCCTGGAGAGCAGGGCGACGCCGTTGAACGTCTTCTGCCCGTGGGTCACCACGTTGTAGCCGAGCGCCTCGATTTCCAGCCGCGGGAACGCCTCGTCGACGCATTTGATCTCCTGGAGGCAGACGATATCGGGCTGGCACTCCTTCAGCCACGTCAGAAGAAGGTCGATCCGCTGCCGAACCGAATTCACGTTCCAGGTGGCTACACGGAGGGTCATCGCAAATCACTGTACATCATCGGGATTCATTCCTAGCCGATTGTCCACTATAGAAAAGCTCCCCCCCTAAAATACCCCAAATTTTGTTTGGTAGAGAACAGGGCGCGAACCCACAATTAGTAGTCTCATGCAGGCTAACTGCATCCAGAAGTCGATAGCAGCAATCAATCACGCCACGCAGCATCACGGCGCAAAATTCACGCATCATCAACACGCGAGATGCGCGTCAAGAGGAGCCAATGGTAAGTTCCGATGATAGTGGTGTTGTGGGCAACGATGGCGAAATCAGAGTTGGTCGGCGCGATGGACGGATTGCAGCAGCGCCTGACCCCTTGGCTGCGCCAACGCGGCTTCCGCAAACACGGCCGTACCCTTAACCGTACGACATCGGAAGGCCTGACGCATGTCGTAGGCTTTCAGATGGGATCATTCGATCCTCCAGGAACCACATATATTTCTGGACTGAGGGAAAACCTGTATGGCCGCTTCACTGTGAATCTGGGGATCTACGTTCCCGAGGTCGCACGGCATCAAGGCAGCGGCGAAGCCAAGAAGATCATTCACGACTACAATTGCTGCATTCGCTCTCGACTGGGTCGCGGCGCCAACAGCAGCGAGCGCTGGTGGACCATTTCATCCTCAGACGCACTCGTCGATGAAATACGGCGGCTCTTGGAAGCCGAAGCGATTCCATTGTTCAGGCGTTTTGAGCGTCGCGATCAAATTCTCGCTGAATTCGGCAACCAAGCCGACAACAACAACCTGATCGCTGTTCCACGAATTGTCTGCGCGCTCATCTTGTTGGAGCGGGGCAAGCGTGACGCGGCGCAGCGACTGCTCGCGTTGCAAGCCCGCGATCAAACGCGCAATCCCGGTCATGCCGCGTACGTTATGGATTTAGCGAGGCGGCTCGGCATCGATATTTCCTCATGACCGCGCAGCGTTGGGAACAGGCCTTCAAGACGATGGCGCGGGCGCGCGGAAACAACGAAGGCTGGCCAACGAAGCCGCAAACAGGGCAGCCTTTCGGGTATTAATTTCTGAAAATTAGAATGTACAAAATACCCCCACAAATACCCCCAAATCGCGCCGGTACAAAAGGCCCTAAAACTCAAAGGCTTACACGTTCTCTTTCAGAAAAGACGAGTCCGATCAGGGCGTTACGCGTGATTTGCCCGAATCCTGCGTGAATTGACGTGATCCGCAGAGATTCGTAGTCGCCTTTCAGGTGGCAACTCTGATGGGCATGGGGGCGGCTCCGGGCAGGGGCCATGGTTAGAACAAACTGCCAACGCGCCCGTCAAGGACGCCGCAAAATCTCCCACAAAATTAACCCGGCTTAAGGCGGGTCTGGGCCATTGATGCGGAAAAGGTTTTTCGAATGGGATGGCCGGACAAATCTTCACAATCCACTGAGCCGCGCGACGGCCTGTTCGGCGCATTCCTGTACTGGCTCGGCGGCTTCGAGATCGAGGACGGCCTGATCACCGGTCTCAGCGAGCGCGAGCTGCGCCGCATCCGCGCCAAGCAGATCGATGCGGTGACGAGGGCAATCCCGGTGACGATGGCCGTCACCATGCTCAACGTCGCCATCGTGCTGATCCTGTTCTGGGGCAGGGGCTGGAACGACTTCCTCGCGATCTGGGGCGCAACCCTCACGGCGGTCGCCTCGCTCGCGGTGCGCTCATGGCAGCGCTCGCACCGCAATCCACCGCAGGAAGCTTCGCCGCGCGCGGCGCGGCAGATGATGCGGCAGGCATTCTTCCTCGCCGCGATCTGGGGCACGCTGCCGCTGGCACTGTTCAGCCAGGTCGGACCGACCAGCCAGCTCATCCTGGCCTGCCTGATGGTCGGCATGATGTCCGGCGGCGCCTTTACGCTGTCGACCTTTCCGCGCGCCGGCCTCGTCTATCTCGCGACCATGACTGTGGCCTGCGCCGGTGCGCTGCTGCTGTGCGGCACGGGGCCCTATCTGGTGACCGCGGTGTTCCTGATGCTGTTCGCGTTCTTCATGGCGCGTAACATCGTCTCGCAGGGCAATCTGTTCCTCGGCAATCTCAAGGCCCAGCTCGAGCTCGAGCGCCAGACCGAGATCATCTCGCTGCTGCTGAAGGATTTTCAGGAGAACGCCAGCGACTGGCTGTGGCAGACCGACGCAGACGGGCATCTCACCGACGTGCCGCAGCGCTTCGCCGACGTCGCGCAGTTGCCGCTTCCGCTGCTGAAAGGATCTCTGTTCGCCGACGTGCTCGACATGCTCTGCCCCGAGGACAAGGCGGCCGCCTACAACGTCGTCGGCCTGATGGAGCATGCCGAGCCGCTGCACGAGATGAATTTGAAGGTCGTCGCCGGCGGCGAAGCGCGGCTGTGGTCGCTGACCGCAAAGCCAGCCTATGACCGCGACGGGCAATTTCTGGGCTATCGCGGCTTCGGCCGCGACGTCACCGAGCGCTGGCGCGCGGAGAAGGCCGAAGCCGAGAGCCGCGCCAAATCGGATTTCCTCGCCGTGATGAGCCACGAGATCCGCACGCCGATGAACGGCGTGCTCGGGCTTGCCAGCATGCTGCTCGAAACCGATCTCGATGCGGAGCAGCGCGAAGCCGTCATCACGATCCGCGAGTCCGGCGACAACCTCCAGCGCATTCTCAACGACATCCTCGATCTCTCCAAGCTCGAGGCCGGGCGCTTCCAGTTCGAGGCGATCGACTTTGCGCCGCAAGCGCTGGTCGAGACGCTTGCGACCGTCGTGCGCGCAAGCGCCAAGAGCAAGGAGCTCCTCGTCAAGGTCGAGCTCGATCCGAACCTGCCGCCGACGCTGCGCGGCGACGTCGCACGCATCCGCCAGGTGCTGCTCAATCTCGCCTCCAACGCGGTGAAGTTCACCAACCATGGCGAGGTGACGATCAAGGCCACCTGCCAGGCGCGCCGCGATCTGCTCGCGACCGTCGAATGGATCGTGACGGACAGCGGCATCGGCATTGCGCCCGAAAAGCTCGGGCAGCTGTTTTCGGACTTCGCCCAGGCCGACGCCTCGATCAGCCGCCGCTTCGGCGGCACCGGGCTCGGCCTTGCGATCTCCAGGCGCATCATCGAGCAGATGGGCGGCACCATCGGCGTCACCTCGGCGCCGGGCGAGGGCTCGACCTTCCGCTTCACGCTGGTGCTGCCCTGGAGCCAGGCGCAAACATCCGACCATGATGCAGGCCGCGACGAGATCGACGAGCTCAAGGCCCGCATTGCGAGCCTCGACCGGCCGCTGAAGGTGCTGGTCGCGGAAGACGATGCCGTCAACCGCATGGTCGTGAGCAAGATGCTGGGTGCGTTCGACGTCGAGCTGCGCGTCGTCACCGACGGTGTCGAAGCCGTCGCGGCCGCGTCCGAAGCCGACTACGACATCGTGCTGATGGACGTGCGGATGCCCGAGATGGACGGCCTTGCCGCGACCCGCGCGATCCGCGCGGAGGGAGGGCGCTTCGCGGCGTTGCCGATCATCGCGCTGACCGCCAACGCCTTCCCAGAGGACGTGAGGATCTGCCGCGAGGCCGGCATGTCCGACTTCCTGGCCAAGCCGCTGCGCAAGCCTGCGCTGGTCGCGGCCCTGCTGCGCGCGCTGGACGGCCACGTGTCGACGGAGGGCGCGCCGCTGCAGCCGGCGCTGATGCCCGATGAAGTGGAGTGGACGGACGAGGAAAGGCAGATGACGGGGGCTTAAAGCGGAATGCGTTTTGGTTGAATCGGTGTAATCACGAACTCCGAACACCTCTCCCGTAGGGAGAGGTCGGATCGCGGTCCTAACCGGCTACATGGGTAACAGAATAGACCGGCGACATGGGTAACAGGTCAACTGTCGGCAGGGAGGACCCTGCCGATGGGTTGGAAGGAGACCTGTGCCGTGGAAGAGCGGATGCGCTTTATGGTGGCGGTTGAGAAGGGCGAGGAGTCGTTTGCCGCGATCTGCCGGCGGTTCGATGTAAGCCGCCGGATTGGATACAAGTGGCTGGCGCGCTTCGAAGAGGAAGGGGTTGCCGGTCTGCTCGACCGTTCGCGAGCGCCGGCGCATCATCCGCAAGCAATTGTCCCGAAGGTCGCGGAGCGCTGCCTCGAGGTGCGTCGGGCACATCCGACCTGGGGGCCGAGGAAGGTTCGGGCCTATTTGAAGCGCGCCGCGCCCAAAACGGCTTGGCCGGCGACGAGCATGATCGGGGAGCTGTTCGACCGCGAGGGGTTGACGGTGAAGCGCAAGCTGCGCCGGCGTAGCCCGCCATCGAGTGCGCCGTTTGCCGGTTGCGAGGCCGCCAACGACGTCTGGTGCATCGACTTCAAGGGTTGGTTCCTGACCGGCGACGGCAAGCGGTGTGAACCGCTGACGTTGACCGACGCTCATAGCCGCTACCTGTTGCGCTGCCAGGCCCTCTCCCGGACGGATACCGACCATGTCTGGCCGGTGCTGGATGCGGCCTTCCGCGAGTTCGGGCTGCCCCGTTACCTGCGGTCGGACAACGGCTCTCCCTTTGCGTCGACCGGCGCGGGCGGGCTGTCGCAACTGTCGGTGAAACTGATCAAGGCCGGCGTGACGCCGGAACGCATTGCCCCGGGCAAGCCGCAGCAGAACGGCCGTCACGAGCGCATGCATCTCACTCTGTTGCAGGATGTGGCCAATCCGCCGGCGCACAGCATGCGCGAACAACTGAAGCGACTACGCAGCTTCCAGCGGCTCTACAACGAAGAACGTCCGCACCAGTCACTCGACGATGCGACGCCGGCCGAGCGCTATCGAGCTTCACCGCGACGCTTCGACGGCATCCTGCGCTCGCCGGAGTATGGAGATCGGGAGGTGCGCCGGGTTCGGCACAACGGAGAGATCAAACTCGACGGCAAGTTCATCTACATCACCGCAGCTCTGGCGGGTGAGCCGGTCGGCCTGGCTGAAGCTGAAGATGGCTGGATAGTCAGCTACGGCCCGATCACGCTCGGCACCATCGCTCACCATGCAGACGAACTGCGACGCCCTAAACGCAAAGGCCGTGGACTTGGGGACAACGCTGCGCGTTGCCCCCAGGGTCCACAGCCCCAACAACAACAGACCTGAACGAAACGAGAATTGTGTTACCCATGTCGTCGGTTTGATCTGTTACCTATGTCGCCGGTTGCTCATCGCATCGAAGATGCGGTCCGGGTGAGGGGCTCTGGTCTCACTGTTGGGCGCAGCCCCTCACCCGGATTGCTGCGCAATCCGACCTCTCCCCGCTGGGGAGAGGTGTAGAAGGCCGGCCGATCGAACTTCCACCGTCATGCTCTAACGCGGCGCCTAAAGCTTTCCATAGACTCGCGCTGCGACCGCCTTCAGATGCTCGACCGAGCCTGATTCCGGATGCGGCTTGACCGGCGCGAACAGGATCGAAGCCTGCCTGCCGTTCTTCCAGACAAAGATGTTGACGGCGTTGCCGTTGCCCTTGGTGCAGGAATGTTCGCCGAACGCTTCGCTGCCGAGCTCGGGGATCGCCACGTGTTGGCAGGGACCCGCGCGCCTCATCGTGCTGATGACCGTGTCACGCGACATCGTGATGACCGCAACAGCCATGGTGTTGGCCTCGCGATCGAACATCATGCAGCTGCCGGCGCCGGTTCGCTGGACCTGCAGCGTGCTCTTGTCGAGAAAGCCGTCGGCATCCGTGGCGTTGAGCCATTCGCAATCGCCGAACCGCTCGCTGCTCTTGGTCACATTGGCGATGGCAATGCGCGCGGCTTCGGTGACCGGCCCGAGCAGCGCGCTATCGGCGCGCCGGCCGGTCGGATAGACGCTGATCTGGAGAATCCAATCGCCGGACAAGGCGACGACCGAGGCCTCCTGGCGCTGCGCGTCAGCGGCGGTCGTCCCGCCCTGGCCTTCCTCACCAATCCCGGACACCGCGCCAAGCGGCATGCGCTCACCGAGCGTCTTGACGAAAGTCGCGTACAACTCCTTGGCGTGGTCCTTGTCGGGATTGCGGAAGACGGACAGCATCATCGTATCGCCGCGCCCGCCCTGATAGATGCAGCCGCGTCCGTCCTGATTTGAAATCAGCGACCATTTGAGCGCCGGCATCGCGCCGGTGAGCTCCTGGGCGCTGATGAACGGGCAGGTGACGGCAGCATGCGCGGGAGGCATGGGGAGGGCTGCGATTGCAAGGAGTAGGGCGAGGCAGCAGAGCAGAGGATCGATCATGCGCATTGGATAACTGACTTCCGCTATTGGTGCGCCGCGGGCGATGAAGATGGGCAATTGTGTCGCCGTGGCGCTATGACAGCATATGCAATCCCATTTTCGCCGCCACCTGCGCTTTTGCGCTCTCCCTTTTGCTACGATGATTGGTCATAGCGCGACGGGGCACCTGCACAAACTTCCAGGAGCTCGGCAAGCTGGTCGTGGCCTCCATGCCAAGCGTATTCCGCAGCGGTGTATTTTCCGATGCGGACGGCAGGGGCTGCTCCCAACTCAAGGAGACTTCCAACGATCCGTGCCGCGCCGATCCGTGCGGCGAGCATAAGCGGGGTGACTTCGTCAGCCGCGCGGTCAACCTCAGCGCCATGCTCGACAAGCGCTCTCACAAGGACCTCACTTCCGGACTGAACGGCAAGCATCAGCGCATTTGAATCGCCAGCTCGTGTAACTGCATTGGCATCTGCGCCGGCCGAGATCAGTGCCAGGATGACCGGCAGTTGATCACCCACCGCTCCCCGGAAGGCTGCCCAAAGCAAGGGAGTGGTCGTACTCATTTGGATCGTCGCCTGCGTCGAGCCGTTCCAGAACATGTTCGACGTCAGCGTGGTAAGCGGCTAGGTGCAGATCACCCATGTTCTGACAACAACCGAGTTGAGCGGTGCTTCTAGCTTTCTCGAAGGATTGGTCTGCGGCGGGCGACGCTTCGGCGTTGGACTGTATCGAACCCACCGCGCATGTGACTATCCGAGTCCCCCCGCCCTTGGGGACCTCGCGATGATCACACCTTACCCCTATTTTGCCCGACGAGGCTGGGCAAGAACGGGATTTTTTGAGAGTTGATGTAGGATTCGTCTTATGGCGAATCGCACATTTAAGACCGGCGAGAGCCGGGAGCAACCCAGTCTTCTGCCAGCGCGGATTGAGGACTATGTCGGGCCGGACAATCCGGTGCGAGCGATCGATGGCTTCGTTTGCGCGCTCGATCTTGCAAAGCTTGGCTTCGGCCACGCGGATCGTGGCGCGGAAGAAGTCGGGCAGCCGCCGTACGATCCTGCCGATCTGCTGAAGCTCTATCTTTACGGCTACATCAACCAGGTCAGGTCGTCGCGCCGGCTAGAGCGGGAAGCTGGCCGCAATCTGGAGCTGATCTGGCTGCTGAAGGGACTGAAGCCGGGTTATCGGACGATTGCCAACTTCCGCAAGGAGAACTGGAAGGCGCTGAAGGCCACGAACCGGAGCTTCGTGCTGCTGGCTCGGGAGCTTGGGCTTGTCGGCGGCACGATCGTAGCGATTGATGGTTCCCTGTTCCAGGGCGACGCCAGCAAGGCTTCCATCTTCACGCGCAGGCGGCTTGGCGAGCAGATCGCAAGGCTGGACCAGGAGATCGAGGCTTACCGCAAGTCTCTTGAAGACAATGATGCAACAGAGGCCAAGAAGCCGGGGACGGATCGCGCGGGCGGTGATGGCCGAGGAGATGGCGGCGATATCGGTGCGAAGGTCGCGGCGTTGATGGCGAAGCGTTCGCGTGCCGAGGCCGATGTGGCTCGGCTGGAAGAGAGTGGCGAGACACAAATGTCGCTGACGGATCCGGATGCCCGGCTTCTGGTCAAGAACGGTCAGGGCATTGCAGGCTACAATGTGCAGACCGCGGTTGACGACAAGCACAAGCTCATTGTCGCGAGTGAGGTGGTCAACGACAGCAGTGATGTTCGACAGCTCTCTGCGATGGCCAAGGCGGCCAAAGAGGCCCTTGGAGCCGAGACACTGCAGGCGCTGGCCGATGAGGGCTATTACAGCAGTGTCGAACTGAAGGCCTGCGAGGACGAGGGCATCATCGCCTATGTGCCGCTGCCCGAAGCTAACGCGCGGCTCGAGAAGCAAGGCCGCTTCGCGCTCAAGGACTTCAACTATGACGGCGCAATCGACGCCTACCGCTGTCCCGCGGGCCAGCTGCTGCATCCGTTCAAGAGCAGGCAAAAGAACGTCAGTGGCCGCGTCGAGATCCGCTACGCGGCCCGCGGAGTGACCTGCAGGAGCTGCCCGCTCAAGGTCCGCTGTCTCTCACCAACCACCACCTACCGCACCATTGGTCGCTGGGAGCATGAAGATGTTCTCGAACGCCACCGCGCACGGATGCAGGGCGCGGGCGAGCTGATGCGCCGTCGTTCGGGGATTGTCGAGCATCCGTTTGGCACGCTCAAATGCCGTGCCGGCTATCGTCATTTTCTGGTCCGCGGCTTCGACAAGGTCCGCGGCGAATGGAGCCTGATGGCGCTCTGCTACAATTTCACCCGTGCGCTCAACATCCTTGGATTTGACGGGTTCCTGGCTGCGCTCGCAAAGACGCTTGTCATTTGCCGAGGTATCCTCGCAGCCCTCCTGCAGCACATCCAGGTCACTCCAGAGGCACTTTGGACCAATATCCGGCCGCCGCTCCCAATTGGCCGCTTCGTTCCAGTCTGAAGCCGCCAACGCCCAATTCTTGCCCAGCCTCGTCGGGTCAAATGGATTTCGTAAAAGCAGAAGCGGGCGCACCGGCGTCCCGGCTACTGTGCATGGGGTTGTTTTGCAGATCTTGAGTTGGGCTAGATCGAGAAGCTGGTGCCGCAGCCGCAAGACGCCGTCGCGTTGGGATTGTTGACGCGGAACGAGGCGCCGATCAGGTCGTCGACGAAATCGACCTGCGAGCCCGCCAGGAACGGCTGCGAGGCGGAATCGACCAGGACCACCGCGTTCTCCTGCTCGATCACGAGATCGTCGTCGCCGCGCGCGCGGTCGATGTCGAACTTGTACTGGAAGCCGGAGCAGCCGCCGCCCTCGACCGAGATGCGCAGCATCGCGCCTGTGCCTTCGCCCTTGAGGATCTCTCCGATCCGGCGGGCGGCCCGGTCACTGATGGTCACAGGGGTGGTCATAGTTCGTCTCCGATAGGCCCGCGTCATAGCCAATTCATTTGGTATCCCGCGTCCGGCATAGTTAAGTGCAAGGATACGCAGAATCAAATGGATAGGGACTAAATTCGTCGTGTCCGTCGGAATGGCAGCCCCCCGCGCGCCCTATGCCTGCGACCCCGATCGCAGCCGCGGCCGGCTGGTCACCGAGCCGCCGAGCCGGACCCGGAGCCCGTTCCGGCGCGATTGCGACCGGGTGATCCATTCGACCGCATTCCGCCGCCTGAAGTACAAGACCCAGGTGTTCGTGTTCCACGAGGGCGACCATTACCGGACCCGGCTGACCCATTCGCTGGAGGTCGCCCAGATTGCCCGGGCGCTGGCCCGGCAGCTTGGGCTCGACGAGGACCTCACCGAAACCCTGGCGCTCGCCCATGATCTCGGCCACCCGCCGTTCGGCCATGCCGGCGAGCGGGCGCTGGATGCCTGCCTGAAGGATTTCGGCGGCTTCGACCACAATGCCCAGGCGCTCCGCGTCGTCGGCTCGCTAGAGCACCGCTATCCCGAGTTCGACGGGCTGAACCTGACCTGGGAGTCGCTCGAGGGTATCGTCAAGCACAACGGGCCGCTCACCGACCGCAGCGGCGCGCCTGTCGGCCGCTATCGCGAGCACGGTATTCCCGTCGGCATCGCCGACTACATCAGGACCTACGACCTCGAGCTCTGGAGCTTCGCCTCGCTCGAGGCCCAGGTCGCCGCGATCGCCGACGACATCGCCTATGATGCCCATGACATCGACGATGGCCTGCGGGCAGGGCTGTTCCATCTCGACGACCTCAAGGTGATGCCGCTGACCGCGGAGATCATCGCCGACACCGCGGCGCATTACCCCGACCTCGAAGACGTCAGGCGCGGCGCTGAGCTGGTGCGCGAGCTGATCTCGCATCTGATCGGTGCGGTGTTCGCGGAGGCGCAGAAGAACATTGCCGCCGTCAGGCCGCAATCGGCCCAGGACGTCCGCCAGCAGAGCCGGGCGCTGATCGCGTTCCCCGCCGCGGTCGCCGAGGAGGAGGCCGCCATCAAGCGTTTCCTCTATGGGCACATGTATCGCCACAAGCGGGTGATGCGGGTGATGGCCGAGGCGGAACAGATCCTGTTCGACCTGTTTGCAAAGTACCTATCATCTCCCGCTGACCTGCCGCCGGAATGGCTGGTAGGGGCGCAAGGCGACGACGAGGGCGACCGGGCCCGGCGGATCGGCAATTTCATTGCCGGAATGACCGACCGTTTCGCCTTGACCGAGCACCAGCGGCTCTTTGACTCGACCCCGGATTTGCGTTAGGCGGCGGCCATGCCCGACACATCCTCAAGCCCGCATCTGTTCGCCGACGTGCTCGCACGCGTGCACGCCGCCTGCCGCGCGCTCGCCGCGGAAGCCAACTGGCCCGAGGGCATCGATTTTTCGCGCGTGGTGGTCGAACCGCCGCGCGACGCCTCCCATGGCGACATGGCGACCAATGCTGCCATGGTGCTTGCGAAAGAGGCAAAGGCAAAGCCCCGTGACCTCGCCGAGCAGATCGCTGAGCGGCTGCGGGCGGATGCGCTGATCGCCAAGGTCGACGTCGCCGGACCCGGCTTCATCAACCTGACGCTGCAGCCCGCCGCCTGGGCCGAGGCGCTGCGCACGGTGCTGCGCGAGGGGGGCGATTACGGCCGCGTCCGCGGCGGCTCCAAGGTCAATGTCGAATACGTGTCGGCCAATCCGACCGGACCGATGCATGTTGGCCATTGCCGCGGCGCCGTGTTCGGCGATGCGCTGGCGAGCCTGCTGCAGTTCGGCGGCCACGACGTCACCCGCGAATATTACATCAACGATGCCGGCGCCCAGGTCGACGTGCTCGCGCGTTCCGCGTTCCTGCGGTATCGCGAGGCGCTCGGCGAGGACATCGGCGCGATCCCGGAAGGGCTCTATCCCGGCGACTATCTCAAGCCGGTCGGGCAGGCGCTGGCGAAGGAGCACGGCGACAAGCTGCGCGCGATGAGCGAGGCCGAGTGGTTGCCGACGGTGCGTGCCAAGGCGATTGCGATGATGATGGACGCGATCAAGGACGATCTCGCCGCCCTCAACATCCGCCACGACGTGTTCTTCTCCGAGCGCTCGCTGATCGAGAGCGGCAACAACAAGGTCGCCGAGACCATCGATTTCCTCAAGGCCAAGGGCGACATCTACGAGGGCCGCCTGCCGCCGCCGAAGGGCGCGCCGGTCGAGGATTGGGAAGACCGCGAGCAGCTGCTGTTCAAGGCGACCGCCTACGGGGACGACGTCGATCGTCCGCTGATCAAGTCGGACAATTCCTACACCTACTTCGCCTCCGACATCGCCTACCACAAGAACAAGTTCGACCGTGGTTTTGCGGAGATGATCGACGTCTGGGGCGCCGATCATGGCGGCTACATCAAGCGCATGCAGGCGGCGGTGAAGGCGACGACCTCAGGCAAGGGCGCGCTCGACGTCAAGATCGTCCAGCTCGTGAAGTTGCTGCGCAACGGCGAGCCGGTGAAAATGTCCAAGCGGAGCGGGGATTTCGTCACCTTGCGTGAGGTGGTGGATGAAGTCGGTCAGGACGCCGTTCGCTTCATGATGCTCTATCGCAAGAACGACGCGGTGCTCGACTTCGACCTCGCCAAGGTCATGGAACAGTCGCGCGACAATCCGGTGTTCTACGTTCAGTACGGCCACGCCCGCGGCCACTCGATCTTCCGCAATGCGCGCGCCGAGGTGTTCCCGGACCTGCCTGAGGATGCCGACAAGCGCATCTCTTGGCTCAGTGAGTCGGCCGTGGAACGGCTGTCGGACCCCGTTGAACTCGATCTTCTCAAGCGCCTTGCAATTTATCCGCGGATGCTGGAAGCGGCAGCCAGTGCCCACGAGCCGCACCGTATTGCCTTTTATCTCTATGACTTAGCGAGCGAATTTCACGCACTTTGGACGAAGGGGCGCGATTTGCCCTATTTACGCTTCATTATCAATAATGATGCAGATCTTACGAAGGCGCGACTGGCCATGGTCCAGGGCGTCGTCTCTGTCCTGGCATCGGGCCTCGCCATCCTCGGCGTCCATGCTCCGGACGAGATGCGGTAGTTTGGGGCGAACTACTTAAGGGGAATATTTGGGGGTACCGGCAGAAGCCGGATCGCTTAGACTTGGTTGAAAGCCTTGTGGGTCGAAAGTCGTGCCTTGGTCGAGGGGCGCGCGGCTTTCCCGAAGGGACGCATCATCACGATGGCCGATCGATATCAGAACAGATCTCTTCCTTCCGATGACTATGGTCGCGACGCCGATCAGCATGGGAGGGCGGACAGCGATCCCTTGGCCGAACTCGCCCGCCTGATCGGGCAGACCGACCCGTTCGCAGCGCAGGGCCGGCCAGGCGCGCGCCCGGCAGCGCCCGCACCGACGCAGAGCTATCAGGACGACGATTATTCGCAGGACGACTATCGGCAGGACTATGCCGAGCCCGCGCCGCAGGCTCAGCCAGGGCCGCCCTCATGGATGCGCCGTGCCAACGTGCAGGCGCAGCCCGCGCCGGAGCCTGACGATCCCGTTGCCGTGAATCCGGTTCATCCGCTGCATCGCTATGCGGCCCAGCCGGCCGCGCCCGAGCCGCAGTATCATCCGCCGCAGCAGGCCTATCAGGGCCGCGCCTATCAGGATCAGGCTTATCAGGATCAAGCCTACCATCAGGATCAGGCCCAGCACCAAGCTTACGAGGCGCCCTACGAGCAGCCCGATCCGGCGCGCTACGACGATGCGCTCTATGGCCGGCTTGAGTCGGGCGAGCAGGATTTTCAGCGTGAGCCGGCCTATCCGGACGACCCCTACGCATTCCAGAGCGACTATCCCGAGGCCGATCTCGACGAGCCCAAGAAGTCGCGCGGCGGCATGATGACGGTCGCTGCGATCCTTGCGCTCGCAGTGGTCGGCACTGGTGCAGCCTTCGCCTACAAGACCTATATCGGCTCGCCCCGCAGCGGTGAGCCGCCGATCATCAAGGCAGACAACACGCCGACCAAGATCGTGCCGGCGCCGTCCGACTCGGCCAAGGTGCCGGACCGCATGGTGAGCGGCGACGGCAGCGAGAAGATCGTGCCGCGCGAAGAGGCCCCCGTCGACGTCAACGCCAAGGCAGCGGGTCCCCGCGTGGTGTTTCCGCCGCTGAACCCGAATGCGAATCCGCCGGCGGTTGCGAGCGTGTCGCCGTCCAATGTTCCGCCGCCGGGCGGTCCGGTTCCGAGCAACGGGACGATGCCGAACAGCGCGCCGCGCGCGATCAAGACCGTGGCTGTGAAGGGCGACCAGACCGACAGCGCCGTGCCGCAGGCCGCCGCGCCGTCGGCCAAACCAGCCGCTTCTCCGAAGCCGGCCGCCGCGCTGCGCACGCCGCCGACCTCGGCCAATGCCAGCGCCAACCAGCCGCTCTCACTGGCGCCGCAGGCCGAGTCGCCGCAGCGGATGGCTGCAACCAATCCGACGCAGATTGCCCCCGCGAGCAGTGGTGGCGGCTATGTCGTGCAGGTGTCTTCGCAGCAGAGCGAGGATAGCGCCGCCGCGTCCTACCGGGTTCTCCAGAGCAAATATGGCAGCGTGCTCGGCTCCCGCTCGCCGGTGATCAAGCGGGTCGATCTGACCGACAAGGGCAAGGGCATCGTCTACCGCGCCTTCGCTGGACCGTATGGCACGGCCGACGAGGCGGTGCAGACTTGCAACAATCTGAAGTCGGCCGGCCTGCCGTCTTGCTTCGTCCAGAGGAATTAGCGGTCGTTTCCTTGACCCCCTTTCCGGGGCAGCGTTAATCGGCCCTATGACCACGCGGGCCTTCATTACCGGCGTATCCGGAACGGAACTGACCGCCCCTGCGCGGGTGTTTGTCCGTGCCGAATGCCCATCGAACGCGATTCCCTTCAGGCTTGGCTTCGAGATATCGATGCAAGTCGCGGTCTCTGTTGGGGAAATGACGACGGCGCGGCTGATTGAGGCTAATCTCGCCGGTCACAGCATTCCCGTGGATGGCGCCGCCGACCCGGTCCATCCCATGACGACTTCTGCGACAATGATTGCTCAGGTGATTCGCAGCGCAATCGGGTTCCAGGGTTTGTTAATGAGTAATGACGTGCCGATGAAGGCGCTGGCGGGAAGCATTGGCGGGCAAAATCACGCCATGTTGGCGGCCGGCACGCCGCTTCACAGCAACGACAATGCGCAACGGGACGCATTGACCGCAACCACGGCATCCGCATGACCGCAGAAATTCTATCGTTTGAAACCGGCCGGCCCGCAGAGCTCGCCGAGGGCGAGCCGGCGTTGGTGGTCGACGTCGAGGGCTATGAGGGCCCGCTCGACCTGCTGCTCGCGCTGGCGCGGCAGCAGAAGGTCGATCTCGCCAAGATCTCGATCCTGGCGCTGGCCGACCAGTACCTCCACTTCATCGAAGCCGCACGAAAGATCCGGCTCGAGCTTGCCGCCGACTATCTGGTGATGGCCGCCTGGCTCGCCTTCCTGAAATCGCGCCTGCTGCTTCCGGAGCCGCCGAGCGCGGAAGGCCCGAGCGCCGAGGAAATGGCGACCGCACTCGCCAATCGCCTGCGTCGCCTCGAAGCCATTCGCGAGGCGGCCAACCGGCTGATGAACCGGCAGCAATTGCTGCGCGACATTTTCCCGCGCGGCGAGCCCGAGCAGATCGCCGAGATCAGGCATCCGAAATACACCGCGACGCTGTACGATTTGCTCACGGCCTATGCCTCACAGCGCCAGTCGCGCGTGCTGGCGAGCGTGCATCTGGCCAAGCGTACCGTGTGGTCGCTCGCCGAGGCGCGCGCCACGCTTGAGCGTCTGGTCGGCAGCATCACCGAGCAGGACGATTGGGGCGTGCTCGACGATTTCCTGATCCGTCACGTCGCCGATCCGACGCAGCGCGCGACGGTGTTCGCCTCGAGCTTCGCAGCCGCGCTCGAACTCGTGCGTGAAGGTCAGCTCGAACTGAACCAGAAAGAGGCGTTTGCGCCCATCTATTTCCGCAAAGGGCGCCCGAAACCGGTCGCGGACGCAGCGCCTGCGCCCGATGCGCCGGTCGGTTAAGTGCAAGAAGGAGAAGCTGCCATGGCAAGCCTGGCTGAAGTGCGGGTAGAAGAGGCCGAGCCGATGGAGAACGAATCCCAGGCCCGTCCCGAAGAATTGCGGCTGCTGGAAGCGCTGCTGTTCGCCTCGAGTGAACCGTTGGACACCGCGACGCTGGCCAAGCGCATGCCCGAGGGCGTGGACGTGAAGGCTGCGCTCGAGCAGCTCCAGGTCGATTATGCCTCGCGCGGCGTCAACCTCGTGCGGGTCGCCAACAAATGGACCTTCCGCACCGCCGGCGATCTCGCCTGGCTGATGACCCGCGAGAGCACCGAGACCAAGCGCCTGTCGCGCGCGGCGATCGAGGTGCTGGCGATCATCGCCTACCATCAGCCGGTGACGCGCGCCGAGATCGAAGAGATCCGCGGTGTGGTCACCTCCAAGGGCACGCTCGACGTGCTGCTGGAGACGGGCTGGATCAAGCCGCGCGGCCGCCGCAAGACGCCGGGCCGTCCGCTGACCTTCGGAACCACCGAGGACTTCCTGTCGCAGTTCACCCTGGAACAGCTCGGCGATCTGCCGGGCCTCGAGGAGCTGAAGGGCACGGGCCTGCTGGATTCGCGCCTGCCGACCGGCTTCAGCGTGCCGACGCCCTCGGACGACCCGGCGCTGCGTGAGGACGAGGATCCCCTGGAACCGGGCGAGGAGCTCGATCTGGCGCTGGCGCCTGCGGTGGAGCCCGAGACCCCGCCGGAAGGCGGCAATGAGGGCGGCAGCGAGGAGTAATCCTCCGGCCGTCCACGGGGCCCCTTGCGACCGGTTAACACTAGCAAGATTACGTAGTGCCAACAGCGAATTGGCACTGCCTTGGTCCTTGTTTTTGAGGCCTGCCAAGCCTACGTTCCGGTCAAGATCGGCCGGGTCCCGGCCATGCGCGTTTGGAGGGTTGCAGGATGGGTTCACTTAGCATTTGGCACTGGATCTTGGTGATCGCAGTGGTCCTGCTGCTGTTTGGCCGTGGCAAGATTTCTGATCTGATGGGCGACGTGGCGCAGGGCATCAAGGCCTTCAAGAAGGGCATGCAGGACGACGACAAGCCCGCCGAGAAGCAGGAGCCCTCGAAGTCCATCGAGCACAATGCCGCGCCGACAGCGGCACGGTCCGACGTCGGCAGCAAGGCCGTCTGAGCCAGGAGCACGCGAGACGCGGGAAGCGGACCCGATCCTGCACGTGAGGGATTGGGCCGGTCGTGGCTTCGCGTGAACGGAAGACGTCATGTTCGACATCGGCTGGAGTGAGCTGGTCCTGATCGGGGTTGTTGCCCTGGTCGCCATTGGCCCGAAGGAGCTTCCGGGCGTGCTGCGCATGGTCGGCCAGTGGATGGGCAAGGCCCGCAAGATGGCCGCCGAATTCCAGGGCCAGTTCCAGGAAGCGATGCGCGAGGCCGAGATGGCCGACCTCAAGAAGAGCTTCGACGAGGTCAAGGAAGCCGCCTCCGGTTTCACCGGCGGCGGTCTGATGACTTCCCTCCAGAAGGACGTGAGCGACGCGCTCCGCGTCGATGCGCTCGACAAGCCGGCCGAGACGCCGGCGATGGCTGCTGTCGAACCGCCGGCAAGCCCGACACCCCCCGAAGCGCCGACCCCCGAGACCTTCGTGGAAGCGGAGGCACATTCGGCCGCGAATGAGCCGCTCGCCATCACCCGTGAGGTCGAGCAGACACCGGTTGCGCAGGACACCGCATCCGAAGCGATCAAGGACGCCAAAGCGTCATGAGCGACGCCGATATCGAGGCCAGCAAAGCCCCGCTGATGGACCATCTGATCGAGCTGCGCTCGCGGCTGATCAAGGCGCTGCTCGGCTTTGGTTTGGCCTTCATCTTCTGCTTCTTCTTCGCCAAGCAGATCTACAACGTGCTGGTCTGGCCGTTCGTTTGGGTCGCGGGTGCAGAGAACTCCAAATTCATCTACACGGCGCTGCTGGAATACTTCATCACGCAGCTCAAGCTCGCACTGTTCGGTGCGGGATTCATCTCGTTCCCGATCGTCGCGACGCAGATCTACAAGTTCGTCGCGCCCGGTCTCTACAAGCATGAGAAGCAGGCCTTCCTGCCATATCTCGTTGCGACCCCGTTCTTCTTCGTGATGGGCGCGGCGCTGGTCTATTTCGTCGTGCTGCCGATGCTGGTGCGCTTCTCGCTGGGCATGCAGCAGGTGGGCGGTGACGAGACCGCGCAGATCCAGCTCCTGCCCAAGGTCGGCGAATATCTCTCGCTGATGATGTCGCTGATCTTCGCCTTCGGCATCGCCTTCCAGCTGCCGGTGATCCTGACGCTGCTCGGGCGGGTCGGCATCATTACGTCAAAGATGCTGCGCGAGAAGCGCCGCTATTTCATTGTTCTGGCCTTCATCATCGCAGCCGTGCTGACGCCGCCTGACATCCTCAGCCAGTGCTCGCTCGCGATTCCCCTGCTTGCGCTCTACGAGGGATCGATCATCGCGGTGTCGATGGTGGAGAAGAAGGCGGCTGCCTCGCAGGCGGCCACCGGTACGGACGTGTCGACGCCGGCCAATCCGGCGGAGTAGGGCACTTTCGCTCTATCATACCGCTGTACAGCCGATGATTCGTCATGCCCGGGCTTGACCCGGGCATCCACGACTTGATCTAAGGCGGTTGATACGTGGATGGCCGGGATGAACCCGGCCATGACGGGAAAACAGCCATGCACGACATCAAATCGATCCGCGACAATCCGCACGCCTTCGACGCCGGACTCGCCCGGCGAGGTCTGAAGCCGCTGTCGGCGTCGCTGCTCGCGATCGACGAGCGTCGGCGGGCGGCGATCCTGGCTTCGGAGCAGGCACAGGCACGGCGCAACGCGGCGTCCAAGGAAATCGGTGACGCGAAGAAGGTCAAGGACGAGGCGCGTGCGGCCAAGCTGATGGCCGAAGTCGCCGAGCTGAAGACCACGATGCCCGAGCTGGAGGCCGCCGCGAAGGCGGCCGACGAGGAGCTCACCAAAGAGCTGTCCGCGATCCCGAACATTCCGTTCGATGACGTGCCAGATGGCGTCGACGAACACGGCAATGTTCAGCGCCACGTGTTCGGTGCCAAGCGCAATTATGGTTTTGCGCCGAAGCTGCACGACGATCTCGGCACCACGCTCGGCTACATGGATTTCGAAGCGGCGGCAAAGCTCTCCGGCGCGCGCTTCGTCGTGCTGAAGAAGGGGCTCGCGCGGCTCGAGCGCGCAATCGGTCAGTTCATGCTCGACCTGCACACTACCGAGCACGGCTACACCGAGATCAACCCGCCGCTCCTTGTGCGCAACGAAGTTATGTTCGGGACCGGGCAGTTGCCGAAATTCGAGGACGACCAGTTCTGGGCGATCAAGGGCGAGCTGCTTGCAGAGCCCGACCACGAGCGACTGAAGACTGAGCGCCTCGGCCTGATCCCCACCGCGGAAGTGTCGCTCACCAATCTCGCGCGAGAATCCATTCTCGACGAGAAGCAACTGCCGATGCGGCTCACCGCGCTGACGCCATGCTTCCGCGCGGAAGCGGGTGCTGCCGGGCGCGACACGCGCGGCATGATCCGCCAGCATCAATTCACCAAGGTCGAGCTGGTCTCGATCACGCCGCCGGAGACCAGCAAGGACGAGCTGGAGCGGATGCTGTCCTGCGCCGAGCAGGTGCTGCAGAAGCTCGACCTGCATTATCGCGTGATGACGCTCTGCGCAGGAGACATGGGTTTTTCGTCGCAAAAAACCTATGACATCGAAGTGTGGATGCCCGGGCAGGGCGATGGCGGCATGTTCCGCGAGATCTCGAGCTGCTCGGTCTGCGGCGACTTCCAGGCACGGCGCATGGACGCGCGCTCGCGCGGCCCGGACGGCAAGCCGCGCTTCGTGCACACGCTGAACGGCTCCGGCACGGCCGTCGGCCGCGCGCTGATTGCTGTGATGGAGACCTATCAGCAGGAGGACGGCTCGATCGCGGTTCCCAGCGTACTCCAGCCCTATATGGGCGGATTGAAGGTGATCGCTCGCGAGTAGCGAGGCGTTTTCGAGCGAAGAGGTCACCGCGTTCGCGCCAAGCAGGAACCGCGTGTTGCCGGTCTGAAGCGCGGAAACGTTTGGTTGCGAAGATCGGGCGGCCGGCTATCCTGACGCCCGCCCGCGAACGCGAAACCAACGTCCATGGCCTTGCACCGCGACATCTTCTGGATCGGCCGTCAATGGGCGGTGACAGGTGCCGGCATCCAGGCCGTCGATCAGCGTTTGCGTGGCGTGCTTGATATCGACATCGCACGGCTCTGGGACGACGCACTCATTCAAGGCCGCAGAGCGAAGGCCGGCGTCAATGTCGAGGATTTTGACCAGGCGGTGACGTTGGCACGCGGTCGTTATCCGCAGACGCCTGTGGCGGAGCCGCCCATCGCGCAACTCAACGCGCTCGGTGTGATTGAAACATCGCCCGCCACGATCCCGGTCGTGCCATCGATGCAATTACGTGCGGAGGGCAGGCTCGCGCGCTTCCTGCCGCAATGGCGAGTCCGCCGCTAGCGGAAGGGGCAATTGCTGCGTTGCGGCGATGAGCGGGAATCACGGGTGAGGTCTGCGCCGAAGCCGGTTTGCCTGATCGGTCCCAGGGGGATAAGACGACCTGATCCCAGCTCAGGAATCGACCACCGGCATGCGCATTCTCTGCACCAATGACGACGGCATCAACGCTCCCGGCCTCAAGGTCGTGGAGGAGATCGCACGCGCTCTGTCCGAGGACGTCTGGGTGGTGGCGCCCGAACTCGATCAGTCCGGTGTGTCGCATTCGCTGTCGCTGAACGATCCCCTGCGCCTGCGCGAAGTCGGACCTCGGCACTTCGCGGTGCGAGGCACGCCGACCGACTGCGTCATCATGGGCGCGCGCCATATTCTCGGCGCCAAGCTCCCCGACGTCGTCCTCTCTGGCGTCAACAAGGGCCGCAACGTTGCCGAGGACGTAGTCTATTCCGGCACCATTGCCGGCGCTCTCGAAGGCACCATTCTGGGCATCCCGTCATTCGCGCTGTCGCAGGAATTCAACGTCGAGACGCGCGAGCGGTTGCCATGGGACACCGCGCGCAAATTCGGCCCCGACATCCTGCGCAAGGTGATCAAGGCCGGCATTCCCAAGGAGACGGTCATCAACGTCAACTTTCCCTCCTGCGCGCCGGAAGACGTGCTCGGCATTCGCGTCACGCGGCAGGGCAAGCGCAACCTCGGTTTCCTCAGGATCGACGAGCGCAGGGATGGCCGCAACAATCCCTATTTCTGGATCGGCTTCGAGCGCGCAGCAATGATGGACACGCCGGCCGAGGGGACCGACCTCGCGGCGCTGCGCGAGCGCTACGTCTCGGTTACGCCGCTGCGGCTCGACCGCACCAATGAAGCGTTTTCCGAAGAACTGAGCGCGATGCTGAAGTAGCGGCTAGCCTAGCCGCCGCGCAGCGCGGCCTCGATGGTCTTGCCGAGCGCGTCGAGCTGAAACGGTTTCTGAAGCGCGGGCCGGTCGCGGTATTGCTCCGGCAGGCCCGACGAGCCGTAGCCGGTCGCGAAGATGAAGGGGCAGCCCTTGGCGCTGATGACGTCGGCGACCGGTGAGATGACCTTGCCGTTGACGTTGACGTCGAGGATGGCAATGTCGAATTCGGTGGCCTGAGCCAGCCGCATCGCCTCGGTGATGTCGCCCGCTTCGGCTGCGACCTTGTAGCCCAGCTCCTCCAGCATGTCCGCAACCATCATTCGGATCATCACCTCGTCCTCGACGAGGAATACAGAGCGGCCGGAAAGCCCTGTCGCGGTCATTGTCGTTGAGTCCTTGCCCATTCGTGAAAACGTTCGCAGATAACACGAATCGACGCAATGCGCGTTTCAGCCGGCTGGCCCATGAAAATGGCCGTGGTGGCTCGTCCGCTGCAAGCGATTTATGGTCAAATCCTAAGCCGGAAGGCTATCATGGGTTCCTGAGCAGGAACAAGATTCTGGCTCTGGAAACTGGCGCAAAAACCATCGATCCGGACCGGACGAGACGACATAAGCAGCGATGATCTCCAATCAGCCCCCACCGGAAAAGATGATGTTTCAGCTTACGCTGAGGCGTCGCGGCATCAGTGATCAGGCCGTGTTGCGGACCATGGAGGAGGTGCCGCGCGAGCTCTTCGTCGAAGCCTCCGATCGCGACGGCGCCTACCGTGACAGCGCGCTGCCGATCGCCTGCGGGCAGACCATCAGCCAGCCCTTCGTCGTGGCCTATATGACCGAGCAGCTTCAGCTCCAGAAGAGCCACCGCGTGCTCGAGATCGGCACGGGCTCCGGCTACCAGGCCGCCGTGCTGTCGAAGCTGGCGCGCGAGGTGCTGACGGTCGAGCGCTATCGCAAGCTCGCGGACACCGCGCGCGCCAGGCTCGAAAAGCTGGGCTGCCACAATGTCGAGGTGATGCTCGGCGACGGCCTCGATCTGCCAGCGAACATCGGCCCGTTCGACCGCATCATCGTTACCGCCGCGGTCGAGCAGATCCCGCAGAACCTGATCGATCGGCTCGAGCTCGGCGGCATCCTGATCGCGCCGGTCGGCCCGCATCAGGGTGTGCAGACGCTGACGCGCCTGATCCGCGGGGATCGAGGGATCGAGCGCAAGGAACTCGTCGAGGTCCGCTTCGTGCCGGCGCTCCCCGGCGTGGCGCGGGAGCTGTAGAATTCCGGATCGGCAGCGCATCCAACATCTTATTGGGAGGGTTAAGCCGTTATTTACTTGGCGCGTGTTTACTTAAAACACGAGTTCTGTTGCGTACGAGTGAGTAACCATGTCTGTTGTCGCCGAGTTGCTTTACTCGCGCCGCGTACCGCAGGTCGCGGTGCTGGCGCTGATTTCCTTCAGCTTCGCAGGGTGCAGTGCCGACATGTCGTCGCGGCTGTCCCAGTCGAATTTCTCAAATCCCTTCGCTGAATCGACCGGTTCGGTGCAGCAGGCTCCGCCTCCGCAGCGTGAGTTGCCGCAATATGCGCGGCCGCAGACCCAGCCCGGCTACTATCAGTCCCAGGCCTTGCCGCCGCCGGCGGTCGCCGCGCCGCAATCCTATCCGGTTGCCTCTGGCGGGGGAGTCTCGGGAGGCGGGCGCGGCCTCGGCTCGTACACGCCGCCGGCCCAGCCGCGTCTCGAAGCCACCGGCACGGTGCCGCCCCGCTCGGTCGCAGCCGCCCAGCCGGTCGGCGGAACCAAAATCATCGTCGGCACCAGCGATACGCTCGACGTGCTCGCGAGGCGCTATCACGTTACGCCGCAGGCGATCATGGCCGCCAACGGCTACAGGGGCCCGCGCGCGCTCTCGCCTGGCCAGCAACTGATCATCCCGCATCCGGGTGCAACGGCTGCCGCGCCGGCGCCGGCGATGGCTCCGGTCGCCGCGGCTCCCGCGATGGCGCCGAAGCCGGTTGCTGCCGCCGCTGCGCCGTCGAGCTTCCACTTCGTCAATCGCGGCGACACGCTCGTCAGCATTGCGCGCAAGAACCATATCTCCGCGGCGGAGCTGGCTCGCGCCAATGGAATGCAGCCGTCGACGAAGCTCAAGCTCGGCACCAGGTTGACCGTGCCGGGCGCGAGGACCGCCGCGGCTGCGGCTCCGCTTGCTCCGGCCCCTGTTGCTGCAGCGCCCGTTGCGGCTGCGTTGCAGCCGGTCGCGGCCGCTCCCGCGCCCGCCACCAGGATGGCCGTTGTCGCCCAGCCGGCGCAGAGTGCGCGTCTGGCCCAGGCAACCGCCAACATCGACGAGAAACCCGCTGCCGAAGCACCGGCCAAAGCGGCGGAGACCACCAGCTCGCTGCCGACCTTCCGCTGGCCGGTGCGCGGCAAGGTGATCACGAGCTACGGCACCAAGACCAATGGCAAGGCGAATGACGGCATCAACGTCGCGGTGCCCGAAGGCACGCCGGTCAAGGCGGCTGATGACGGCGTCGTTGCCTATTCCGGCAACGAGCTGAAAAACTACGGCAATCTGGTCCTGGTTCGGCACGCCAACGGCTACGTCACCGCATATGCCCATGCGAGTGAGCTGCTGGTGAAGCGCGGCGATACCATCAAGCGCGGTCAGGTCATTGCCAAGTCGGGTCAATCCGGGGAGGTGGCGTCGCCGCAGCTCCACTTCGAGATCCGTAAGGGATCGAGCCCGGTTGACCCGCTTCAATTCCTGAACGGGGCGTAAGGCCCCGTCGGGCTCTCGCTCTCTCCACAAGAACGAAATTATCGCCCGCCCTGTGTGTCATGGGGCGGGCGATCCTGTGCTTGAAATCAGTGCTACTTCGTCGTCAGCTTGACGCCGAGGCGCCCCGCCAGCTCCTGCACGAACTGCCAGGCGACGCGACCCGAGCGCGAGCCGCGCGTGGTGGACCATTCCAGCGCTTCGCGCTCCAGCGCCTCGTCGTCGACCTTGATGCCGAAATGGCTGCAATAGCCGCGCACCATGGCGAGGTATTCGTCCTGGCTGCAGCGGTGGAAGCCGAGCCAGAGGCCGAAGCGGTCCGACAGCGAGACCTTTTCCTCGACGGCCTCGCCCGGGTTGATCGCCGTCGAGCGCTCGTTTTCGATCATGTCGCGCGCCAGCAGATGACGGCGGTTGGACGTCGCATAGAGGATGACGTTGTCGGGCCGGCCCTCGATGCCACCTTCGAGCACGGCCTTGAGCGATTTGTAGGACGCGTCATTGCCGTCGAAGGAGAGGTCGTCGATGAAAACGATGAAGTGGAAGCTCGAGTCGCGAAGCTTCTCCATCAGCATCGGCAGCGTTTCGATGTCCTCGCGATGGATCTCGATCAGCTTGAGCTTTTCAGAGGGTTTGCGATCGGCGTTGATGCTGGCATGCGCCGCCTTCACGAGCGACGACTTGCCCATGCCGCGCGCACCCCAGAGCAGGGCGTTGTTGGCGGGCAAGCCGTTGGCGAAACGCTCGGTGTTCTCCATCAGGATGTCGCGCATCCGGTCCACGCCCTTCAGCAGGAACAGCTCGACGCGACTGACCCGCGGCACTGCGGCCAGGCGGCCGTCGGGGTGCCAGACATAAGCGTCCGCCCGCTCGAACGACTCGCGTTCGACGGCCGGCCTGCCCTGGGCTGCAAGGTGCGCCGCAATCGTCTCCAGCGCGCGGACGATGCGGTCCTGGGAGAGGTCCGGGACGGCCTTGGAGAGGGGGGCCTTTTGGACCGCCTTGGGGCGTTTTGCCGCGACCTGGGCGGGCTTTGTGGCAGGGGTACGGGGGCCTTTGCCGGCCGGGCTTTTGCTTGGTTTTTTTGGCATGTCCGAAGTTCCTGAGAATGCAGCCTTATCGGGCCTGACGGCGCGCCGCAAGGTGGCCAAAAGGGGCGGTCTGGCAGCGTTGCAATTGGGGCGGTGGTCGCTATAGTCCGCGCGAATTTGACCGAACCGGTCGCCTTTGAGGGCCTGACCGGTTTTCCCCCGTTTCCACGAGGATCGTCCGAATGTTCATTACCCCTGCGTATGCCCAGGCCGCGGGCGCCGGTGACACCAACAGCATGTTGATGTCGCTGCTGCCGTTCGCCCTGATCTTCGTGATCATGTACTTCCTGATTCTGCGCCCGCAGCAGAAGAAGGTGAAAGACCACGCCGAACTCGTGAAGAACATCCGCCGCGGCGACACCGTCGTGACCTCGGGCGGCCTGGTCGGCAAGGTCACCAAGGTGGTCGATGACGACCAGATCGAGTTCGAGATTTCCGACGGCGTGCGCGTGCGCCAGATGCGGTCGATGATCTCGGGCGTGCGCGCCAAGGGCGAGCCGGCCAAGGACAGCGCGAAGGAAAGCGCGAAGGACGACGCCGCGGCGAAGTGAGCGCTTTCCCGCGAGTCTTTAAAATCTCCTGATCTGACAGGTCCAGTCGATGTTGTATTTCACGCGGTGGAGGGCGCTCGGGATCATCCTGACGGCGCTGATCGTGTGCCTCTGCGCGGTCCCGAATTTCTTCCCCGAGGCGCAGGTCAAGACCTGGCCCGCCTGGGCGCAGCGTCGGCTCGTGCTCGGCCTCGACCTTCAGGGCGGCTCCTATCTGCTGCTCGAGGTCGATGCCAATTACGTCAAGAAGGAAAAGCTCGACCAGGTTCGCGACGATGTCCGCCGCGTGCTGCGCGAGGCCAAGATCGGTTATACGGGCCTCGCGACTCGCGGTGACGCCGTCGAGGTCCGGGTCAAGGACACCGAGTTCGAGACCGCGCTGGCCAAGCTGCGTGACCTCGCACAGCCGGTCGGCGGCCTGCTCGGGTCGAGCAGCCAGCGCGACCTCGACGTCTCCGATGCCGGCGGTGGATTGATTCGCCTGGCGCTGTCGCAGCCGGCGATGGTCGAGCGCATGCGCAAGACCATCGAGCAATCGATCCAGATCGTGGAGCGCCGCGTCAACGAGCTCGGCACCGTCGAGCCGGTGATCCAGCGCCAGGGCACCGACCGAATTCTGGTGCAGGTTCCGGGCCTCCAGGACCCGACGCATCTGAAGGAATTGCTGGGCAAGACCGCGAAGATGGAATTCCGCATGGTCGACACCTCGGTGCCGCCGGACCAGGCGCAACGCGGCGGCGTGCCGCCGGATTCCGAGCTCCTGATGAGCCAGAGCACGCCGAAGGTGCCTTACGTCGTCAAGAAGCAGGTGCTGGTCTCGGGCGCCGAGCTTACCGATGCGCAGCCCGGATTTGACCAGCGTACCAATGAGCCGATCGTCTCCTTCCGCTTCAACTCCACTGGGGCGCGCAAATTCGCGCAGGCCACGCAGGAGAATGTGGGGCTGCCGTTCGCGATCGTGCTCGACAACGAGGTGATCTCGGCGCCTGTGATCCGCGAGCCCATCACCGGGGGGCAGGGGCAGATCTCGGGCAACTTTACCGTCCAGTCAGCCAACGACCTCGCGATCCTGATGCGCGCCGGCGCGCTGCCGGCGCCGCTCGCTGTGGCCGAGGAGCGCACCGTCGGTCCGGGCCTCGGCCAGGACTCGATTGAGAAGGGCGAGCTTGCGGCCTATGTCGGCTCGATCATGGTCATCGTATTCATGCTGCTGACCTACCGCCTGTTCGGCGTGTTCGCCAACATCGCGGTGGCCGTCAACGTCGCCATGATCTTCGGCCTGCTGTCGCTGCTCAATGCCACGCTGACGCTGCCCGGCATTGCGGGCATCGTGCTCACCGTCGGCATCGCGGTCGACAGCAACGTGCTGATCTACGAGCGCATCCGCGAGGAGCTGCGCGGCGGCCGCAACGCGATCTCGGCGATCGACGCCGGGTTCAAGCGGGCGCTCGCGACCATCCTCGATTCCAACATCACCACCTTCATTGCCGCTGCGGTGCTGTTTTACATCGGCACTGGTCCGGTGCGCGGCTTCGCCGTGACGCTCGGCATCGGCATCATCACTACGGTGTTCACCGCCTTCACGCTGACCCGGCTGATCGTGGCCGGGTGGGTGCGGTGGAAGCGGCCGCAGAACGTGCCGATCTAGGAGCCTGACCGTGACTCACTACGTTCTCATCGGGCTCGGCATCCTGATTGCTGTCCTCACCGTGGTCTCGGTGTTCGGCTGGCTGCCGTCACTGCGCATCGTCCCGGACAATACGCATTTCGACTTTACACGCTTCCGTCGCATCAGCTTCCCGATCTCGGCGGCGCTGTCGATCGTTGCGATCACGCTGTTCTTCACCCATGGCCTGAATTTCGGCATCGACTTCCGTGGCGGCACGTTGCTGGAGGTCAGGGCGAAGTCGGGCGCCGCCGACATCGCGGCGATGCGAACCACCCTGGACGGCCTGCGTCTTGGCGAGGTCCAGTTGCAGCAGTTCGGTGGCCCGGAGAACGTCCTCATCCGCGTCGCGGAGCAGCCCGGCGGTGACGCTGCCCAGCAGGAGGCCGTGCAGAAGGTCCGCGGCGCGCTCGGTGATTCCGTCGAGTACCGCCGCGTCGAAGTGGTCGGCCCCCGCGTTTCTGGCGAACTGCTGGCATTCGGCATGCTCGGCCTGATGCTCGCGATCGTCTCGATCCTGATCTATCTCTGGTTCCGGTTCGAATGGCAGTTCGCGCTCGGCGCCATGATCGCCAACGTCCACGACATCGTGCTGACCATCGGCTTCATGTCGATCAGCCAGGTCGATTTCGACCTGACCAGCATCGCGGCGCTTCTGACCATTCTGGGCTATTCGCTCAACGACACTGTCGTCATCTATGACCGTATCCGTGAAATGCTGCGGCGCTACAAGAAGATGCCGATGCCGCAGCTGCTGAACGAGTCCATCAACTCGACGCTGTCACGCTCGATCATCACCCACTTCACGGTGACGCTGGCGTTGCTGGCGCTCCTGCTGTTCGGCGGTCATGCCATCCACAGCTTCACGGCCGTCATGATGTTCGGCGTGGTGCTGGTCGGCACCTACACCTCGATCTTCATCGCCGCACCGATCCTGATCTATCTCGGCGTCGGCGAGCATCGCGAAGATGCGAAGGAAGAGGCTCCGCCGTCGAAGAAAAACAAGGCATGATCCGAACCGGATGCCCTCGCATGAGTTTGCGAGGGCAGTAGCCTCATTCGGACGAAGCTCATGGCCGGCGATCCCAACGCTCCCCATTTCCCGCGCCCGGCGCCCATCGAGGCCTATGGCAAGGGCGGCTTCGCCTTCGCCGGCATGTCGCACCGCGGCTCGCTGCTCTGCCTGCCCGACGCGATCTGGGCCTGGGATGTGACTGATCCCGCCAAGATCGACCGCTATTCGCTGGATCGGGTTTTCGCCGCGGCCAACAGCATCGACACCCTTCTGGTTGGTACCGGAACCGGGCTCTGGCTGGCGCCGCCGGAGTTACGCCAGGCGCTGAAGGCGGTGAGGGTGGTGCTGGACACGATGCAGACCGGCCCGGCCGTGCGCACCTACAACATCATGATGGGCGAACGGCGCCGCGTCGCGGCTGCGCTGATTGCCGTGCCATGAGCAGCACTGCGCCGCCGCCGGATACCGCGACGTTCTGCGCCGACCTGGTGCGCAGCCACGACTTTCCGCGGTATGCCGCGACCCTGTTCGCGCCGGCCGCCGAGCGCCGCGCGCTGCTGGCGCTCTACGCCTTCAATGTCGAGATCGTTCGCGTTCGCGACCAGGTGAGCCAGCCTTTGCCGGGCGAAATACGCTTTCAATGGTGGACCGACCTGTTCTCCGGGCTCGTTCACGGCAGCGCCGAGGGCAATCCAGTGGCAGCCGAGTTGCTGCGCGCGATCCGCGATTTTGACCTGCCGGTCGAGCCATTGTCGTTGCTGGTCGATGAGCATCAGTTCGATCTCTACAACGATCCGATGCCGACCATGACGGCGCTTGAAGGCTATCTGGCCGCGACCTCGTCGGCTTTGTTCGCGCTGGCAGCGCGGATCATGGGGGTATCTTCGGACGAGGCCGAGCATCTCGCGCGGCACGCCGGATTGGCGCAAGGGATCACGCAGGTGATTGCGAACCTGCCGCGGGACTCGTCGCATCGGCAATTGTTTCTGCCGCAGCAATTTTTGACCAGCCATGGTTGCGGCATGGAGGACGTGTTTGCTGGCAAGGCGACACCCGATCTCCATGCCGTGCTGGACCAGCTCATCGGCGAAGCGCGACAGCATCTGGCGACGGCCTTGTCGCTGCTGGCGCACGTGCCGCTCTCGGCGCGGGCCGCCTTCCTGCCGCTGAGCCAGGTACGGGCCGATCTCGATCGGCTGTCGCGGCCGGGGCGCAATCCCTTCGCGCCGCAGCCGGTCTCGCGGTTGCGCACCTTGTGGACGCTGTGGCGGGCTTCACGATCCCGGGAATTTACCAAATAGCGGTTGGCTTGTCGCCCAAACCAGTCAAATGCTCTATGCTGTCCCATGGCTGAGATGTCCCAAATCGCATCTTCTGATCTGAGCGGCCTTCCGGTTACGCCGGCTGACATTCACGCCGCGGCCGAGGTCATCCGGGGCGCCGTCGTCGAGACGCCCTGCAGCTACAGCCGGACGCTGAGCAACATCTGCGGCTGCGACCTCTGGCTCAAGTTCGAAAACCTCCAGTTCACGTCCTCGTTCAAGGAGCGTGGTGCGCTGAACCGGCTGACTGCACTGACGCCGGAGGAGCGTGCGCGGGGCGTCGTCGCCATGTCGGCGGGCAACCATGCACAGGGCGTCGCCTATCACGCCAGGCGGCTCGGCATTCCCGCCACCATCGTGATGCCCGTGGGCACGCCGATGGTGAAGGTCGAGAACACCAGGCATCATGGTGCCGAGGTGGTCGTGACAGGCGCGACGCTGGAGGAAGCGGCTGCGTTTGCACGAAGCCATGGCGAAGCCCGCGGCATGATCTTCGTCCATCCGTATGACGATCCACGCGTCATCGCGGGGCAGGGCACGGTCGGGCTGGAGATGCTCAAGGCAGTGCCGGAACTCGACACGCTGGTCGTCCCGATCGGCGGTGGCGGCCTGATCAGCGGCATTGCCATTGCCGCAAAATCGCTAAAACCGTCGCTGCGGATTCTCGGCGTCGAAGCCTGGCTTTATCCCTCGATGTACAATGCCGTCCATGGCGGCAATCTCCCGGCGCGCGGCGATACGCTCGCCGAAGGCATCGCGGTCAAATCGCCGGGCAGGATCACCACGGAAATCGTTCGCAGCCTCGTCGACGACATCGCGCTCGTCAACGAAGCCGAGCTCGAGCGTGCGGTCGCGACCCTGATCTCGATCGAGAAGACGGTCGTCGAGGGCGCCGGCGCCGCAGGCCTGGCGGCCATCATGTCCGATCCCACGCGGTTTGCCGGCGAGAAGGTTGGTCTGGTCCTGAGCGGCGGCAATATCGACACCAGGCTCATTGCCTCGGTGCTGACGCGCGAACTCGCGCGTGAGGGGCGGCTGACGCAGCTCTCGCTCGATATTCCTGACAGGCCTGGCCAGTTGGCCGCGGTCGCGGCGCTGCTCGCAGAGGCCGGTGCCAACATCATCGAGGTCTCGCACCAGCGGACCTTCTCGGATCTGCCGGCGAAGGCGACGCTGTTGCAACTCGTCATCGAGACTCGCGACAGTGCGCATCTCGACGAGGTCATGGCCAAGCTCAGCGCCTCCGGTTTGAGCGCGCGCTGCACCTGAAGCGGACTATTCCGTCAGCCCCGCGGCGCGAAGGGCCTCACCAAGCTCCGCCGCCAACGCCGGCGCGCAGTTGACGCCCTGGAATTGACGGCCGTAGCGGAAAGTCGGGTGCAGTTCCAGCACCCGGGCTGCGGCTGCTTTTGCCTCCTGCAATCGGCCGAGCTTTGCGAGCGCCGCCGCCAATTGCACGTGGGTGATGCTGTGGCGCGGATTGGCCTGAACCGAGCGGTAGGCCGCACGGCAGGCCTCTTCAAACCGGCCGCGGTGGAAGTGTCCCATCGCCTGTGCGTCGAAGGCTGCGAACGCCCAGGAATCGAACGGGCTGAGCCGCATGCCGCGCTCGCTCCATTCGATGGCGCGGTCGGCATCGCCACCCCAGCCCAGCATGACGCTGCCGAGGATGTAAGTCAGCGCAGATGACGGGCTGATCGAAAGCGCCGCGTCGAGCGCGGTGAATGCCGCGGAGCGATCGTGCCCATCCATGCCGATCGAAAAGCCCGCCAATGTGAGCGCAACGGCGTCATCCTGCCCGTGGGCGATGGCCGATCGTGCATGATTGATCGAGGCGGCGCGGCTCGCCTCCTGCAAACCGGCACGAAGGAAAAGGCAATGATGGCACATCGCGGCGTTGCCGTGCGCCAGTGCGTAGGAGGGCTCGAGCGCGATCGCGCGCTCGAGCAGAACAAGCGCTTGCGTCACATGCTCCGGCATGCCGGAATCGACGTCAGGCTGGGCCCGCAGGACGAGGTCATAGGCATCGAGGCTGTCGGGCCGCTGGCGCTTGACCCGGTTGATTTCGGCGCGACGCAGGCTCGGCGCGATGGCACCCACGACCGACATGGCAATGTCGTCCTGAAGCGCGAAGATATCATCGGACCGGCGGTCATAGCGCTCGGCCCACACATGCATGCCGGTCGACGCATCAATCAGCTGACCCGTGATCCGCACATTGCTGCCGGTCTTGCGGACGCTGCCTTCCAGCACGTAGCGCACACCAAGCTCGCGGCCGACCTGCTTCACCTCGACCGCTCGGCCCTTGTACGTAAACGTGGAGTTCCGCGCGATCACGAACAGCCAGTTGATGCGGGACAGGCCGGTGATGATGTCGTCGACCATTCCGTCGGCAAAATAGTCCTGCTCCGCGTCGCCGCTCAGGTTCGTGAACGGAAGCACCGCGATTGATGGTCTGTCCGGCAATGTCAGCGATGGTGTGGAGGCCTTCGCCGGGTCGGACACCGTCACGGACGGACCGACATAGCGATAGCCGCGCCGTGGCAGGGTCTCGATCCATTGCGCGCCCCCGGAAGCGTCTGCCAGCGTACGCCGGACGGCGGCCATTTGGACTGTCAGGTTGCTGTCTTCAATTGCCTGGGCGGGCCACGCTGCCTCGATCAAGGCGTCCTTCGATACTGGCATGCCGGCTTGCTGCACCAGCAAGGTCAAAAGCTGCACCGCGCGCTGGCCGAGCAGGGTTGGCTCGGCCCCGCGGAACAGAATCCCTGCATCGGCGTCGAGGCGGAACGGACCAAATTCAAGGATCGCGGCCATCGCCGAAGAAGGCCACATTTCGCAGGTTTTTTGCAATGATTTCCGCGTTGGTTCGCTACTTCCCGGAGCAGGCGGGTCATCATGGTGCCGTTGCCAGGCAATCTGGCGACCAGCCATGGAGGACCACATGAACGCAAAGCCGCTCGTCCGCAGGCCCGGCGAAACCAGGGGAGTGATGCTGCGCGGTCAGCCGATGGCTTTTCTGGTGACGGGGGAGGACACCCGTCACACCAGCATGTTCGATTGGACGATTCCGGCCGGGTTCGCCACGGGCCGGCATGTTCATCGTGTGCAGGAAGAGACCTTCTACATGCTCGAAGGCGAGTGCGAATGGCACGTCGCCGAAGAGGTTGTCCGGGCCAAGCCGGGGACCTACCTCTTCATTCCTCCGGGCGTTCCTCACAACATTACCAATGTCAGCGACAAGCCCGCACGCGTGCTCATGACCGTCTCCCCACCGGGGCACGAACACTATTTCGAGGAATTGGCCAGGCTCACCGCCAGCGGAGCGCCGGACGCAAAAGCGATCAGCGAGTTGCGCGCCCGCTTCGATACGGACCAGCTGTCGCCACTGACGACGAGGGCCTGAAGCTCCTGGCGGAAAAGCGCGCTATCGCGATGCCAGGCCTGCGAGGAAGGCGACCAATCGATCGATCTCCGCTTCCGTGTTGTAGTAATGCGGGGACGCCCGCACGACCACCGGCAGCGCGCGAGCTTCGGCATCGATCCGGGTACTCGACGGATCTGATGCGCCGATGGTGATGCCGGCTGCCGCCGCTCTGCTGACGATCGCGTCTGCTTCGTAGCCGTCCATCGTGAAGCTGACGATGGCACCCGGTGTGCGGCCGAGGTCGCGAATGGTGACACCGCTGATAGCGACGAGGCCCTTGCGAAGGCGGCCGGCCAGCAGGCGGCAGCGCTGCTCGATCGGGGAGAGGCCGATCGCGAGGGCATAGTCGACGGCGGCGCCCAGACCGAGCCGCGCCGCGTAATTGTTCTCCCAGGTCTCGAACCGGCGCGCATCGTCGCGGAGCTGATAGTGGTTCCGCGAGATCCAGGGTGCCGCAAAATGGTCGATCATCGGCGGCTCCAGCCCTTGCAGCAGCGGTCTGCGGACGTAAAGGAAGCCGGTGCCGCGCGGACCGCGCAGGAACTTGCGGCCGGTGGCGGAGAGCATGTCACAGCCGATCGCTTCGACGTCGACTTGCATCTGCCCGACCGCCTGACAGGCATCGAGCAGATAGGGAATGCCTTGTGCCCGCGCGATCTTGCCGATGGCCGCGGCGGGATTGACCAGCCCGCCATTGGTCGGAACCCAGGTGATGGCGATCAGCTTCACTTTGTCGTCGATCATGCGTTCGAGCGCCTGGATGTCGAGCTCGCCGGTGGCATCGCTCGGAACCACGTCGATGACTGCGCCCGTCCGTTTGGCGACCTGAAGGAACGCGACGTAGTTGGCGGCGTATTCTGCCTCGGCGGTCAGGATTCGGTCGCCTGCGCAAAACGGCAGCGCGTAGAACGCCATCTGCCAGGCGACGGTCGCGTTCTCCATGAGTGCGATCTCGTCCGGCGCGGCATTCAGCAAACGCGCGACCGAGCCGTATACCGCGTCGAGCCGGCCGGACTCGCGGTCGGCAGCGGCATAGCCGCCGATCTCGCTCTCCAGATCGATATGCGACTTCAGCGCCTCCACAACCGGCGTGGGCATCAGTGCCGCTCCAGCATTGTGGAGATAGGCGCGCCAGGAGGCGGCCGGCGTGTCGGCGCGTATTCGATCGATGTCGATCAATCGGCTCTCCCTCTCGCGATCCATCTATCAGCATGGATTAAAGGCGCCGAACAAGGCGAGCAAGCCGGGAGCGGGCTACGTCTCAGATGCAGAGGCCGAGCAGCTTGACGTGGCAGTTGCTGGATCTTGGCTTGCTCGCAGGGGTGACCTCGCGTTTCACAGCGACCAGTGGCTCGCTGTCCTTCTTGCCCTTGCCCTTCCCTGGCTTCGGCTCGTAATCGCCGGCGATCACCATCGCCCAATAGGTGCGCTTGCCGCTGGCGTTCTTCGCGCTGGCGATGCCGACGCGCGAGGCATTGTGCAGCAGCAGGTTCTTGCGGTGGCCGGACGAGTCGATCCACTGTCCGAGCGTCTTCTCGAAGGTGTCGTAGCCGTAGGCGATGTTCTCGGCGGCGCGGCCCGCGCCTGACGGCGCGACGCGCTTGGTGAACGGGCCAAGGGCATCGTGGCTCAGATCATCCTTGGCCGCCATCGCGCGGGCCTGGTTCATCGCGATGTGGTCGAGCGTAGCGTCGCGCACGACGCGGCCCTCACCATGCTTCGCCCGGAAGGCGGAGATCTGTTCGGCGGGGGACTCCGCGGCCATCACAGGCGCGACCGCCAGCAGCACCAGACCTGCGATCAGCAGGGCGGCGCGGCGCCTCATGGTCCCCCAGCTGGTCATTGTGCCCCAAGTCTGTGTAATCTTCGGCTTCTCCACCGGCATTGTGGACGCTTCAAGGCGCTGGTGTCTGACTGGTGGGCAGGTCGGCCTCGAAGTTGAAGCGGTCGCGCAGGTTCTTGCGCTGCTCCAGGATGTCCCTCAGGAAGGCGCGGTCCTGGTCGTTCTTCATCATTGGCTCGATCAGGTCGAGCTGGTTCATGGCCACGAGTTGCAGGATCTCGGTGCGCGGCTTGCCGCCGGCATCGCGCGGCAGGGCGTGGACAACCTGGATGTGTTCTGGGGGCTTCGGACCCTTGGCAGCGGTGAGCTCGTTGCGGAGCTGGCCTTCGAGCGCGGCTTGGTCGGCTTCCACGAACGCGTAGAGCCCGACGCCGGAGCGGCGGTCGGCAAACGCGACGATGGCGGTGTCGCGCACGGCGGGGTTCTTGCGGATCAGCTTGGCCAGCACCGGCGCGTCGTTGACGAGCCGGCGGCCACCGCCTTCGCGGTCGGTGAAGTTGAACAGACCGCGGGTGATGGCGCGATAGACCTTCTTGCCGGTGGCGAGCCACAGGCTCGCGGCGAAGGATTTCTTTGCCAGGATCTTGCGCTCGCGCGGCGTCAGCGCCTCGGGCGCATAGGAGCGCTTGTGCTTGAGCAGATGCCGGAGGTCTTCATAGGCAAGGATGCGATAGAGCCGGCCGCGGCGTGCGAAGCAGGCCGCGAGCTGGAAGTCGGTCACGTAGGCGCGCCCATCGCGGCCGACCAGCCAGTTCTGCTCCTTGGCGAGATCGTTGTGGCAGATGCCGGCGCGGCGCAGCCGGCGCAGCGCCGCCTTGGCCGAGCGGAAATAGGCGAGGTCGCCATGCGGCTTGGCCAGATGCAGCGCGACGCCGTCGACGAAGCCGCGCACCAGCGCGCGGCGGCCGGCCCAGAGCAGCTCGGGACCGACATCGAGGCCCTTGGCGAGCGCCAGTGCGTGCTTCTCTCGCGCGAATAAGTGGCGTGCGAGCAGGAACGACCACCACGGCACTTCATCGAGCCGGCGCAGTACGGCGTCGACTTCGCCGCTGTCATCGCGGTAGCGGCCGCGCTCGACCGTCGAGAACACGTCGCGCTTCAGCAGCACGCCCTCGATCCAGCGCGCCGAGAGCACCGCGGCGTCGTCTTTCGGGAGACTCATCGATATCTCACGCGGCTGCGGCGATGCGCAAATGATCGGCGATCCATCGATCGAGATCGGCGAGCGCCAAGGCGCTCATCGCCTGCTTCTTGGCCACCGTCTTCTCGTTGCCGCGCAGGCGCGTGCCGTCTGGCTTCTTCGTCGGTGCGCTGGCAAGCGGCGGGAACAGGCCGAAATTGATGTTCATTGGCTGGAACGAGCGCGTGCCCGGCTCGATGGTCTCGATATGGCCGCCGGTGATGTGGCCGAGCAGCGATCCGAGCGCCGTGGTGCTGGGTGGGCTTGCAAGTGTCTCGCCGCGCGCATCCGCGGCCGCATAGAGGCCGGCGATCAGGCCGACGCTGGCGGATTCGACATAGCCCTCGCAGCCCGTCATCTGGCCGGCAAAGCGCAGCCGCGGCTGCGCGCGCAGGCGCAATTGGCCGTCGAGCAGCTTTGGCGAGTTCAGGAAGGTGTTGCGATGCAGGCCGCCGAGGCGGGCGAATTCAGCTTTCTCCAGCCCTGGAATGGTGCGGAAGATGCGCTGCTGCTCGCCGTATTTCAGCTTCGTCTGGAAGCCGACGATGTTGTAGAGCGTGCCGAGCTTGTTGTCCTGGCGCAGCTGCACGATCGCGTAGGCTTTTGTCGCGGGATCGTGCGGATTGGTGAGGCCGACCGGCTTCATCGGGCCGTGACGCAGTGTCTCGGGGCCGCGCTCCGCCATCACCTCGATCGGCAGGCAGCCGTCGAAATAGGGCGTATTGGTTTCCCACTCCTTGAACTCGGTCTTCTCGCCCGCGATCAGCGCGGCGACGAAGCCGTCATACTGCTCCTTGGTCATGGGGCAATTGATGTAGTCGGCGCCGGTGCCGCCGGGGCCGACCTTGTCGTAGCGCGACTGGAACCAGGCCACCGACATGTCGATGGATTCGCGATGCACGATCGGTGCGATCGCATCGAAGAAGGCGAGCGCGTTCTCGTCGGTCAGTTCGCGGATGGCGTCCGCCAGCGGCGCAGAGGTGAGGGGGCCGGTTGCAACGATGACGTTGCTCCATTCGGCCGGCGGCAGGCCCTTGATCTCACCGCGGGCGATCTCGATCAGGGGGTGGTCGTCCAGCGCCTTGGTCACGGCCGCGGAGAAGCCGTCGCGGTCGACGGCGAGTGCGCCGCCGGCGGGGACCTGGTTGGCGTCGGCCGCGCGCATGATCAGCGAGCCGAGGCGGCGCATCTCCGCGTGCAGCAGGCCGACGGCGTTGTTGGCGGCGTCGTCCGAGCGGAACGAGTTGGAGCAGACGAGTTCGGCAAGCCCGTCAGTGCGGTGCGCCTCGGTCATGCGGTCCGGCCGCATCTCGTGCAGCACCACGGGTACGCCTGATTTGGCCACCTGCCAGGCGGCTTCGGAACCGGCAAGGCCGGCGCCGATGACGTGCACGGTGTTGGATAGGGGTCCTGTCATGGGGCGGACAGGTAGCGCTTTTCGGCGGTCAGTGGAATCGCCGAGATCGAGTTTTCGCCATCAGAAACGACAACGCCCGCACGAGGCGGGCGCTATCGGTTCGTCCGGTAAAGAGCTGAACGATATCAGCCCTGATACTGACCGGCGGCAACGCGCGGGATGTCCGAGCGATCGAGGCCGATGTCGGCCAGTTCGCGATCGCTGAGCTGGGACAGCTCGGCAACATTGCGCTGATAGTCCCGGAAAGCCTGGATCATGCGGATGAGCGAGAGCAGCATTGGTAGTCTCCTGTAGTTCGATTCAGCCCTTGCGGGCGTCATCATTGAAATGAATATAGGTGAGCGTAGTGCAGTGCGAAAGTTCCGATGTTGCGATGCAGCTAAGCGTGAAGCGCATGGCGCGGGTAAGAAACGCTTAACCTCTGGGCGCAGCCGCCCAATAGCTGGGCGGAAACATGCATTCGATGCGATAAGTACCCGTGAAATCACGGATTTATCAACTATTCGACGGTTCCGATCGTTACGGAAATAAGTTACGTTCCAGTGATCTGCAAGGCGTCGGACCAGCTTGTAGGCCCAAGTCCGCCATGCATGATTCGCATGAATTGGAATTCATAGAAAAGAATTTATATTCATACTATGCCGTAGCTGTGATCATCCGGTTTGAAGTCAGAGAGGGCAATCAAGGCCACGAGTTAGCACCGTGAGCGCTTCAAAGGGCTCGCGGCGACCTAACGTGGTCTGCCGGGTCCATCGATGGGAGAGACCATTTCGATGGTGCGTTGCACACGCTGAACGTGCAGATCCTGATTACGAAGTTGTAATGAAAATCAGAAATTTCGCATGAGGGCTCTGCGTGATGCGCAACATCACGCAATTCTCGCGGGGAATTTATTGCGGCAAGTTGTCGCGTCCGAAGCAAAGTCATGTCGCAGATTCCGGCAATGTCGCTGGACCTGTCTCAAGAACAAAAGAAGGAAAGTAACATCATGACGAAGTTACTCGGGGTTATCGCAATTGCCGCCGTCGCATTCGCCCTCGCACCGGCCCAGGCCGCCAAGCACGGCATGGGCGGCTGCAGCTCGGGCAATCTTGAAAAGACCGAGACCGCGGTCGAGGGGATGCCGGACGGCGACGTGAAAATGGCCGCGCAGAAGGAAATTGCTTCCGCGCAGGACTCCATGCTCAACGGCAAAATGGGTGCGTGCGGCATGCACCTGAACAAGGCGATGCACGCCACCATGGGCAAGTAGTCGGGTAGGCAAGCGCAATCCAAGAGAGGGCCGGTCGCCAGGGCGATCGGCCCGACGCGCTTTGTTTCCGCGCGTGTCTTAAGGGGCGTGCGCAAGTTGGGTGGCAAAATAGGCCACCGTCTTGGAATAGACTTCGCTCTTGTTCCACTGTTGGAGCACCGCGAAGTTCGGGCTGCCCGGTTGCCAGTCCTTGCCCCTTTGCCAGCCATAGCCGGCGAGATAGTTGGCGGTCGAGGCGAGCACGTCGGGCGCGTTGTGCAGCAGGTCGCGCTTGCCGTTGCCGTCGAAATCGACGGCGTATTTCATCCATGATGAAGGCATGAACTGGGTCTGGCCGAGTTCGCCGGCCCAGGCGCCTTTCATGTCGGCGGGTGCGAGATCACCGCGTTGGACGATACGCAGCGCATCCATCAGCTCGCCGCGAAATTGCTCGGAGCGCCGGCAGTCATAGGCGAGCGTCGCCAGCGAGCGGATCGTCGCGAACTTGCCGGTGTTGACGCCGAAATCGGTTTCCAGACCCCAGATCGCGACCAGGATCTCGCCGGGCACGCCATAGGTTTGTTCGATGCGCGAGAGCACCGATCCGTACTGCTTCATCTTATTGGAGCCGCGCATCATCCGCGGCGGCACCATGCGGCCGGAAAACTCCTCGAACGTCTGCGTGAAGACCTTTTGCGACTTGTCGCGGTTGAGCACGCCCTGGTCCAACGTGACGCCGGCAAGTCCAGCGGTGATGGCCTGTTGCGAAATGCCCTTGGCCGCGGCCTCGGTTTTGAAATCCGCAAGCCAGGCGTCAAAATTGCCCGAGCCGCAAGCGACCGCGGCGAAAGCGGGCTCGGCGGACACGATGGAGGCTGAGAGGGCGAAGGCTGCGAGAGCGAGACGAGAAATCGTCAGGGTCATCAGATGTAATTGATTCCGTGAAGCGATATGACCGGCGGCGGCAATGTCAGATGTAACCGCGGCCAAAGCAAGGCCTATGACGGCAGCCGATCCCGCCCGGGACATGGGGCGGGATCGGCCCGAACGAGATCGCCGGTCCGTCGCGCTATTCCCTGTTCCGCCACGGGAAGAGATTGGCGGGGAAATCTGCGGCCGGCTTGCGCGGACGTTGCGGCGGAGGCGGCACCGGCCGCGCACCGGGCTCGGAGACGATCACCTTGCGGTAGAGATGCCAGGTGGCGTGGCCGAGCAGGGGGATGACCACGGCGAGCCCGAGGAACGCGGGGATCGTTCCGAGCGCCAGCAGCACCGCGACGATCAGGCCCCAGGCTGCCATCGGCACCGGGTTCTTGGCGACGACGCGCAGCGACGTCACCATCGCTTCGAACGCTCCGGCATGGCGGTCGAGCATCAGCGGAAACGATACGGCGCTGAGGCAGAGCGCTGCAAGCGCGAACAGGAAGCCCGTGCCGCAGCCGACCACGATCAGCCACCAGCCCTGCGATGTCGTCAGCACGCGCGTCACGAAATCCGAGATTCCGGTCACGCCCTCATAGCCGAACGCGGCGACATAGATCGCCTGCGCCGTCGCGACCCAGGTCACGAACAACGCGAGCAGCAGCGTGCCGAGGCCGAGCATGGCGCCGAAGGAGGGGGAGCGCAGCACGTCCATCGCATCCCAGGCACTGGCTTCCTCATGGCGTTCGCGGCGGCTGGAGAGCTCATAAAGGCCGAGCGCTGCGAACGGGCCGATCAGGGCGAAGCCCGCGGCCAGCGGAAACAGCAGTGGTATCACCGAATAGCCCATCGCGACGCGCGCGATCACGAGGCCGAGCACCGGATAGATCACGCAGAGGATGATGGCGTGGCTCGGAACGGCCTTGAAGTCTTCCCAACCACGCTTGAGCGCGTCGTGCAGGTCGGAGAGGTGGATGGTTCGGATGACCGGTCCAGCCGCATCTGCGGTCTGGCCCATCGTGGGGACATTGCCCTGATAGAGTGTGGCCATGGTCGGCTTGCTCCCTTGTCATGCAGCCGAATTCGGCGCCGACAACGGCGCAAGCGGCCGCTTCTCTGAGTTTCGCGAGTCCAATCAGACGCGAATTCCTGTTGGCATCGCGAGCTGAACGAGAAGCGTACGCCGATTTCCGAGTCCTGTCCCTCACGCTTGGGTGAGATTCGTTGCCGCAGTGCAACCTCGGTGACGTCATCCGGTCGTCATTTCGCCGCAGATAAGCTCATGCTGCCTGCAGGTTCGCGGAACTTCGCGGGCGCTACGACGTAACTTCGTCTATAAGTGCCCACACAGGGCCTTCCAAGGGATCCTTTTCGGGGAGCAGACATGAGCATTTTCGGGAAAATCATGGGCGCAATCTTCGGTAGCCATGCGGCTTCCGCGACGCCCGCCGGCGGCGCACCCGCGGGCAGCACGCCTGCGCCCGCAGGAGCCGCGCCGGGCGGATCGGCGCCAGCGTCTGCGCCCGCCGCAGCGCCGGCTGCAACTGTGGATGTTGCGGCGATCGTCGACAAGGCCGCCGCCGCGCACAAGGGCGAGAAGCTGGAATGGCGGACCTCGATCGTCGACCTGATGAAGGCCCTCGACGTCGATTCGAGCCTGGCTGCGCGCAAGGACCTCGCCAAGGAGCTCGGCTACACCGGCGACACGAACGACTCCGCCACCATGAACGTCTGGCTGCACAAGCAGGTGATGTCCAAGCTCGCCGCCAATGGCGGCAAGCTGCCGCCTGAAATCAAGCACTGACCGGCACGCTCCGGTCGACGCCAGGCAACTAGGGAAGGGCCCGCGACGTCGCGGGCCCTTTCGCGTTCAGGCCTTGAGATCCGCATTCTCCGGATGCCTGTCGAGATAGTCGACCACGAAGCCACAGCCCGCGATCACCTTTCTGCCGTCGCCGCGGATGATATCGAGCGCGCCCTTGATCAGCTCGGACGCAATGCCGCGGCCGCGCAGCGCGCGCGGCGTCTCGGTGTGGGTGATGATGACGGCCGAGGGCGTCAGCCGGTAATTGGCGAAGGCGATCTCGCTGCCGACATCGAGCTCGAAACGGCTGCTGTCCTTGTTGTCGCGTACCGATGCCGCCATGCTTAATCCTTCCGAAGCCATGATTATTCCGTGATCTAGGCGCCTGAACCCGCGCTTGCCAAGGCGGGACCACGGGAGGTTGTCGCAGATGAGATCTCCGGAAAGTGCGTGTCCCGGTCCGCCTCATTTGCGGCATGAATTCCTGCCGTGAACATCGCGTGGCGGTCGCGAATAATCTTCGATATTGCTCTTGCAAGTTCCACGGCGGTTCCCACGTGCCTTGAAGGACATACGCCCGAAGGCGGCCGGCAGGGTCGCTAGACGTTCGGAGTATTAAGATAGCCAGCCGCCGACGTATGCCTCTTTTGTAGGAGGGTACGATGTCGGACTTTAGTTTCTTGAATACTCATCGCACATGGGAAGACTGGTGTGGGATGCTGCTCGGCGCGCTGATTGTCGCCTCGCCGTGGTTTCCCATCCAGGATCAATCTGGGATCGCGGGGCAGCAGACGATCGTCGTGAACGCGGTCGTAGTCGGGCTCGTCATATTTGGCCTCAGCCAGCTCGAATATGTCGCCTTGCAGCGCTGGCAGGAGGCCGCGACGATCCTGATCGGGCTGTGGCTCATCGTTTCGCCCTACGTGCTCGGCTATTCCGGCGAAGGTTTTCTCAGAATCTACCACACGAGTCTCGGCGGGGTCGCAGTAGTCCTCGGCGTGCTCCAGCTGTGGCAGGACTGGGACCTGAATGATCAGGATATGCTGAAGCACGGGCAATAGGCCGTGGAATTTCGGCAGGCCCGTCGCGAGATCGGCGGGCCTGGGCCGGCTTATCTCTTCACCAGGTCCTGATAGTCCGGGTGCTTCTCGATCCACGCCTTCACGAACGGGCATTGCGGGATCAGCCTCAGGCCGCTGGCGCGGACCTGGTCCAGTGCGCCTTGCACCAGTCTCGAGCCGACGCCTTTGCCGCCGAGTTCCTTCGGCACATCGGTATGCTCGAAGGTGATGACGTTGCCGTCGAGCTTGTAATGTTCGGTCGCGATGTAGCCCTCCACCTCCAGCTCGTAGCGGTGATGGGCTTTGTTGTTGATCACGTCGCTCATGAAATCTCCGGTCAGTTCTTCAGCGAGTCCGTCAGCATCTTGCGGATCGACCAGGCTTCGCCGTCGGAGGAGCCCTTGATGTCGTCGATCTTCCAGCTGCCGGCTTCGAGCACGAAGTCGTAGCGCACGATCTGGTCGGCGGGTTTGCGGTCGTTGCGGTGGCCGGTGATTGTCACCGCAAGCTTCGCCTTGTCGGTCTCCGTCTTCTCCGCGTCAACCTTGAACGACTTCACGTCCGGTTCCTGCGAATTGGTCACCGGATCGAAGTCGATCGGCCCGACATCGCCCTTCGGCGTGTGCGCGTCCGCCTTGGCCCACAGCGCAACCAGCGCCTTGGAAAGATATTTCGCTTTGGCCGCCTTGTTCTCGGTGACGAAGGCCGCGCCACCGTCGCCCTTGCCCTTGGCGGCGCGGGTGTAGATTGCCGTCAGGATGGAAACGGGGTCGCTGGCGGCGGGGGCCTGAGCGAAGGCCGGCTTGGCGGCGACGAGGAGAGAGGCGGCAATGAGGCTGCGGCGGGTGAGCATGAATGGTCCCTGAGATGATGGCACGCGACCATAGGCCGGGACGGCCCGTGTCAGCGCGGTATCTCAGTAGACCGACGCAAGAGCCGTTCGGTTCAATCTGCGGCCCTGGCGAGCTGCGAATTCTCCGGCTGGGGATTGGGGCGCAGGCAGCCTTGGCAGATAACCAGGGAGCGGTTGACCTTGGCGTCCTGGTCGGCGTCGAGCCCGTCGCTCTCGGCTTGCGCAGCGATGCGCGATGCGTGTGCCGGCATGGCGGTGCGCGGCTGGTTGGGATTTTCGCCTGCTCCATCCCAGGCATAGCGCGCGGGCTTGAATGCGGAATCCGCGGCGAGGTGGGCTTGCGGAGCCACGGCACATCCGGCGAGCGCCAGCGAGAGCAGGAGAACGACGGGCGCTTTGACCATGATGCGGCACTCTGTACACGACAACTGAGCGAGGTTGCGCCGATCATGTTTAAAATTCCCTGAACGATGGCGGCTGCGTCTGCGACCAACGCGCATGCGATGTCTGATCGTCCTGCTCACGATGCTCACGGCCGCGGCGCGCGCCGACGACGCCAAGCCGTTCAATCCCGCCGACTATCCGCCCGCCGTGCAGAAGGCGGTGCATTACGCCAAGGAGGAATGCGACAGCCAGGGCGGCGGCGCCGTGACGTTTGCACCTGATACGGTGCGCAAAGTCGACCTGACCGGCGATGGCCGCGACGATTACATCGTCGATTTCCGCGACACCAAATGCGGCGAACGCGAGAGCACCTATTGCGGAACCGGTGGCTGCCTGCTGGACATCCTGGTGACGCGGCCCGATGGCGCCGTACTTGCCGTGTTCGACGGCTATGTCCGTAGCTACAGCATCGCGCCGCCGCCGATGAAGCGCGGTGCTGCGCGCACCATCCGCTTCGACCTGCACGGCAGCTATTGCGGCGGTTTTGGTTCGCAGGCCTGTGTCAAGGAGAAGGCGATCACGGCGACGCCGTTCGAGTTCAAAAAGCCCTAGGGGTTTTGGAATCCTTGGGGCTGGTGCGCGGCCGGCGGCCTTGCTACGCCGCAGGCGATGGCGATAAATGGGCTTCAATGAGCGGACGGCTTGCGTGCCGTTCGCCGCCCAAGAGGAAGCCCGATGCAGCCGCTCCGCATGTCCCGCCGTGTCATGAATCTCGCTCATATGCTGACGCAGAATGCGCGGCGGCATGGCTCGCGGCCCGGTTTCGTCTGGGGAGACAAAACCTGGACCTGGCGCGAGATCGATGCGCAGGTCTCGGCTCTCGCGGCGGCGCTCGCCGCACGCGGCATCGACAAGGGCGACCGCATCCTCGTTCATTCCAAGAATGGCGACGAGATGTTCTTTTCGATGTTCGCGGCTTTCCGGCTCGGCGCGGTCTGGGTGCCCACCAATTTCCGCCTGATGGCCGACGAGGTCGCCTATCTCGCACAGGCCTCGGGCGCGAAGGCGTTTCTCTGTCATGTCGATTTCCCCGAACACGCCGCGGCTGTGAAAGGCGGCGCGCTGGAATTCACCTGGAGCATCGAAGGCAAGGCATCTTTCGGCGAACGCTCGGTGGCCGATGCGATCGCATCGAAGGCGGGAGTTGCGGTCGAGAACGTCGCGGTCGAGCATGACGACCCCTGCTGGTTCTTTTTCACGTCCGGCACCACCGGCCGCTCCAAGGCCGCGGTGCTGACCCACGGCCAGATGGGCTTTGTCGTCACCAACCATCTCGCCGATCTCACCCCCGGCGTCACCGAGGCCGATGCCTCGCTGGTGGTGGCTCCGCTGTCGCATGGCGCCGGCGTGCATCAACTGGTGCAGACCGCGCGCGGCGTCTGCACGGTGCTGCTGTCGACCGAAAAATTCGACATCGACGAGGCATTCCGCCTGATCGAAAGGCATCTTGTCGCCAACCTCTTCACGGTGCCGACCATCCTGAAGATGATGGTCGAGCATCCCGCCGCAGACAAATACGATCATTCCTCGCTGCGCCACGTCATCTATGCCGGCGCGCCAATGTATCGCGAGGATCAGAAGGCCGCGCTGAAGAAACTCGGCAAGGTCATCGTGC